>JBAZNU010000008.1 GCA_041649015.1 Ignavibacteria bacterium
CTGTCAAATACTATATCTCTTATTTTGTTCCCAGGCAGTCCCGAATTTGCTGAATCATACCTTGTCCATTGATTGTTGTAAAACTTTACAATTCCGCTATCTTGGGTTCCAATCCATATTGCCCCGTATCTATCAGGAGTAATGCATAAAACAGGGGCATTAGGCAATCCGGAATTACTCGAATTGTAAACAATAATGTTCTGAGAAAAAACGTTACTTATAAATACCGCTGATAGAAGTAATATGTATAAACAGGTTAATTTAATTTTCATAAACATAATTTATAGAATATTTAATATCAGGTTTGATAGATGAATCTAAAAAATGAAAAGTAATTGAAGATAAAGAAATTATCAAAATAAGTTCTCGCCCCTCAGACAAACAAATTTGATAACTCAAATTATTCATAATTGTATTTGCTTAATCCCCCTAATGAATCAAATAGATACTATTTTTTGGAGGGCGTTTATTAATACTTGAATTAAAATAGTCATTATTTAATTTTATGTCAATGTAACATATAGTATTCATCAAGTTACAGATTTGCGGGAAAATTATTTTGTCTCAAAAGTAATATTTTTGATAGAAGCAAAAAAGGAATTATTAAATTGATAAGGTTCCCGATATGACTTCGCGGTGGACACGGCGTAGACTATTAATATAAACAAAAAAGAGAAAAGCAAATTATCGAGATTCTGACCGCAAGGGTCGTCCGCCAAAGAAATGTCGGATCTGCGACTCGGAAGCAGAGAAGAACAATTTATCTTGATAAGATCCCCTGCCTGTGGCAGGCAGGCCGATTAAAACATTCGGTAAGAACAATTTATCTTGATAAGATCCCCGCTAAGAGCATGCGGGGAAGACAAAAGGGGGTGGTTTTGAGACAAACTTCGCGGTGGATACGGCGTAGACTGTGATAATAAACAAAAAAGAGAAAAGCAAATTATAGAAATATTTTACCGCAAGGGTCGCAGAGGAAGCAGAGAAGAATTAGTTATCTTGATAAGATTCCCGATTAAAACATTCGGGAATGACAAATGGGGGTGGTTTTGAGACATACTCCGTTGAGGACACAGCGTAGACTTTGGCTATAACAAAATAGTGAAAAACAAATTATAGAAATATTTTATCGCAAGGGTCGCAGAGGAAGCAGAGAAGAATTAGTTATCTTGATAAGATTCCCGATTAAAACATTCGGGAATGACAAATGGGGGTGGTTTTGAGACATACTCCATTGAGGACACGGCGTAGCCTATGGCTATAAACAAAATAGAGAAAAACAAATTATAGAGATTCTGAACGCAAGGGTCGCAGAGGAAGCAGAGAAGAATTAGTTATCTTGATAAGATTCCCGATTAAAACATTCGGGAATGACAAATGGGGGTGGATTTGAGACAAACTCCGAAGAGGACATGGCGTAGCCTTTGGATATAAACAAAAAAGAGAAAAGCAAATTATAGAGATTCTGACCGCAAGGGACGTCCGCAGCGGTGGATCTACGACTCGAAGAGCAAAGACCGTTCGCCACGTCGAATCTTCGACAAAGAGAACATAGAAAATTTTTTAATTCGGTGAAAAAGGAAAGATAATATCGTTATTATTTTTGTAAAAAGATTGTTTTAATACAACGATATACAACTTTTGAGGGGTTACAGGGGATAGAAATTTTGCTTGCCAGAAGATTCTACTGATTCATAATTTGTTGATTAATATTCTACGTTCATGCGGATGTAACCGAAGCTGAAATCTTTTTTGTATCCTTCGGTTATATAGTTTTGAATATTATAGCCGTAGTAGAAATCGAAGATATAGTTGCGGATTGGAATCCACCTGAAGTTTAAGCCGATGGCGTCAGTGTTAACTCGGTTGCCGGCGAGGAAAGGAGCTTCTTCGGGGTCGATTCCTGTTCTGTGCCCCTGGGCAATATCGCCTCCGACGTTTGTAACGAGATTACCGTTTGCGTCGTAGATATTATTTCCTTTTCTGACGTGGCTGTATTCGAGATTAATTCTTCCCCAGTCGGAGATGTTGTAAGTGATGCGGGTGAAGAGTTCGTCGGCGTTTGGTCCAATGCGGTGGCCGAGATTGACGCCGTAGGCAGTATAGTTATCACGGATATCGTAGTGAGTATAGGTATAAGGTCTTATTTTTGTGTATTCAACAGTTAAGGAAAGATTTTTTATAAAAGGTTCATAAATCATAGTACCGATTTGATAAACATATTTCTGTGAGCGAGTCGTGGCACCAGAAAGAATAGCAAACTGTTCGTCATCGTCAACGAAGAAAGTACCCTGAAGCTCGACATTTTTAAGGAATTTTGTTTTGAAGTCGAAAATGAAATTCTTATTATCTCTATCCTGAAGGGATTTTTCGGCAAAGTGCCAGAGCAGGATAGGATTCAAGTAAGCAAATTCAATCCTTCCATTATACACGACGACATCGGAAATGGCAAGGTCAACGATATCGGGAATAGCAACTTTGATTCTATGAGCTGAGAAGTATTTAGTGTATCTATCGTCTCTGTTTTGCTGCATGTATCCAACAGTTGAGGCAAAGATTGAAGAAAATCTAACAATTCCATAATCAAAATTCATTTTCAGGAAGTCCATATTTGGATTGTCACCAGAGAGTATGGGTTTACTGCCGTAACCATAACCATATGTGAGTTTTTCCCGACCGAACTGAGCGGAAAGCCCCATTCCTTCGGTCGGTTCGATGTAGAACTTCAGGTAAGCATTTGTGAAGTCATAGTTATTATAAGATTCCGAGTTTTCATTGAACTTAAAATTTGAACGCAATTTTGGTTCAATAAACGGAGCAAGTTCACTACTACCGCCTATAAAACCTTTTGTGAAATCGAAAGAATAACCGAGATGATTAAAAATAGTGCCACGAGCTCTGAAACCACCATCCATCATTACGGACTGTATTTTATTATTGGGTTTAAATTCAGTGCCAGCATATATATTTCCAATACCTTCGATAAAAGCATTGCTTCCGGGTTTACCTGCGGTGAAAATATATTTCTGTTTATTGGAAAAGAAGTCTTCGAGATTTTTAATAAAATTTTTCCCACTGCCAAACATTTGCCAAGTATTATCTTTGTTGGCTTCTTCAGGAATGAATTCAACTTTATATTTATTTAGAATTTTTATTTCAGTATTGCTTAATTCTGTCTTTTTAGAATCTATAGTTTTCAGGAAGTTTGCAATTTCAAACCTTGAGAGGTTGGGGTTATCTTCGTCGTAATTAATAATTTTTTTAACAGTCATTTCTTTAAGAAAATCGTACACGGGGTATTCAATAGAGACGTTTTCTATTTGCGGATAGCAAATTGAGCTAAGAGATAGTAAAAATATCAGGATATGGAAAATTTTCATGTTAAAAATATAATAATGTATAAATTAAATAAATATGAGTAATTAAAAAAGATAAATAAAAAGAAAAGAGCAAAATGAGAACGAAATGAGAAAAATCTCAATCTAACTATTCATGATTAAATTTGCTATCTTTGCAACATAATCATTTATAATGGCAGGAAATGATACTCATTGATTTAATATATAACCTATCAGTATTAGCAGCGTTAAGCGTTCTATCCGGATTCATAGATACCAGATACAGCAGAAAAAAATTATCGGGGAAAATAATTCAGGGATTACTTTTTGGGGCAGTGGTAATTATAGGTATGATGAATCCTTTTGTTTTTACAGAAGGAATAATATTTGACGGCAGGACGATAGTGATAAGTTTATGTACATTGTTCTTCGGTCCGATATCGGGAGTAATATCATCTTTGATAGGAATAGTTTACAGAACATACATAGGCGGCGGCGGATTAGTTATGGGTACGCTAACGATAGTTGAGGCATTTGTATTCGGATACATTTTTTATTATTTAAGGAAAAAAGGAAAGCTAAGTCTTAAAAAACGGAATTTGTATTTACTGGGTTTTACGGTTCATCTTATGATGCTAATCCTGATGTTTACATTACCGAGTGAGCATATATTAGAAAGCTTTAGCGTCCTTACTTTGACAGTTATCGGTATTTATCCGGTTATAACTCTTATAATAGGAAAGGTTTTGTCAGACCAGGAAGAGAATATAATGTTTGTTGAGGCGATTAAAGAGAGTGAAGAGAAATACAGGAGCATAACTGAAAACTCATATGATCTAATAGCTTTACTTGATTTAAACTGGAAATACATTTATTACAACAATACACATAAAGACATTCTTGGTTATGATGAGGAAGAGCTGTACGGGAAGAAGGTTTCGGATTTCTTTCATCCGGATAATTCCATAGACTTAAATGTTTTTTTTGACAAATGCAAAAACAGTAATGATAAATCGGAGACATTATCAATAAAGATAAGATGCAAAGACGGAGAGTATAAGCTTCTTAATCACAGGATTAAAGCACTGGAGAATGAATATAAAGAAATAGATAAAATTCTATTAATAGGGCAGGATATAACTAAACAGAAGAAGGCAGAAGAAGAGCTTTTAGTCGCAAAAGAAAAAGCGGAAGAAAGCGACAGACTAAAGACAGCATTTCTTCAGAATATGTCACATGAGATAAGGACTCCGCTAAATGGAATATTAGGTTTTGCAGAACTTTTGCACACAGAAGAAACGAACAAAGAAGAAATAATTAAATATTCGGGTATTATTCAAAGCAGCGGTAATCGTTTACTGGAGCTGATTAATGATATAATCGAGATATCAAAAATTGAGACCGGTAACATGAGCGTATGTATGAAGAGTATATCGATGCATACGATGATGCAAAACGTAATTAACCAGTTTCTTTTAAAGTCGGAAGAACGGGGTATTGAGTTAAGACTTCAGCAATCCGAAGATGTACTATTTGAGTCTGATGAGAAAATGCTGAGTCAGATACTTACAAATTTAATTAACAATGCTTTGAAGTTCACAAAGCACGGCAGTGTTGAAATTAACTATTCTATACAGGGAAATGAAATATTATTTTCAGTGAAAGACACGGGACAGGGAATTCATGAAGAGCATCAGGATAAAATATTCAGCAGGTTTTATCAGGTGGATATGTCTATGTCGAGAGGATATGAAGGTGCAGGTTTAGGGCTTTCGATATGCAAAGGACTTGTGGAGACTCTGAAAGGGAAGATATGGCTGAAGTCAGAATTAGGGAAGGGAACAGAATTTTATTTTTCAATACCATACGTTAAAGCTGCGGAAATAGAGCCAGAGAGCGAAAAGTCCGAAGTATCAATAATAAAGGCCAGCAAAAAAGTTCTTATTGCAGAGGATGATGAAATGAGTTTTGATTATTTGAATATAATTCTTACCAGCCTTAATTTTGATGTAATAAGAGCAGAGGACGGAAAAGAAGCGGTCGATATTTGCTTTGAGAGAAATGACATTGACATGGTTTTAATGGACATTAAGATGCCTGTAATGAGCGGACTAAGTGCGACTAAGCTTATAAAAGAAAGGATGCCGAAATTACCAATAATTGCACAAACTGCATATGCATTCAGTACTGAAAAGGAAGTCGCGATAAATGCGGGGTGTGATGATTACGTAACTAAACCTATAGAAAAGGATGTCTTGCTAAAAGTGATATCAAAATACATACAATAAATAATTTACCAAAAATATGAGAACAGAACTCAAAAAAGATGAAAAAGTAATACTTATAACGAGGCCTCACTGGTTTACGATGGTATTAAAATATTTAATTGGATTGATAGGAATTGCGGCAGGAATTACACTTATGTTTTTTGCTCTTGCGGTAGTTGCTATTCCTGTTATGGTTGTATCCGCTGTATATCTTGCATATAAAATATTAGAAAGGAACAGAAATATATGGGCAGTTACTAATATGAGGGTAATAGATGAAGAGGGTGTATTTTCAAGTGATACGAAAGAAAGTCCGCTTGATAAGATAAATAATGTTTCTTACTCTCAATCATTTTGGGGCAAGATATTCGGATATGGTAACGTTGATATACAAACAGCGGCGGAGATAGGGGAAACAACTTACAATTATGTTGAGAAACCCGGTAAGTTGAAAGATGCGATAACCACGATGCAGGAGGAATACAAGAAGATGCAGATGAAAAATCAGGCGAAAGAATTTGCAAATGCAATTGGGAATTCGAGTGATAATGACATAGGTACCGAGCTGGAGAAACTAAATCAGTTGAAAGAAAAGGGTGTTATAACGGAAGAGGAGTTTCAAGCCGGAAAGAAAAAGTTACTTGAGTAGTATTTAATTTTAGTTGCTGTACAAAAAGAAGAGCTTTGTCCGTTAAGAATATAGTATTAAATGTTAACAAACAAAAGAGTTTATTATCAATTTTTGTTTTACCGCAAATCTTGCAAATAACTCAGAGAAAAAATTATTCTCACTTTAGAAAAGGAGCTATGTAATAGATTTTTCAGATAGCTCATAAAGTTAGAACGGAGTTCACGGCGCAGCCCAGGGCTACAAACAAAATACGAAAAACAAATTATAGAGATTATTAACGCAAGGGTCGTCCGCCGCGGTGGATCTACGACTCGAAGAGCAAAGATAGCAAAGGGAACATAGAAAATTGTTTTATCTGTTTTTTAAATTTTGAAAATTAAAATGTTTTTATTTTTGTAAAAAGTTTGGTTTTATTACAACCATTTTACGGATAACAGCACGGTGGGAAAAATTATTTTATTGAGAAGTGTTTTAACATTTTATCGGATACAGAAAATAAGAAAGAGAAATAAAAAAGAGAAAGGAAGTTCCTTTCTCTTTTTCATTTATATAAATTTTATGTATTTAGTTTGATTGTTGTATTTCGTTTTCAGACTCTCTTTGCTTTCTTTGGGATGTCCTCTGCGATTTTGTCATACCGTTATCACCGAAGTTATAAGTAATAGTAAAGAAAGCTGATCTTGAATTTGACTTCTGCTGAATTATCTGAGTAAAATTATTACCAGAGTTGTAAGCGGAAAATCTCTGCTGATTGAATAAGTCATTAACTCTGAAACCTATGATAAACCTTTTATCAAAAAAGCTTTTTTGAAGTGCGATGTTCATAGACTGCATAGGTTCAATATTCCCCTGTGCGGAAAGCTGTTCACCGTAATAGAAATAAGTAAACTGTACATCGAATAAATCAGGAATAGCAGCATTCGTTGAAAACCTTGCTGACCATGCATTATACGTTTTGTCAAAATTAAAAAGGTTACTATTATCATAGATGTTAGTATTAAAATAACTAACGCTTCCGTTTACAGTCCACCATTTAGCAAGTCCGCCTTGTACAATAAATTCCATACCGTAAGTATTCGATTTACCGACATTTTCAGGTCTGGAATTGGAGACACCGTTTGTATCCACGAAGGAAACGAAGTTCACAGGATTATTCGAATTTCTGTAGAAACCAGACAGAGTAAGTGTAGCGAACTTTAGGGACCTTGTATAACCGAGCTCGAAAGAATTTATGTACTCAGGTTTCAGGTAAGGATTTCCAGAGCGGCTAGTATATTCATCAATGTAATCGACAAAAGGATTAAGGAAGAACAGATTAGGTCTTTTAATTCTTCTACTATAACTAAGCTGCACCTGATTTTCAATTCCTATCTTTTGCGAGAGATTCAGGCTCGGGAATAAATCAAAATAATTATCATCGTATTTTTGAGTTTGCCTGAGAATATCAAAATCTACGATAGTGAATTCACCTCTCAAACCAGCTTTGTAGGTAAAATCTTTATACTCACCCGTGAATTCTGCGTATGCAGCGGAGATAATATCTTTATAATTAACGTCATTATCCTTACCAGGAGCGGGGAGCCACTGATTAGAGGGGGAATCGAAGTATCTGAAAGAATAAACACCGTTAATGAACCGAGCTTCTGACTTTAATCCAGATTCGAGCTTGTTTTTCTCCCCAAAAGGATGAATATAATCTGCCTGGAAGTTAAGAAAATTGAACCTGTAATTAGACTTTCTTATTTGTTCAGTAGTTGAGTTTGAAACTATGCTTTTATATTCTGTGTTGTCATATTCATTCCGGGAAGAATAATTAATAAAGGTTGAGAAATCTCTTCCTTTTTCTTTAAACTTTTTATAATAAGTTAAGGTACCATCAAGGTTCATTCCTTCTCTGCCATTTTCGTTATACGACAAGAAATTATTAGTTAACTCGTTGTTAACGTTGTAGAAATCTATGCTACTTGTTGAATTAAGGTCTCGATTATAAAAGAAGATGTTCGTAACGAGCGAAAGAGTATTTTCTTTATCAAGGTCATAGTCTACACCAAAAGAGCCATAGTGCGAAAGACCTTTATATTTCCAGTTTAAAAGCTGGTCGGAAAATCTTGAGTTTATACTTGAGTAATTATACCTGTCAAAGTTTGTCATACCCGGCATCGAATAATTCCAGTAACTGTAATTGCCATTTAGACTAAGTTTTCCTTTCTTATAAGAGCCGCCAGTTGACAGATTATACTTATCTTCAGTACCGCCATTAACTTTCAAATTCCCATTATATCCGAGAGACTGATTCTGTTGTTTCATAACAATATTGATTATACCGGAAACGCCCTCAGCTTCATATTTTGACGAAGGGTTGTTAATAACTTCAACCTTATCGACAATATTAGCAGGCATATTCTGAAGAACCTGAGTGCCATTGCTTAACAGTGCTGAGGGTTTACCGTCAATTAAAATTTTTACATCGCTGCTGCCTCTGAGACTAACGTTGCCATCGTTATCGACTTCAACGGAGGGAACATTCTTAAGAACGTCCATTACATTACCGTTCTGTGTAGTCAAATCTTTTTTAGCGTCGTATATTTTTTTCCCAGCTTCAAAAGTCATTAAAGGGGCTTCATCGACGACTTCTATTTCCTGCGTTGTTTCTTCACTGATTTCAAGTTTCACAGTACCGAAATTGATGTCTCTGTTTTCTTTACCTGTAAGAACATTTTTAGCGACGGCATTTGTGTATCCTATATAACTAATTCTAACATAGTACCTGCCTTCAGGAATATCATTTATTGAGAACGAACCATTAACATCCGTTAGTGTACCCGTAACCAAGGAGGAATCACCAGAGTTAAAAACCTGTACGGCAGCGGATTCCAATGGTTTATTGGAGGATTTATCGACAACGGTACCTTTAATCGTCGATGTGTTTGACTGAGAGAAAGCTATGTTACTTATTAAAGCAAAAGCGATCAAAACTGAAATAACAAGAATATTCTTCATTTTAGATTCTAATAATAATTAAATATAGTACGGTTTCAATTAAATAATAGTTGCAAATAAATTATAATTAAAGAACTATTTTAGAGATTGTATGAGAGGGGATAATAATAAACAGTTGGATATAAATGAAAGAGAAGCCGCTCTTACAGCGACTTCTCTTAAATCAGAAATTCAAAAGTATTTATTCCTGAGTTGCAGTTACTTTCATTTCGGGAGGATTATTTAAATGTTTTTTTACAGCACAAAGATTAGCAGCGTTAATAACAGCGTCTTTGTACTTTTCGGGGAAGTCAGCAGGAAGTATAATTTCAAGGTCTATTCTGCTGAAGAGCCGTGATTCTTTGTTATACTGCATGTGCTGTATTATCTTAATATTATCAGAGGGGATACCTCTCTGGTCGCAGAATCCTTTGACATAAATACCCGCACAAGTCCCAATGGATGCCAGGAATAAATCAAAGGGAGCCGGAGCAGAGCCGTTTCCACCTGCCTGTATGGGCTGGTCAGTTCTGATGATAGTCCCGTTCAGGTTTGCACTGACCTTTTTATTGCCCTCAAAAAATATTTCCATTTCCATATTATTATATTATTTTAATTTAAGTAATGTACAAAAATAAAGAATATATATGCTAATAGCAACTAATATCGCAAGTAAGTTGTTATCAATTATAAATATCGGAAATTAAATAAAATAAAAACATGAAAAATATAGTATTAGTAATATTATTATCCTTAGCCTCACTAACCGCGAGCGGGCAAACGGAGGAAATGTTTATAGAATCTGAAAGCAGATTTGGGTATGATGAAACAGTAAAAGTACTTGAGGAATCGATTACAGGCAATGGATGGAAAATATTGATTACACACGACCTTCAGGCATCGATGAAAAAAGCCGGGAAGGAAGTTTTACCTGTAAAAATCTTTGAAGTATGCAATCCCAAACATTCGTACAAATTGCTATCACAGGACGACAAACGCGTATATTCATCGCTTATGCCCTGCAGGTTCTCGGTATACGAAAAAGAGGACGGAAAAGTTTATGTATCCAGAATGAATTCAATTATTCTTTCAAAACAGATAGGCGGCCTTGTTGAAGAAGTGATGACTGATGCGACAAACGAGACGGAAAAATTTCTGAAAGCAGTAGTAAGATAATTAACGGATTAAAATATTACATTTAAATAGTTCTTATATATTACCATGTTGAATTATTAATATACTTTTATTCAATTCTTCAACTACGATAAGGATAATCGTGAATGAAGCAGTAAATAAGATTGTATAAATTAGGGTATACAATATTACAGTGAAATTAATATCCGAGATTCCAATAATGATAACGGGGAAGGGTGTATATAAAGTATAGTGGAATTCTAAGACTAACGTAAATACTGAAGCGTCATCTGGAATTTATTTTTCTACGATAGATTATGGCTACAAGATTCTAATCGGCAGTATGATGCAAATAAAACTGTATGCAATCAATAAAAAAATAAGCCTTTGATTTTTTCAAAGGCTTATTCATATGTATTAATAAACAGCAGAGAGTGCGGGATTCGAACCCGCGAAACACTTTCGCATTTACACACTTTCCAGGCGTGCCTCTTCAACCACTCGAGCAACTCTCTGTAATTGAATATGTAAGTTACCAAAAATAGGATTATTTTGAAACGGATTAATTTGCCTCTTTGAGATTAGTATTTAATGATCAATTCAATTTAATGACAAATATTGAATAAAACATGGTTTACGGAATAAAAAATGATTAGATATCGCACATTTTACGAAGTACTATGTTTGAATTATTAAGGAAAAATTTAATTTTATATATAATACATTATTGAGAATGAGTATATTAATCACAAATAAGTAATTTTATAAACCCGGATAATCAGGACAACGCAATAGAAGAATAAGTTTAAATAAAATGAAGGAACAAATACTACAGTTTTTAAGAGATAGATGTTTGCAAATAAGGTTTATAAAATATAATGACAAAATATTCTTTACGAATCAGGTGAAGGAGTTAAATACTTCTTAATATGAAATGGGAATCTGTCTTAATAGCTTTGCTATCAATTCTCTTAGGTAATGTCAGTTTTGCGCAGATTGGGATTAATAAATCTGTGGGGGTTCCTTCATTATTTAACTTTCAGAAGAGTAATAATGGCAGCTATTATATTAATTCTATCAGGTATTTGATTAATGTGGATGATTCATTAAAGAATACAAACGGAAGTTTTTATTTCCAGATGTTGTGTACACAATATTCATTTGTTGGTTCATTCAAACAAAATGAATTACTCTTCCGCAGAGAACTGAATCATACAAATAAATATGATGATGAACTGAAATCTACTGAATCCTATGATACTCTGAACATCTATTCGTATTTAAATGTCCTGCCTGATTCAGTGAAATATGTATTCTTCAATGAAGACCATTTGCGTCCGCAAACAAGAGTTACGGTTCTGAATTCTTTGGACATACTTTATAAGAAGGGTTTTCGATATTTGTTTTGTGAGGCAGTGAATGGAAAAGATTCTCTGTTGAATACTCGCAAATATCCAGTTATAGAAAGCGGCTGGTACACGTCTGAGCCGGCTTATGGAAATTTGCTTCGGGAGGCTTTCAGACTTGGTTTTATAATTTTGTCTTATGAAGATACTAATAAAACTGTTCTACAGAATAACGGAAAAGTTTATTCAGCTAGCGACAGGGAAACCGAACAGGCAAATAATCTTCTGCGTTTTATAAGTAAACACAAAGATGCGAAGGTTTTAGTCCTTGCCGGTCATAGCCATATTAATGAAAACAAAAAGCAGGGATGGATGGCTTCGGTTTTTAAATTGAAGTCAGGACTGAATCCGCTAACGATTGAACAGACTGATATGGCAGAATATACGGACGCCTCTTACTCGAATAATCTTTTTGAATTGTTTAGGAGTAAAAATCAGAATAGAATACCTGTTATGCTTGTGAACAATGAGGGAAAACCATATTCATTAAAAGCTAACAGTTATGATATTACACTGTTTCCTTCGAAAACAGACTATCTTAACGAAAGACCCGACTGGCTGATAAACCTAAACGGCAACTACGAATATCCGATTGATATGAAATTTTGGGATATAAACGATACCTGTTTGATTCAGGCAATAAAGACAAATGAAGATATTGAAAGAAGTGTTCCCTCCGACCAGATACTTATTGAAGACATAAAATTAAATTATGCTTTGTATCTAAGGAGTGGAGAATACTTCATCAGAAAATTTGATAAGAATGGTAATCCCGGGAAATCATTGATTGTAAATGTAGAATAATAAAGAATACTTTCTTTAAACTTAGCATAATAAAATGAAAACTAAATTTTTTGCATTAACCGTTCTTTTCATTGTATTAATTAATACTGTTTATTCGCAGACTACTACGAGCAGCAGTTTAGCAGATAGTTTACGAAAGGAGGGAAACCTTAAAGGTGCTATAGAAGAATTCAGGAGATGGTTCGATTCAAACAGCAGCGATAAAAGATTTGTTTTCGATTATGCCTGTGCTCTTGCTCAGGATAGACAAAAGGATTCAGCCTTTAAATATATATACAAAGCAATAGCCTTAGATACTGCTGTTTATATTCTTACAGACCCTGACTTTTTAACAATACGTGATGATAAACGCTGGAATGATTTTGAAGAGACACTTATTTCAATGCTTAAGATTAAATATAAGAATTATTATAAAGATATAGAATTAGCGAAACAATTATGGAAGATGAGAGCTATTGACCAGGCGTATTACAAAGAGATAATGCTGGCTCAGAAAAAGATTGGTATGTATTCAACAGTTGAATTCGCGATATGGGAGTTTAAGAAAAGTCTCAACGAAACGAACCTTAAGAATCTGGAAGACATCATAGAAACAAAAGGCTGGCCGAAGATATCCGATGTAGGTGAAAATGCAGCCGGTGGTGCATTTCTGATAATACAGCATTCGGATTATGAGAAACAAAAGAAGTATTTACCAACAATAAAAGCTTTGTGCGAGATTAAAGAAGCAAACTGGGAAAGTTATGCATTAATGTATGACAGGATACAGATGAATGAAAACAAGCCTCAGCGTTACGGTTCTCAGGTGACATTTAACAACTCTACAAAATCGTTTGAGCTTTATCAGCTTGAGGATGAGAGCAAGGTTGATGAGTGGAGAAAAGAAATGGGATTGATTCCATTATCGGAGTATTTAGCTATCTGGGGTTTGAAGTTTGTACCTAAAAAGTAGTTATGAAAGATAATTAATATGACATCGGTATACTTTATTAAAAGAGGTGTTCTGGACTGGAAAAGTATGGCAACAAAAGAGCATGATTACCTGTAATATGATTCTCTCTAAGAACAGGAGGGAATGATCCGCCAAAAAAAAGGAGGGCTCAAAGAACGCACAAGAGGGAATGAAAAAGCGTTCCATCTGATTGCATTCCCAAACTAGAGTTTGGGAACGAGAGAATTTGGACTGTATGTATAAAGCCTGAATTTGTAAGTTGAATTAATGCAACAAATGTTCTTTTATCCCGTTTTAATAATAAATCAAATAAATAATATTATATGAGGAAAACATTAAATTTTGGGGAAGAAGTAGAGGGTTATAACATACCTGTTTTGAATGAACGCGAAATCAGGGCTGCGGCAGGGATACTTTTTCTGTTTACATTTATTTCGTTTATGGTGATTATTTTCAATGGAGATTTTACGATGTTCAAGATTGTAATATCCGGTTTTCTCCTTGATTTTTTGATTAGAGTTTTTATTAATCCAAAGTTTTCACCAACATTAATTTTAGGAAGGTTTACAGTCAGGAATCAAACACCTGAATACGTAGGAGCAGCGCAGAAAAAGTTTTCCTGGTATATTGGTGTTGGACTTGCGGCGGTAATGTTTGTGCACATGGTTGTGATAAATGCTTTCAGTCCGATAACAGGAATTATATGTTTAATCTGTCTTGTTTTTCTTTTCTTTGAATCTGCATTTGGAATATGTTTGGGGTGCAAGTTTTATAATTTATTCTTTAAGGAAAAAGCTCAGCACTGTCCGGGAGAAGTTTGTGATATGAAATCAAGACAGGATATTCAGAAGATATCAGGCATGCAGTTTGCGGTTTTGGTTGGGTTTGCAGCGTTAATTTTTATAACATCATATGTGATAAAAGATGAATTCAGCAAAAGACCATATGACATATTCGGTATTGAAGAAAAAGTACAAAATAAGTAGTGTATTAGGTACACTTCCTGATTGGTTTAAAGGTTCAGGTGAACAGAGAAGCTACTGAAGGAGCTGAAAGTAAAGAGTGAATGTTTTCATTAAATGAAAAAATTAGTTTAGTATTCCATTTCTCAGATTATATAAAGGACCAATCTGCCCGAATTGTTTTAAAATATATCTGGAAATAAAGTCTTTAAGTATTTCAATAATATTTGTAAGTTTAGATATTATTTAAAATAATAAAATTATTGTCATGGAAAACAATCAAACTAATACAGAGCAAAAAGATTCCAAGCTATGGAATATTGCTCGTAAAAGAGCAGGTTTTAAACGTCACTTAACCTCTTATATACTCGTGAATGCAGTGTTATGGGCTTTCTGGCTTTTTAATTTATTTACCAAATACCTCGGGCAAATTAATATTCACATAGGTGATAGTCTGCCTTGGCCTGCTTATGTTTCGTTTTTCTGGGGTATTGCACTTTTGTTCGATTATTATGAATCGTATTTTTCAAGTAAAAGTGATATGGTAGAAAGAGAATATCAAAAGTTGAAAGAAAAGAATAAGAATTAAGATTTATTAATTGGTGCAAACATTAAAACTAAATGGATTATATTAATCTCAAGTCGGGTATATGTCCGCAATGCGGGAGTAAAGAGATTTACACAGACAGCCAGCTTCCGAACAGGGGAGAAAGAAGTCAGATACCGGTTTCGTCTTTTAAATGGCTTTTAACAAAATATTATGTTTGTATTTCCTGCGGTTACTTTGAAGAATATATACGTGAAAAAGAACTGAAAGATGAAAAAACCATTGCAAAGATAAAAGATAATTGGAAAAAAGTATAAGAAGTTTTAGTAACCCCCGAATAATCTTGTGTGAACTGTTTTCCAAATATGTATGAAATTACCTACGGTTAAAAGGCAGATAATAATATCAGAGGCAAAACCATTTTCATCGAAAGCTACAGTATAATAACCCAGTTCTGAAGAATTATTATTAATTAATACTTTCATCTTCTTTCCTGTACTGTCATAAACGCTAATTTATACTTGACTTGATACGGACAAGCGGTATAAAAAATTGCTGTCTGATTAAAGGGATTTGGATAATTCTGTAACAGATTTCAAGAATCAGGCTAACCGAATAGAACAGAATTTGTAAAATAAAAATATCTGAATATACAGTTATAATCTACATTTAAAATACTGTATTTGTATTCTCCCGTTCAGAGATTTTCATCTTTATAATTGTAATTTGTCGGAGAATTTTTGTTACTCTAACCCTTTATTATACTTATAAATTCATAAGCACCACCGCTTAAACTTCTTTCGAGTCGGAATCTCTTGCTGTTCAGTTCATCAGCAGTTGTCAACTTCAAATAAGCATTATTGACTCCTGACGAAACTGACATTATTCCATCTCAGCGGGCAACAAATTATAGTTTAGAAGGTATCTCTCAAAAACACAACTACCATGAGTTGCGGCACGTAGAGGCCTATTTAGAGATAAAAGCTGCCAAATCAAAAACAAATACAGCTTTCGGCATTCTTTCGTTAAGTGAATACCAGTTATTATCCGAGTTTGTACCACAGTTTGTAAGCGGAAAATATGTGAAGTACCAAATCAATCGAATACAGCAAACACTTCTAAAATAAAACAAACTTCATTCCAAAGGTTTTTAATATTTTACGATTCGGATTCCTGCGTATTTGTAGTTGTCTTTTTAAACTTTGTCTTTAGCCATCCGATTATTGCCGGAAGTATTGAGAGGAACACAACTATAACAATTACCTTCTCAATATGATGTTCAACACCCGGTATGTTACCGAGATAGTATCCGAGTAAGGTCATGGTTAAAATCCAGAACAAACCGCCAAAGACATTGAACTGGGCAAATCTAATATAATGCATATCAGCAATACCAGCTACAGTTGGGGCAAAAGTTCTAATAATAGGCATGAACCTTGCGATAATAATTGTCTTACCGCCGTGTTTTTCATAAAAGTTATGAGTTTTAATCAAGTGTTCTTGTTTGAAGAACCTTGATGACTTTCTGCTGTAAAGTTTTGTACCAAGTTTTTTACCTATAAAATATCCTACGGCATCTCCGATTATTGCCGCCGGAATCAGTAGAAAATTCAAATAGTAGATATTTAGATAAGTTTCATTTGTCGGACTGCCAGGAACTACGGTTGCTGCGAGTAAGCCAGCTGTAACAAGCAGAGAATCTCCGGGAAGGAAAAAACCGACTAATAATCCCGTTTCAGAGAATATAATTATAAATAACCCAATGTATCCCACATCTCTGATAAGAATCTTCAGAAAATCAGGGTTTGTAACGTAAGTCCACAATTCATTAATAAATTCCAAGTTGTGTATTATTTAATTATTAAAATTAACTCTTAATTTAGCATATTTAAGTATAATCTTTTTAAGACCGCAATCCTCAAAAAGTATATCCGCTTTCTTGTCTTTTCCTTTTCCTTTAATACCAATAACAACACCGCTTCCAAACGTTTCATGATAAACACCCGTACCTTTAACTATGTCGGAAAACTCGCCGCCAGAATCTTCAAATTCGTCATGAAGAGTTTTAAACTTTATACCCGGATTAGCATTTGATCTATTATAATGAAACGCAATTTTACTTTTACCCGTTTTGAAATTTTCGTATTCAACGAGTTCCATTTTATTGAACTCATCTTCAATCTCTTTCAGAAACCTGGATTTTATCTGATACATCTTATTACCGAACCTGTACCGCATATCAGCAAACGATATATAAAGTTTTGCCATTGCCCGTGTTATTGCAACGTAGAAAAGCCTTCTTTCCTCTTCAAGTTCTTCAAGAGAGTTTAACGAACCAGTTACCGGAAAAATTCCCTCCTCAACACCTGCAATAAACACAACGGGGAATTCGAGTCCTTTGGACGCATGAATAGTCATTAATGTAACGGCATTCTTTTTATCATCAATTTCATCAATATCGCTGACGAGAGAAACCCGCGAAAGGAAATCATCGAGCGAGGGCATATCTTGTGATTCGACATATTCTGCGACAGCAGAAACAAACTCATCAATATTATTAATTCTCTCTTCGGCTTCATTAGTATTTTCAAGACGAAGTGCTTTCAGTGTACCCATTTCATCAATCACCCCTCTTACGAGTTCATGCAGTTCGATATCATCCTTAAGGTATTTGTATTTATTTATGAAGTTTAAAACCTCAAGAATTTTATTTCTTGCTTTACCAGTTATGGTACCAAGATTGTCTGTTGATTCAATCACCTGAAATAGATTCTTTTTGCTCTCGGATGCGATATCCCTGAGCTTATCCATGGTTGTTTTGCCGAATCCTTCTTTAAGCAGAAGTACACGTGATATAGATTCTTCATCGGCCGGATTTACTATAATTCTAAGATGTGCCAGAATATCTTTAATTTCTTTCCGCTCATAAAATCTTATACCACCAACTATTATGTAAGGTATTGCATTGAGCCGGAAATATTCTTCGAATGTCCTCGACTGAGCGTTAGTCCTATAAAGAATTGCTACGTCATTAAACTTCAATTTTCTATGCTGTATTTCTTTTGAAATATACCTCGAAATTTTCAATGCTTCTTCTTTATCAGTAATTGACTCAATCATTGTTATATGGTCGCCAATATCATTATCCGTCCAGAGTTTTTTATCAATTTGTTTAACGTTCTTTTTAATTACTAATCCAGCAAAATCGAGAATTTTCTTTGTTGAACGGTAGTTTTGTTCGAGTCTGAAAATTTTATGATCTGGAAAATCTGTTCTGAAATCAAAAATATTCCGAATCTCTGCTCCCCGCCATTTATAGATTGATTGTGCATCATCGCCAACAACGGTTATATTCTTATGAACCACTGATAACGCTTTAATGATTTCGTATTGAGCTCTGTTTGTATCCTGATATTCATCGACGAGAATGAACTTAAATCTGTTTTGGTATTTCCTGAGCACTTCCTCGTACCTATTAAGGAGTAACACAGGATAAACAAGCAAGTCGTCGAAATCCATTGAGTTATTTCTCCTCATTCTATCGAAGTATTCAGTATAAACATCGCTTACTATGTTTTCAAATTGAGTGTTGGCTAATTTATTGAATTCAGCTGGTAATATTACTTTGTTCTTTATTTTGCTTATATACGAGTGAATGCTTTTAGGATTAAACTTTTCAGGTGATATGTTTTGTTCAAGCAATATGTTTTTTATGACACCGACAGAATCATTAGTATCGTAAATTGTAAAGTTTCGTGTAAATCCGAGTAGTTCAGCTTCAATACGAAGAATTCTTGCAAACATAGAATGGAAAGTCCCCATCCAGACATGTTCAGAGCGGTTTCCAGCAAAATGGATAACCCGTTCTTTCATTTCTTTGGCAGCCTTGTTTGTAAACGTCAGAGCAAGTATTTCATGAGGATTAATTCCGCTTTCTATTAGATGCGCAATCTTGCTCGTGAGTACCCTTGTCTTTCCGCTCCCTGCACCGGCAATAATCAAAGAAGGACCTTCAATGCAAACGACAGCTTTCTTCTGAGCGGGGTTTAAACTTGAAATATCAAAAGACATCTATGTATAAAAACTTTTCCGTGTAATTTAAATTGTAGAAAATCAAAATACTCATTTTACGTATGAGAATAAAGAATATAAGTTATTTAAACTTTTTAAATAATTTGATTTATGTGAATTAGCGTAGAATTAGAAAAGAAGAATGTATATTATTGTACATGAGAAATGATTTAAGAAGTTATACTCTTGCAGAATTAAGTAATTTATTTCTTAAGGAAGGCATCCCGAAATACAGAGCCGAGCAGGTTTTCAGGTCTGTACATAATAAGTATTCAGGGTCAATCGAAGAAATAACCGGCATTCCAAGAGAATTGAAGGATTCTTTAAACAACTCTTTCAGAATTTCTTTGTTAGCCAATACTGCAGAATCAGAATCCCATAATGACAAAACAAGAAAAGTCCTTTTTGAGACAACTGATGTAAACCTGAAGAATGTTAGCATTGAGTGTGTACATATTCCTGATGAAAACAGAGATACATTCTGTATATCAACACAGGCGGGATGTAACGTCGGGTGCGGATTTTGCGCTACCGGTAAAATGAACCTTAACAGAAATCTTACAGCAGGGGAGATAGTTTCACAGGTTTACCAAATGATAAAAATAACGAACGTTTATCCGACCAATATAGTATACATGGGAATGGGCGAGCCTTTACTGAATTACGAGAATGTATTAAAATCACTGATAATCCTAACAGACAAAAAGGGTTTAGGTATTTCATCGAAAAGAATAACTGTTTCTACAGTTGGTTTTATTAACCGAATAAAGAAATTTGCCGATGACATTAAAAATAATCCGGCACTGTCAAACGTTAAGCTTGCTTTCTCATTACACAGTACAGACAACGGATTTAGGGAAAGCCTTATACCTACGGGGAAGATAAACAATTTGAAAAAGATGTATGAAGAGATTGTTTACTTTTACAGAGTTACAGGAAATAAAATCACATACGAATATATATATTTAGAAGGACTTAACGATACAGAAAATGATATAAACAGGCTCGTAAAGCTATCAAGGATGATTCCATGCAACATAAACATCATTCCATTTCATCCCGTTGACTTTGAACTTACCGAACCTATAAAGGAACTAAACGAGAAAAACCATGAAAAAATTAATCTCAGTAAAGAAAATTCACTTTCATATTCAAATAAAATATACAATTTTACAGAAATATTGAGAAACAAAAAAGTAGCAGTTAACATTAGAACCAGCAGCGGAGTGGATATAAATGCTGCATGCGGACAGTTAGCAGTTAAGAATATTTAATAACTTCAATACTTCATTTATGCACCAGATAATTATATTCGGTCCTCCGGGCGTAGGAAAAGGTACGCAATCGGAATTAATAGCAAAAAGTCTAAATCTATTTCATTTTTCGACAGGGGAATATTTAAGAAAAGAAATTGATGGACAATCAGAAATAGGATTAAAAGCTAAACATATTGTCGAAAAGGGTGCTTTAGTACCTGACGATATAATGATAGAAATTGTATACAAAGCGCTCAAAGAAAATCTTGATGGAAAATCCGGTTTCATATTAGACGGATTCCCGAGAACCTATGAACAGGCAGTTGAGCTTGATAAAATATTTACGAAAATGGGAATAAAGGGAGTTGAAATAGTGTATATTAAAACCACTGAGGATGAAATTGTGGAGAGACTTCTTAAACGCGGTAGAATTGATGACACGGAAGAAATTATTCGCGAAAGACTTAAAGTATACGACAAAGAAACCAGCCGTGTATTAGAATATTATGAAAACAACAAAAAGATTATGGAAGTAAACGGTCTTGGTGAAATAGAAGAAATTAACGGAAAAATACTGAAATTGCTCCAAAATTGAGGATAGTGAAAAAATATTTATCATTATATAATTGAAATTAATATTTAATTAAAGTATTTTGACAAATTAAATTTATAAAATAGTATGGCAGCAAAAATTAAATCATCTGAAGTCAAGGACAAAAATATATACATCCTTGAACCAAAGGGAAGTTTTATCGGCGGTGACGAGACTGATGATCTCAAGTTTGCTATAAAAGAAGTAGCCGAAAAAGGAAACAGTAAGCTTATCATAGATCTCGGAGACGTAATGTACTTAAACAGTACAGCTCTCGGAGTGCTAATATCAGCACACGCAAACTACAAGAAACGGGAGGGCGAAATAAAACTGACAAGATTAAATAAGAATCTTGAAAACCTCTTCGTAATAACAAAATTATCGCTAATATTTGACTGCTACAATTCAAATGAAGAAGCGGTCACAAGTTTTAAATAGAAAATTTTCAAACAATATATTCAAAAAATTAAAACCAAAGAAATCGGAGGTTAAAACTCAATGAAAAAATCCGGATTATTCACGGCTGTACTGATTATCGTTGCATTCATCGTAGCATTAGTACTGTACATCTTTGTGCTCGGAAACCCGGCAAACTTTAAAAACCCGGAAAAAACCACACCTGCAAACCTTTTAGGTGCTGTTTATCTTGGAGGCGTAATTGTTCCAATTCTAATAACAATTAGTATAATGGCAATATCATATACGATTGAAAGAGCTCTTTCGCTAGCTAAAGCAAAAGGGAAAGGAAACATTGAAGACTTTCTAAAAAAGGTTCAGATATCTTTAAAGGAAGGCAATGCAGAAGAAGCGATTGCATTATGCGACAAACAAAGAGGTTCGATTGCAAACATTTTGAAACAGGGTCTTGAAACATATCAGGTACTTGTACTCGATAAGAATATGGATTCCGAAAGAAAATTAGAAGAAGTAAAGAATGCTATAGAAGAAGCGATGGGACTTGAACTTCCTTTATTAAACACAAACTTACCGGCTCTGGCGACTATCGCATCAGTATCAGTGCTTGTTGGTCTATTCGGAACGGTATTAGGAATGATTCGTTCATTCCAGGCGCTTGCAACAGCAGGTACTCCAAATGCCGCAGAACTTTCATCAGGTATTTCTGAAGCCCTTATCAACACGGCTTTAGGTTTATTTGGTGCTATAGTAGGTACGATATCATACAATTTCTTCCTGACAAAAGTTGGAAGTATAACATATATGATAGACGAGGCTACGTATAACATTTTATCAATCATTGCTTTTAAGTCCAAGTAAGTGATTTCGGTTTAACTTTTTCAAAATTTTTAAAAAGAACAAATGAAAAAAGTAAGAAATATCAAAAAACCGAGCATCCATATTGATATGACTCCATTGGTTGACGTTATCATGTTGTTGTTGACGTTTTTCATGTTAACAGCAACATTTAGGGCTGCAGAATCGGAGGCTGTTGAAGTTGCATTACCTCAATCTGTATATTCTGACCCAGATAATAAGATGAAAGAAATCGATGTTATGACTCTTTCACTTACTAAGGATGGTGATATATTCCTTGATGTAGATAATTATAAAATTCGTGAAAAGATATTTGGTGATCAGTTTGCAATAGGTCTTTTTCGTCCTGATACTCTAACACAAAGTCCCGTACAAACGACAGGAAAGGTTGGAGGCAAGGAAGTAAAGAGGAAAGTATACTTGATGAATAAAGCACAATTTGAGAAAACACTGGTTGATGTTAAAACTGCTCTGAAGACAGTTTCAGGGAATAAATCAGCGCAATTTCAGGTTGTCGTAAAAGGAGATAAGGAAGTTCCTTACGGAGTGTTTGAGGATCTTATGACATCATTGCATGAATCGGACAACAAAGTTTTTTCTCTGGTTACGCTGATAAAATCTGAAGTAAAGGAATAAATAATTTGTTAACTAAAACACAGGAGTTTAAAATATGGCTGGTGGTGGCGGTTTAGAAGCCCCGGAAGTAAGCGGTGGAAAAGGGAGTAAAAAGTACTTAAAGAAAGGCAGAGGAGTGCATATAGATATGACGCCTATGGTGGACGTTATTATGCTTCTTCTTACATTCTTTATGCTAACGACTACTTTGTCTGCACCTCAGTTAATGAAAGTCTCTCTTCCAAAAGGTGATGTAAAAGATAAAGTTAAGGTTGATATGGGTAACGTTCTCTACGTCAGAGTTTCTGACAAAGGAAACGTATACTTCGCACAGGGTAATCCTGACGGTTCTGAATCTGCGATGAAAAGAATCGAGATTAAGAATGTAGCAACAGAGCTTGAAAAAATATTTGCAGTAAATGATCAATTACTTCTCCTCTTGAAGTTCGACAGAAAGATGAAATACAATGTTATGTCGGACGTATTTGATGAAATCTCAAGAGCAAAAATTGAAAAGAGATATGCATTCATAAAGATGGAAGATGTTGACCTTCAGAAGATAATTGAAGCCGGCGGCTAAAAAATATATAAAAATAAATTATATTTGGCGGTTTAAGTTTAGCTTAAACCGCTTTTTGTTTTTATGGGGATGCTGTGAAATGTTATGATTTACATTTATTATGATGCATAAATTTATCAAATTATGGCTAATTAAAATTATTATATTTTGAAAGCTTTTAGTATTTTTCTTGTATTTGTATCGTTTTTAATATTCCTGAATGTTTATTCTCAGGAAGAGCAGCAATCTCGTTCTCTTAGTCAAAATCCGACATCAATTGCCAAGTATGTTGTTGACGAAACGGGGACGTTGTCTCAAAGCGAGATTAACATACTACTTAAAAAACTCGAGGATTTTGATAAGCAAACATCTACTCAAATTGTTGTTTACATGATAAATTCACTAGACGGAGAATCAATTGAGGATGTATCACATACCATTGCAGAGAAGAATAAGATTGGGCAAAAAGGTAAAGATAACGGTGTACTAGTATTAATAGCAAAGAATGACAGGAAGCTAAGGATTGAGGTGGGATACGGGCTTGAAGGAGTATTGACAGACGCTTATACTACGCAGATTCGTACGAAAGAAATGAATCCATATTTTAAGGAAGGAAAGTATTTCGAAGGTATTAACAGAGGTGTAGATGCAATTATGGCTGTAACAAAAGGTGAATATACAGCAGATAAAAAGAATCAAAAAGATAACGGGGCTTGCTGTTTTGGAATTCCTATATTTATAATTATAATTTTCGGATTTATTGGATTCAGTATAATTATGTCTATACTCAGCAGAATTTTCGGATGGAAAGGGAGTACTTATACAGGCGGAAGACACTGGGGTGGCGGTGGATTCTTCGGAGGCGGCAGCGGCTGGGGTGGCGGCAGCAGCAGCGGGGGATTTGGCGGATTCTCAGGCGGCGGCGGAAGTTTTGGCGGCGGCGGCAGCAGCGGAAGCTGGTAATAAAAAAATTAAAAAATTAAAAAGTAATTATCAAATATGCCAATAAATTATATAAAGAAATATATCAGCAGTGAGGAACTGGAGACAATAAAAAATCATATTACTTTTATTGAGAAATCTACATCGGGAGAAATAAGGTTGTGCTTTCAGAAAACAAGGGCATGGATTGACAGAAAGTTGACAACAAGAGAACTTGCCATGAAGGAGTTCTTCAAACTGGGAATGAATAAAACAAAGGATAAAACCGGGATTCTGCTTTTTGTGTTATTCAAGGAAAAGAAATTTGAGGTTGTTGCGGATGAAGGTATAAACAATAAGATATCTCCTGAGAAGTGGGAAGTAATAACAAATCATCTTGTTAAAGAATTCAAAGGGGGACATTATAAGGAGGGAATAATAAAGGCACTTGATGAAATAAAGGATGTTCTCATGAAAGAGTTCCCCAGAAAGAATGATGATGTGGATGAGCTCTCAAATGATATTGTAATTAAATAATACTTGGTAAGAATTGCCGTAATATTATTATTGTATTTTTTCACATCAAACGCTTACACACAAAGTGATACGGCAAAAGCAACAGATTCTCTGATTAATAATAGAGATTCGATTACGACTTTAATAAAAGACACAACAAAATTTGTTCAATCCGATATCAAAGATATAATTAATTATTCCTCATCTGACTCTGTTATCTTTCTTCTTGAAACAAACAGGATGTATCTATACAATGATGCGATGGTGGATTACACAGATATGAAACTGAATGCAGGTATAATAGTAATTGACAGAGAAACGCAGATACTTGAGGCTTTTGGGATTGAAACTGATTCATCCGGAGCTTTAGTAATAAAACAAACTCCGCTAATGCAGCAGGGTAGTGATAAGTTTGAGGGATCAAAGCTGACTTATAGTTTTAAGAGTCAGAGAGGTACTATATCGATGGGTTATTCGGATGCTGACGTTGGTTATTATTATGGAGAAAAAATCAAGAAAGTAACGCCAGAAATATTCTTTATAAAAGACGGTTTGTACACAACTTCAACTGATAAGAAAGATCCTGAATATTATTTCTATTCACCCAAAATGAAACTTATGCCTAACGATAAAATAATTGCTCAGTCTGTGTTTCTTTATATTGAGGGCGTGCCGGTTTTTTGGGTGCCTTTTATAGTATTACCGAACAAGACGGGCAGGTCATCAGGATTTATAGTACCGAGTTGGGGAAACGACAATACTTATGGTATTTATTTTGCAAATGCCGGATATTTCTGGGCAATTAATGATTACATTGACCTTGCGTTGAAAGGTACAGTATTCACAAAAGGAAGGTATGACTTTTCGACTAGGTTCAGATATGCCAAGAAGTATCTTTATGACGGGACGTTTGAAGCAGGATATTCATTGATAAATAAAGGAGAAGAAAAAGATCCTGATAAATTCACCTCAAATCAGTGGATACTAAGTTTAAATCATAATCAGAAGTTTACACCGACAAGTTCATTAACCGGAAATTTAACGTTCGTAAGCGGCAAGAGCTATTATGATAATTCTACAAATGCATTACCTGATCTTCTCCGTCAGAATGTAGTTTCGAATCTAACATTTTCAAAGTACTGGGAGGAGACACCGTTCTCATTTTCTGCAAATTATTACAGAGACCAGAATCTACAAACTGGAGATTTGAATGAAAGGCTTCCGTCTGTGAGTTTTAATATATCAGAAACGTATCCATTCAGGAAGGACTATACCGGTGGAGATCAAAAACTGTATGAGTTCTTTTCTTATTCTTATAATGGAACATTATTAAATAACAGAACTAAAGTTGTGGGTCAATACAATGATGAAATACAGTCTAATTTAGGTATGATAAACAGGGTGGGACTGAATTTTGCACCAACATTTAAATATTTTAATATAAGACCATATTTTAATTATACAGAAATATGGTATAATAAATATATTCTAAAGGAAAGAAACGCTAATGATTCATTGGTTACTATAGAGAATGATGCATATAAAGCAGTGCGATATTTCAATATGGGAGTTTCGCTTAATACGAAACTAATCGGAATTTTTAATCCAAAGGTTTTCAATGTTACCGGTATAAAACATACATTAACTCCATCGGTATCATATAATTTTACTCCCGATTTCTCTTCACCCGGCTGGGGATATTACGGGATGTATGAGGATGATTTTGGTAATCCAGTAAAGTATTCATATTATGACGGGAGGGTATTTGGAACAGCTCCCGCAAATGAACAGCAATCTTTAGGTTTTACACTTGGTAATCTTTTTGAGATGAAAACAAGGACTAATGACACAACTGAAAACAAATTTCAACTATTTAATATTAACGCAGGTGTTAATTATAATTTTGCTGCTGATTCTTTAAAGTGGTCTGAGATTTTTACAGACTTCAGGACACAAATAGGAAATTTTCTAAATATTGGTGGAAATGCAACATTCAATCTTTATAAATTTGATGCTGATAAGCAGACAAGGATTAATGAATTTTTAGTAAGCGACGGTAAACTTGCACAGCTGTCAACTTTTAATATTAATATTTCAACATCTTATAACTTCGGTTTCAGTACGAGAAGGGATGAAGATGACAGCAGGAAATATGATTCATTAAAAATAGAAAGGCCTACTTACAGGTCTGCTTTTGATGAGCCTTATCTCAATGTACCGCTTTCGGGTTCACTTAACTACAATTTCAGCGAGAACAGACAAAATCCAACAAGAATTTTCAAGACATCAAATGTAAGTGCAAGCATTAATGTGAGTCCGACACCGAAATGGAGATTCTCATTCACTGCGAGCTATGACCTTGAGAATAGTTTACTTTCTGCACCTTATATAACTGCATACAGAGATTTGAATTCTTGGGAAATGAATTTTAATTGGTATCCGATAGGAATATACAGAGGATTCTTTTTTCAGGTCAGAATAAAGGCTCCAATGCTGCAAGACTTAAAATATACAAAACAAACTAATGCAAGGGGTGTATATTAATGATTGATTTTAAAAGATACAGCGGGGCGGGTAATAAGTTTTTAATCTTGAATAATCTGGGTAGCAGTATCAATTCGAACAGAGATGTTGTTATTGAATTGATGCAAGAAAATTCCGGGTTCGACGGTGTGATATTTGTTGAACCTTCTTCTATAGCAGATTATAAGATGAACTATTTTAATAAAGATGGTACCGGTGATGCATTGTGCGGTAATGGTTTAAGATGTACAGCAAGGTTTTTGAAAGATGAGGGTTTTATCAATAATGAAATTGTTTTGATTGAAGGTGTCGGTAAGATTTATGACTGCAGATTTATTGATGATGGGGAGATAAGTGTAGGCTTTCCGCCACCTGCAAAGATGAAGTTTAATTTTAAACTTAAAGTACATTTTGAAGAATGGTGGCAGTTGATTAATGCTTCTTACGTTGATGTTGGGTCGCCACATGTTATTATCTTTGTTGAAGATATTGAAAAACCAATAGTGAACAATCTTGATGAAATACCATTGGATGAGTGGGGCAAGTATGTGAGAATGCATAAGGATTTTCTGCCAGATGGAGTTAACTCACATTTTGTGAAAGTGATTGATGCTGAAAAAGGTGAATTGCAGATAAGAAGTTTTGAAAGGGGAGTTGAAGGGGAAACACTTGCTTGCGGTACAGGATCATTATCAAGTGCGATTTCAGCTTATGCAGTGAAGAGCGTTAAAACTCCTGTTAGACTTTTAACAAGAAGCGGAGAGTATCTAACAGTAAATTTTAGCGTAGTGGAGGGTGTGATAAGAGAGTTAAAACTAAAGGGTGGTGCGGTAGAAATTTAGATGATGTTAATTTATTAAATAAATATATTTGACATGAATAGTTTAACATTAAAAGAATCAAATCAAAAAATTGTAGAAAGAATTAATAATCTGTCTTCTGATACTGCACCATTATGGGGAAAAATGAACTCAGGACAGATGTTGGCTCACTGCACCGTAGGACTTAGAATAGCAAACGGAGAGGTGATACCAAAATCTAATATTGTTTTTAAACTATTAGGAAGATTGGTTAAGAGAAGAATAATATCACAGGAGAGTTTTAAGAAGAATTCAAGAACTGCAAGAGAGTTTATAATATCAGAAGATAAAAATTTTAACGAGGAAAAAGATAAGATATTGAAATACCTGAGAGAAATGGAAATTAAGGGATATGATTTTTTTACAAAAAAGCCTCATGCAATATTCGGACCTTTAAAGCCTGAAGAATGGGATACAATATCATTCAGGCATTTTGACCATCACCTAAAGCAGTTTGGCGTGTAAGAAATTGAGCGGTATTTAAAATAAAAAATCGATTATAATTCGATTTTAAAATACTTCTTTAAAGCATTCTTAATTTCTTCGTCAGATTTTAAGTCGAAGGTTTGTACAATACCATTGATGTTGGAAATGAGTTTGTTCCCCTTCATGGATTCGAACCACGACCGTGACTTTCAGAGAGTCATGTGCTAACCGTTACACTAAAGGGGAGTAACTTTTACATTGTATGCAAACTATCAATGTTCTCATACATTTTCAAGCCAATTAACTTAAGGCTTTATGAATTCTTTGTGCAGAGCATTAATTACTTCATAAAGCTCTTCTTTTGGAACTATAATATAAATAGCAACTTCTGAGGCACCTCCCGAAGCCATTTCTACATTTACCTTCTCATGTGATACTGCATTAAGAATTCTTCCGAAAATTCCCCGTTTCCTTAAAAGTCCTTCTCCGATTACTGCAATCAATGCTATGTTTCTGACAAAATTTATTTTTTCAATTATCTTGCCTTTAAATGAATTGAGGATTTCCAGAGCTTCTTCCGCGAAGTTGTTTTCAATAATCAAATTGATTGTCGTTTGCGAGCTTAAAGTTGAGAAAATATTTATACCGTTTGCTGAAAGGGCATCGCTAATACTTTTTATCAGACCCGGTTTATAACCGATTCCTGTTCCATGAATTCGAATCATTGCAATATCATCATTTTGTGATATGCTTTTGACGACATTCTCCTCAACGTATGCTTCGGTTATTATTAATGTTCCTTTTCCTTTGGGATCGCAGAGATTTTTGACTGATATGGGTATTTCCTGTGTAGCTATTGGTTCAATGGTAAGAGGATGTAAAATCCTTTTACCAAAATAAGAAAGTTCTGCTGCTTCAAAGTATGAAAGTTTATCAATAATAACAGCATCTTTAACGATGTCAGGGTCGGCACTTGTAAAACCGGTACAGCATTTCCATATTTCAAGTTCGGTTGCGTCAAAGCCATAAGCAATGACAGAGGCAGAATAGTCCGCTCCGCTCCTTCCGAAAGTGGTTACTTTTCCTTCGGCAGAACTTCCGAAAAAGCCAGTGAATATAGGGATAATACCTGCATTATAAATACTATGTGCATGAAAATTAAAGTTACGCTTAAATTCTTCAAGGTTAACCATAGCTTGATCGAAATTATCATCAGTTATTAATCCAATTTTATCGGTCTCAATTACAGTTGATTCTGTTCCGTGGTCTTCAAGAACGCCCGAAAGAATCGCCGCCGAAATTCTTTCACCATAACTTAAAATGTATGCTTTAACGGCATCCGTTATCTCTTCTGTATAACTTACACCATAAAGAAGTCTTTCAACTTTTTTAATCAGCTTTGTGAAAATCTGAATTGTTTTGTTAAAGACCTTATCATTCTTGATGGATTCCTGTGTAATATTATAATGAAACTCGGTTAAAGTACTAATTGTCTCGTTTACGTTTGTTTCTTTGCCCTTAGCTTTTATAATTCCATTTAAAAGCAAGTCAGTGATTCCTTCCATTGCAGAAACAACGACAACGGGGAACTGTTTTTCCGATAGAATGATTTCAACAGCTTTAAGAATATGTTTTGAATCACTCAAACAGTCACCGCCGAACTTTATTACTTTAATATTATTCTTTTCCACGATTTGTTTATTAATTATAATCTTTTCAAAATTACAAAGAATAAAGGACTATTTTGATGTAATTCATAATGCACATACAAAACAGCAGGTTATTCAAGGATAACTTTAGTCAGGTAACTTTAAGGAGTCAAGTAATTGCATCAAGAAAAAACAACAGGAAAAAGATTGATTTAGTATTTGTATTTTAATAGTATATTTATTATTTTGATTGTTCTCTAGAAATACTAAAATATCAAACTTATATCCTCACAAGCAGTGGAAAATTCCCGCTGTTCTTGCATTGACTTATTTTATTTAAATTATTAATTTAAAGTTTGTCTAAAATTCGTTAAACCAGTAAATTTGAAGTTTAGGTTGTTTTATGCAACAATTTGAAAATTAGAAAACACTTGATTATATAAATGGCATTAAGAAAGTTAAAACCAGTAACACCGGCGACGAGATACTACTCGATATCTTCATTTGAGGAGATTACAAAGTCAACACCGGAAAAATCATTGTTGGCACCGATTAAGAAATCCGGAGGCAGAAATAACCACGGAAGAGTGACTTCAAGATTCAGAGGCGGCGGACACAAGAGAAGATATAGGATTATAGATTTTAAAAGATCAAACTCTGAAGAGGCAAAAGTAATTGCAATCGAATACGATCCTAACAGAACGGCACGCATAGCATTAATACAATACGGCGACGGAACAAAGGCTTATGTAGTAGCTCCGGACGGAATAAAAGTAGGAGAGGTAATTCAATCTTCTAACGAAGCTGAAATGAAAACCGGCAACACCATGCAGGTATATTCGATACCTGTGGGTACTTTTATTCATAATATAGAACTTAAACCGGGTAAAGGTGCACAGATTGCGAGAAGCGCAGGTACATCTGGTCAGATTGTTGCGAAAGATGAAAAATACTGTCAGGTAAAGCTACCATCGGGTGAAGTCAGGATGATTAAGAACGAATGCAAGGCAACAATTGGTGTAGTAAGCAATATTGACCATGAGAATATAAGTATTGGTAAAGCCGGCAGGTCAAGATGGATGGGCAGAAGGCCTCACGTAAGAGGTGTTGCGATGAATCCGATTGACCATCCAATGGGCGGTGGTGAGGGTAAAACATCAGGTGGTGGTCATCCTGTAAGCCCCTGGGGATTACCAGCAAAAGGTTATAAAACAAGAAAGAAGAAAAGTGTTTCCAACAAATACATTGTTAAAAAAAGGAATAAGAAATGACGAGATCCTATAAGAAAGGTCCTTTTATAGATTTTAAACTTTTAGCCAAAGTTGAAAAACTCAACGAAAGCAATAAGAAACAGGTTATAAAGACCTGGGCAAGAGCCTGTACAATAACGCCAGACTTTATAGGCCATACTTTTGCAGTACATAACGGTAATAAGTTCATTCCTGTTTTCATTTCGGAGAACATGGTAGGACATAAGCTTGGAGAGTTTTCGCATACGAGAACTTTTAGAGCCCACTCGGGTCAAAGAAAAGAAGAAAAGGCTGGAGGTGCTAAGTAATGGAAGCAAGAGCAGTAAAAAGATATATACCTACGTCACCAAGAAAGATGAGACTTCTTGTTGATCTTATAAGGAATATGAATGTTGAAGACGGACTTAATACCCTGAAGTTTTCGAAGAAGCATCCGGCGAAAGTTGTAGAGCTTACATTATTATCTGCATATTCAAATCTTGTAGGTAAGCTGGACACAGGAAGATTAGATAAGAAAGAAGTTATAATAAAGGAAGCCTTCGTAAACGGGGGACCTGTAATGAAAAGAATGCTGCCCGCACCTCAGGGAAGAGCATACAGAATAAGAAAGCGTTCAGCCCATTTGACATTAGTGGTTGAAAATATAGAAGAAAAGATTTAAAAATTTAAATAATTTAAGGAGATTTTTTGGGACAAAAGACACATCCGGTTGGTTTTAGATTAGGGGTCATAAATACCTGGGACTCTAATTGGTATGATGAGAAGAGTTTTGCTCAAAAACTAAAAGAGGATTCGAAGATAAGAAATTATCTTAAGAAAAGACTTGAGAAAGCAGGAGTAGCAAAGGTTTACATTGAAAGGACTCTCAAGAAAATCACTCTTACCATCAGTACTTCTAGGCCAGGTTTCGTTATCGGGAAGAGCGGTAAGGAAATCACACAGTTGGAAGAGGAAATCAAGAAGATTACGAATAAAGAGGTGAAGATAAACGTTGAGGAAATCAAGAAGCCGGAGTTGAATGCACACTTAGTCGCTGAAAACATTGCTTCACAGATTGCAAATAGAGTTTCTTTCAGAAGAGCAATGAAGGCAGCAATAACGTCGACTATGAGAATGGGTGCCGAGGGTATCAAGGTAATGTGCGGAGGAAGGCTTGGCGGTGCAGAAATCGCAAGGTCAGAGCAGTATAAAGAAGGAAGAATACCGCTACAGACATTAAGAGCGGATATTGATTATGCTTCTGTGACGTCTCATACAATTTACGGTGCAATAGGCGTGAAAGTATGGATTTGCAGAGGAGAAAAACATTCAAAATAAAAGTTAATTATACGGAGTATATAGATTATGTTAATGCCCAAAAGGGTTAAATTCAGAAAAACCCAGAAAGGAAACCGAAGAGGAAAAGCAGGCAGAGGAAATCTGGTAGCTTTTGGTTCTTATGGTATGAAAGCTATGGAAGCTGCATGGATTACGGACAGACAGATAGAGGCAGCGAGAATTGCTCTGACAAGATTTATGAAAAGAGACGGTAAGGTCTGGATAAGGATATTTCCTGATAAACCAGTAACTAAGAAACCTGCTGAAACCCGTATGGGAAAGGGTAAAGGAGCACCTGAATATTGGGTGGCTGTAATTCAACCGGGCAAGATTATGTTTGAAGTTGACGGAGTAACGGCGACTGTTGCTGAAGAAGCATTCAGGTTAGCATCTCATAAACTTCCAATAAAAACAAAGTTTGTAAAAAGATTAGTTTAATTAATAAGAAGAAAAATGAAGTTTTACCAAATAAAGGACATGACAAGCGAAGATCTGAAGCATAGTCTGAAGGATTCATACGAAGCTTTAGAGAACTTCAGATTCCAGCATGCATCGGGACAGCTTGAAAATTATAAGGCAATGAGGAATACAAAGAAAGATATTGCAAAGATTCTTACTGTCCTTAGACAAAGAGAAATAGCAGAAAAATCAAATTCAAAGAAATAACATAATATCTGAATGAGCGAAGATAAAAAAATGGAGCAAACAGAAGTTAAGAAAAGAACTACTTCTAGAAAATCAAGAATCGGTGTTGTGGTAAGCAGCAAAATGGATAAGTCGGTGGTAGTTGCGATAGAGAAAAGGGTCAAACATCCTTTGTACAAGAAGTTTTTTAAGAAGACAACAAAGTTTATGGCTCATGACGAAAAGAATGAATGCGGAATAGGTGATACGGTAAAAATAATGGAGACAAGACCACTGAGTAAGAATAAACGCTGGAGGCTTGTTGAAATAGTTGAAAAAGCCAAATAGTTTTTTAATAAAGTAAAGACAATTTTAATTATTTAATATGATACAGGAAGAAACAAATCTTACGGTTGCAGATAACTCAGGTGCAAAATCTGTCAGATGTATAAGGGTACTAGGCGGTTCGGACAGAAGATATGCAAGTCTCGGTGATATAATAGTCGTATCGGTAAAGTCTGCTATCCCAGGCGGAACGGTCAAAAAAGGTGAAGTTTCAAGAGCCGTAATAGTAAGGACAGCGAAGGAAGTACAAAGAAAAGACGGCAGCTGTATAAAGTTTGATGAAAATGCAGCAGTACTATTAAATGCAAATAACGAACCGAGAGGAACGCGTATTTTCGGACCTGTCGGCAGAGAACTTCGCGAAAAACAGTTTATGAAGATTATTTCATTAGCTCCGGAAGTAATTTAATATAATATAGATATTAACAGAGATTATAAAATGATAAAAACAAGACTCAAGAAAAGCGATACAGTAAAAGTATTAAGTGGAAACTCAAAAGGTTCAACCGGAAAGATACTTTTTATTGACAAGCAAAAAGGCAGAGTTATAGTTGAAGGTGTTAACATAGTTCATAAGCACCAGAAAGCAACTCAAAAAAATCCTCAGCCGGCAATTATAAAAAGAGAAGCTCCGATCAACATAACCAACGTTGCGCTTGTATGTCCGAAGACAAGCAAGCAGACAAGAATAGGTACGGAGATTGTAAAAGATCCGACAACCGGCAAAGAAAAAAGGATGAGGTTGAGCAAAAAATCAGGTGAAATTATAATTAGTTAATCAGAAAATGGCAAAAAGCAAAGAAGATAGAAAAAAAGATTCTGAAGTTGCCGCAAAACAGGCAAAAGGCAAAAAAGGAAAAGACGCAAAAGATACAAACTTTAAGGAAGAAAAAGTACCTGTAAGATTACTTGAATTTTACAGAACAAAGATAGTACCCGAGCTGATTAAGAAACACGGATATAAAAATGTTATGCAAGCGCCAAAGCTTACAAAGATTGTGTTGAACAGTGGTGTGGGTCAGGCAGTTGTTGATCCGAAGTTAATAGATGCAACAGTAAAAGATTTTGAAGCTATTACAGGTCAGAAACCGACAGTAGTTAAGGCTAAGAAATCGGTGTCTAACTTCAAGCTAAGAGAAGGGATGAACATTGGTGTGAGAGTAACTTTAAGAAACGACAGGATGTATGAATTCCTTGACAGGTTTATAAATGTATCAATACCGCGAGTACGCGATTTTAGAGGTTTACCTGACAAGAGTTTTGACGGGAGAGGAAATTATTCTATGGGTGTGAAAGAACAAATTATATTTCCGGAAATTAATGTTGATGGAATAACGAGAATAACAGGTATGGACATAACATTCGTTACAACAGCAAAAACTGATGAAGAAGCTTACGATCTTTTAAAGGGTTTTGGAATACCATTCACAAAATAATAATTCAGAATATTAGATTCATATAAATGGCAAAAAAATCACATATAGCGAGGCAACAAAGAAGAGAAAGAATAGTTGCTCAGTATGCAGAAAAAAGGAAAGAGCTAAAAGCAAAAGGTGATTACGCAGGGCTTGCAAAACTGCCGAGAGACAGCAGTGCAACGCGCCTTCACAACAGATGCATGATGACAGGTAGGGCAAGAAGTTATTACAGAAAGTTTGGAGTATCACGACTTGTTTTCAGAGAATTAGCGCTTCAGGGTAAAATACCCGGAGTAGTTAAATCAAGCTGGTAAAAAATTAAAACGGAGATTATTTAGAATGTCAATGACAGATCCAATAGCGGATTTTTTAACAAGGGTTAGAAACGCAATAAGTGCCGGAAAGAAATCAGTCGATATTCCGGCTTCAAACATGAAAAAAGGTATCGCTGAAATAATGAAGAGTGCACACTTTATTAGTGACTATTCAGTCGTAGAAGGCGATGGAATTAAAAAATATATATCAATAAAACTGAAATACAATGACGGTATCAGTGTTATTGAAGGACTAAAAAGAGTTAGCAAGCCGGGTATAAGAAATTATACTGATTCGGAAAGTATTCCAAGAGTCCGCAACGGATTAGGCATTGCAGTAATTTCGACCTCCAAGGGTTTGATGACCGACAAGCAGGCAAGAGCTCAGAAAATTGGCGGGGAAGTAATTTGTGAAATCTGGTAATCAATAAAATTTAATCGTAAAATCAGAATATGAGTAGAATAGGTAAAAAGCCGATAACAATTCCGGGGAATGTAAAACTTGATATAAAAGACAATGTTATAAATGTTACAGGACCAAAAGGCACATTGAATATGACAATGACAGGTGATGTAAAAGCGAAACTTGAGGGTTCAGAGCTAACATTCACCCGCGATAATGACCTTAAGAAGAATAAAGCTTTGCATGGTTTGTACAGAGCACTTATGATGAACATGATTGTCGGTGTTACAGACGGTTATTCGAAAAAACTAGAATTAGTAGGCGTAGGTTATAAAGCAGAATTAAAGGGGAAGAATCTCGTTTTGGCACTTGGTTATTCGCATTCAATAATTTTTATGGCACCTGAAGAAATTAATATTGAAGTTCCTAATCCAACGAATATAATGATAAGCGGAATTGATAAACAGCTTGTAGGGGCTATTGCTTCAAAGATACGTTCATTCAGAGAGCCTGAACCTTATAAGGGTAAAGGTGTTAAGTATGATACAGAAAAGATAAGAAGAAAAGCCGGTAAAACAGCAGCAAAGTAAATTATAAAAGTTTAAATTATAAATAACAGTGAATACGAAATATCTAACTAACAGACAAAAGATAAAATACAGGATTAGAAAAAAGATTAACGGTACACCTGAAAGACCGCGTCTTGTTGTCTATAGAAGTCTTTCTCATATATATGCTACATTAGTTGATGATGTTAATGGAAAAACTCTAACAGCTGCTTCATCAACTGAGAAACTAACAGCCGAGAAAATAAAAAGTGTTAAAGGTAAAATTGCAAAATCAAAAGAAATTGGTAAAGCAATTGCTGAAAAAGCAAAAAATATGAATATTGAAACAGTTGTTTTTGATAGAAACGGTTATTTGTATCACGGAAGAGTAAAATCACTGGCTGATGGTGCCAGAGAAGGTGGTTTGAAGTTTTAAATCAAACCTGTTAGTTGATTTGAGCGAATCTCGGATCGTCTAATGGCAGGACAGCGGCCTTTGGAGCCGTTAGTGGAGGTTCGAATCCTCCTCTGAGAACGATTTTAAAAATGACTTGACTTTATTGTTTGTTTTTACAATTATTGACAAGTTCTTTTAAATAAAAACTTTATATAAGCACTGTTTCAGTCTTAATAATAAAGTAGTTAACGAAAAGAGAAAATAAATAAATTTAATGGCGAAAAAATACATAAAAGCGAGTGAGCTTGAGTTAAAAGAGAAATTAGTCTACATAGGCAGAGTAGCCAAAGTTGTAAAGGGTGGAAGAAGATTTAGTTTTAGTGCAGTTAGTGTAGTCGGAGATGGCAAAGGTCATGTAGGCATCGGGCTTGGCAAAGCAAATGAAGTGACGGATGCAATAAGAAAAAGCGTAGAAGACGCTCGTAAAAGTATCGTTTCGGTTCCACTTAGAAAAGGTACGTTACCTTATGAGATTATAGGAAAGTATGGTGCAGCAAAGGTCTTATTAAAGCCAGCTTCACCGGGAACAGGATTAATCGCCGGCGGTGGTGTAAGAGCAGTACTCGAGTCAGTTGGTGTCCAGGATGTTTTGACTAAATTGTTAGGTTCATCAAATCCGCATAATGTTGTAAAAGCGACCGTGAATGCATTGAAGAATTTGAAGGATGCAAAAATGGTTGCGGATAAGCGGGGAATCGGTTTAGCAGAACTTTTTTCAATCTAAATCAATTTTAATTATTAATGGAAAAGAATTTAAAAATAACCCAAACAAAAAGCATTATAGACACAACTGTCAGGCAGAAGAAAACAATAGAAGCATTGGGACTTGGAAAACCTAATTATTCAACAGTTAAGAAGGATACACCGCAGATAAGAGGAATGATAGAAAAGGTGAAACATTTAGTAAAAGTTGAAGTATTATAATAAAAAGTTTTTCGGCAACATCAGCAACAAAAAACTGTAAAAAACTTATTTAAAAACAAAAATGAAAGGTAACAAAATGAAAAAGTTATTCATCATCTTCGTAATGTCCTTGTTCGTTGCAAGTGCATCATTTGCACAGATCAACAAAAACTGGGATGGTACAAAACCTGAAGTATATCAGGGTTCAAAGAGCTTTGTATTTGTATATGCTCCGTTCGTAAGTGCTAACCTCGGTGGTGCTTATTCAGGTTCATACACTACTTATGCTGACTCAATGAACGCAAATGTTAGTAACATGTTCGGTGTTGGATTCCAGTACTTTGTAACCAACAATATCTCTTTAGGTGGCGGTATAAGCTTTGCGACAAGTTCATGGGAGCCCAAACTAACAAGCGGAACAGCAAAGAACACAACCACAATGTTTGGTGTTTCAGTTGACGGTAATTATCACTTCAAGTCATTGTACGGTGTATCACCTTACTTAGGACTTAACGTTAACATAGGTACCTACTCGTCAACAACAGATGTTACTGGCGGGGGAGCAAGTGCACAGTACAAGAACACCGGCAGTACGATTGGTTTTGGTGCAAACTTTGGATTTGACTGGTATTTTGCGCCTGGAATTTCATTAGGCGGTAAATACACATTAGGAATGCAGATGAATGGTGCACCTGAGTACACACAACCTTCAGGTAAAAGTGAAGGTCCTAAAACAAGCACATTTGGAACAGGTGTTGCAAGTATATTATTAAATGTTCACTTCTAAAAAATTGATTTAGAAATCATCCAATACCTATGTCCGCTGAAAAGCGGACATAGGGTTTTTTATAGTAATAGATAAAAAGTAAATAAATGCACATACTCAGTAACTTAAAATACGCAGAAGGCTCAAGGAAAAAGAAAAAGCGAGTCGGTAGAGGTCAGGGTTCCGGTTTTGGAGGTACATCCACAAGAGGAGAAAACGGTGCAAAATCCCGTTCAGGCAATAAATACAGAGCCTGGTTTGAAGGCGGTCAGATGCCGTTGCAGAGAAGGGTTCCTAAGTTCGGATTTAAAAATATTAACCGTATAGAGTACAACGTATTGAATCTTGGCGGTATTCAGAAACTTATTGATGAGGGTAAGATAACTGAAACAGCTTTTGACTTCAAATATCTGCTTGACTACGGTTTTGTAAAAGACTCACGCAAGCCGCTGAAAATTCTCGGCAACGGTGAATTAAAATCTAAACTTGAGATCTCAGCAAATTCATTCAGCAAATCTGCAAAAGAAAAAATCGAGAACCTCGGAGGAAAAGCCATCATCATATGAGCGGTTTCGTAGAAAATTTCAGGAATATATTCAAAATAGAAGAACTCAGGACGAGAATCTTCTTTACTATTGCCCTATTAATAGTTGTCAGAATAGGTGCACATATTACACTTCCCGGCATAGATTCATCAGTATTAGCAGAGGCTAATAAAAACGCGAATACTGGCGGACTTTTTGGCTTGTATGATTTGTTTGTCGGAGGTGCATTCAGCAAAGCTGCTGTATTTTCGCTTGGTATAATGCCTTACATCAGTGCATCTATTATCATTCAGTTACTCGGTGCAGTGTTTCCATACTTCCAGAAACTTCAAAAAGAAGGTGAAGAAGGAAGGAAAAAAATCAACCAGCTTACAAGGCTTGGAACAATACCTGTGGCTGCACTTCAGGCATGGGGTATAAGCGTTCAGCTTGCTTCAAGAAGAGCAGGAGAGATGAATATTATAAGTCCGGAAGTATCAATGTTTGTATTCACTTTTTCGACTGTAATATTTTTAACTGCAGGTACAATTTTGTTAATGTGGTTCGGTGAACAGATTACAGAACGAGGAATAGGAAACGGTATATCATTAATTATTTTTATCGGGATTATTGACAGGTTTCCATATTCATTATTTGACGAATATCAGATAATCGCTTCGGGTGTAAGAAATATTCTTATTGAAGCTATTTATATTGCAGGATTTGTTTTTATTATAGCAGGTGTGATATCAGTAACAATTGCTACAAGAAAGATACCTGTACAATATGCAAAAAGAGTTGTAGGTAGAAAAGTTTTCGGAGGAGTTACTCAGTACATACCACTGAAAGTTAATCAGGCTGGAGTAATGCCGCTGATATTTGCTCAATCAATAATGTTTATTCCAAGTACAGTATTGTCATTCTTTCCGAACAGTGAGTTTATGCAATCTATATCTGGATACTTTAATTACGACAGTTGGTTTTATTCATTTATATACGCGTTATTAATTATATTCTTTACATATTTTTATACAGCTATTGCGTTTAATCCAAAGGATGTAGCTGATAACATGAAAAAGCAGGGCGGTTTTATTCCGGGTGTAAGACCTGGCAAGCCCACATCAGATTTTATAGATAATATATTAACAAAAATTACATTACCAGGATCAATATTCCTTGCGATTATTGCCATAATACCTACGTTCCTAATGAAGCTCGGTATCAGTACAGGACTGGCACAGTTTTTTGGAGGAACAAGTTTACTAATCGTTGTTGGTGTTGCACTTGACACTTTACAGCAGATTGAATCTCATCTGTTAATGAGGCATTATGACGGATTTATGAAAGGGACAAAACTTAAATCACGCAGATAGAAAGTTTTTAATGTCCTTAATTAAGAGTGAAAAAGAAATTGAGTTGATGCGTGAAAGCAACATGATTGTTGCAGAGACCTTAAGATACATAAGGTCTTTTATAAAGGAAGGTATAACTACACAAGAGTTGGATAGGGAAATAGAATTTTTCATACTAAGTAAGAATTCTATTCCTGCGTTTAAAGGTTATGGCTCTACAAGAAGAAGAAAGGGGTTCCCCGCAAGTGCTTGTATTTCAGTCAACGAAGAAGTTGTTCATGGAATTCCTTCACAAAGAAAATTAAAATCCGGTGATATTGTATCTGTGGATATAGGTGTCTTAAAAAACGGATATTACGGAGACTCAGCTTATACATTCCCGGTTGGTGAGGTCAGCAAGAAGAAACAGAAGCTGATGAAAGTAACGGAAGAATCTCTTTACAAAGGGATTTCAAAAGCTATAGCAGGTAATGTTATAAACGATATTTCAGTTGCTGTTCAGGCGCATGTTGAAGGTTCGGGTTACAGTGTTGTTCGAGATCTGGTTGGACACGGAATAGGAAAAAGTCTGCATGAAGAACCAGCAGTACCAAATTTTTACAGTCCTGCGAGTAACATTAAATTGAAGGCCGGAATGACAATAGCAATAGAACCGATGGTTAATTATGGAGATTATACTGTTAAGACACTTAGCGACGGATGGACAATAGTGACACAAGACGGAGAGCCTTCAGCTCATTATGAACATACGATTTTGATAAATGACGGTGTACCGGAAGTATTAACAAAATAAAATTAACTTGGTAAAACAGGATTCAATAAAGGTCGACGGTATTATTACGGAAATTCTTCCGAATACTACATTTAAAGTAAAGCTGGAAAACGGGCATGAGATACTTGCTCATATTTCAGGAAAGATGCGGCTGCATTATATAAGGATTCTGCAAGGAGATAAGGTAAGTGTTGAGCTTTCACCTTACGACCTGACTAAGGGAAGAATTACATACAGATATAAATAAAAATAAATTACAAGGATATGAAAGTAAGAAGTTCGGTAAAAAAAATGTGCGATAAGTGCAAAATCATAAAACGTAAGGGTGTTGTTAGGGTTATTTGTACTAATCCTAAGCATAAACAGCGTCAGGGATAATTTTTTATAATTTTTAATATTAACAGGAGTATAAATTGGCAAGAATAGCAGGTGTTGACCTACCAAGAAATAAAAGAGCAGTAATTGGGTTAACTTCCATATTTGGAATCGGTCTTTCAACTTCTAAACAAATTTTAGGTAGACTTGGTATCAGCGAAGATACAAAAGTCTCTGCCTTAACCGATGATGAAGTAAACAAGATAAGGAATGAAATAAGCACTATAAAGCTCGAAGGTGCACTGAAGTCTGAAGTACAGATGAACATAAAGAGGCTTATTGATACCGGTACTTACAGAGGTAAAAGACACAGAAGAGGATTACCTGTTAGAGGTCAAAGAACGAGGACAAATGCTCGTACAAGAAAAGGTAAGAGGAAGACTGTTGCAGGCAAGAAGAAAGCAGCAGCCAAGAAATAATTGAACAAGGTTTTTTAAATTAATTTAATACATAATAGATTTGGCTAAAACTGTAAAAAAGACTAAAAAGAAGATTCAAGTCGATTCGACAGGAGTTGCAAGAATCAGGGCTACTTTTAATAATGTCATAGTTACCTTAACTGACGCTTATGGAAACACAATTTCATGGGCTTCCTCCGGTAAGATGGGATTCAAGGGTTCGAAGAAAAACACTCCATTTGCAGCACAAATGACAGCAGAAGCTGCAGCTAAAGAAGCATTCGACCTTGGATTAAAAAAGGTTGAAGTTCTTATTAAGGGTGTTGGTTCCGGACGTGATGCAGCGGTCAGAGCTTTAAATACTGCAGGCCTGGAGATATCATCGATTAAGGACATTACACCGCTACCGCATAACGGTTGCCGTCCACCTAAGAAAAGAAGAGTATAAAAAACAATTTATTATAACATAAAGAAAAAATTATAAATGGCTAGATATACTGATGCAAGTTGCAAACTCTGCAGAAGAGAACGAACAAAACTGTTTTTAAAAGGAGTAAAATGCTTTACAGATAAATGCCCGATAGAGAAGAGAAACTATCCTCCCGGACAGCATGGTATGAGCAAAAGACCAAGAACATCTGATTATCTGGTTCAGCTTCGAGAAAAGCAGAAAATCCGCAAGACGTATGGATTGCTTGAAAAGCAATTCAGAGGTTATTTTGCAGAAGCTGCAAGAAGAAAAGGTATTACTGGAGAAAACCTCGTTAAGATACTTGAAAGCAGGTTTGACAACACATTATACAGAATCGGGCTTGCACCTTCTAGAAAAGCAGCAAGACAGCTTATTCTGCATAAACACCTGACTGTAAACGGAAATATAGTGAATATTCCTTCATACATGCTCAAATCAGGAGATGTATTGCAGGTTCGTGAAAAAAGCAGAAAACTTCCAGCATTCCATGATGCCATGAAAAGAATGAAAGATAACATGATTCCGTCCTGGTTGAATCTTGATAAAGCAAATATGGCTGGTACTTTCCTGCACATTCCCGACAGAGCTGATGTTCCATTCATAGGTAACGAGCAGTTAGTCGTTGAGTTGTACTCGAAATAAAAATAAATAATAAATATTATAATGAAAATCAATCATTTACATTTACCGGAAAAGGTAATAAGAGAAGAAAATACGTACACAAACACTTTTGGCAGATTTATAATGCAGCCTCTGGAAAAGGGGTATGGTGTTACTATCGGAAATGCTTTAAGGAGGATTCTGATATCTTCACTTCCGGGAACAGCTATTGTTGCGATGCAGGTTAATGATATTCAGCATGAGTTCACTACGATTAAAGGAGTAGTTGAAGACGTATCTGAAATTATTTTAAATCTTAAAGAAGTTCGGTTTAAGGATTTAACCGGTAAAGCTTCAAAAATTGAAATAAGCATTTCAGGACCAGCTGAATTAAAAGCAAAACACATTCAGGAAGCAACTGCTGATTTGGAAATTCTGAATCCAGACCTTCATATTGCCACGCTTAATAAAGAAGGCAAAATGAATATTGAATTAAGAATCGGTTCCGGAATAGGATATGTCCCTTCCGAGGAAAACAAGAAACACGAACTTCCTCTCGGTTTTATTGCGATTGACTCTCTGTTTTCACCGATATTGAACGTGAATTTTGTAATCGAAAATACTCGTGTTGCACAGAAAACTGACTACGAAAAACTTATACTCGAGATTGAAACAACAGGCGCAATGGATTCTGAAACCGCTCTGATACTTGCTTCACGCATTCTTAAAGACCACATACAATTATTCATGAATCTCAGTCCTGAAGCAGAAGTAAAAGAAATTGAAGAGGAAGTAAAGGATGAACAGTTTGAGAATACGAGAAAAATACTCTTAACTCCTGTTGACGAGTTAGACCTTTCAGTCAGGTCACAAAACTGCCTGCGTTCTGCTAACATCAAGAACATAGCAGACCTTGTCGGTAAACAGGAATCAGATATGTTGCACTACAGGAATTTCGGAAGAAAATCACTTGCTGAGCTTGGAGACCTTATTGAAAGTTTTGGGTTAGCATTTGGTATGGATGTTGATAAATATATTGGCGAGGAAAAGAAAAAGTAAGCTGTTCAGATATAATTTTGTAATCAAATATTTTTGTAAAGAATGGAACATAGAAAAAAAGGAAGAAAACTAAAAAGAACCGCAAGTCATAGGAAGGCATTGCTATCAAATCTCTGCATCTCTTTAATCAAACACAAGAGAATTTCAACCACTCTCGCAAAAGCAAAAGAATTAAAGACTTTTATTGAGCCTTTGATTACTAAAGCGAAGAAAGCATCAAAAAGTCCTGAAGCATACGTACATTATGCAAGAGAAATAAGAAAATTTCTGAGAGACAGAGAAGCTATTACAATAATTCTTAAGGAAATTGGACCAAAGGTTCTTGATCGTTCGGGAGGTTATACACGCTTGCTAAAAAGCGGATATCGCGTCGGTGACGGAGGTGAAACAGCGATAATTGAATTGGTGGATTTTAGTGTAGTTGAAAAAACTAAGACTGAAACAAAATCAACTACAAAGGGAACTGAAAAAACAACTAAAAAATCTGTTTCGAGGAAAGAAAAGTCTGAAACCGAAATAGAAAAACCGGAAAAGAAACCTGCAGATAAGAAAACTGTCAAGAAAAAAATAGAAAAGCACACGAAATCGGAAACACATGATAAGCCAATAAAGAAGACGGAAAAGAAAACTGTTGCTATGCGCACAGCCTCAAGAAAGAAAAGCGAAGGTTAAATCCCTTTATTAATATTATTAAAGCGGCTGTTTTTTGCAGCCGTTTTTATTTTATTGAAATCAATGTCAAAGTATTAATTTTGTCATTTCTAAAATTAAACATTTTTATTATTTTTACATATCTCTTTTTGTTAACTTTTGAATAAACAAGTACATAAAGAAGCCGGCATTTTTAACCGGACATTATAAAATACATTTTTTAAAATGAAGATTACAACTGCAGAATTTATTACAAGTATATACGATTTAAGAACATTACCAAAGTCAGTACTACCTGAATTCGTATTTGTCGGACGGTCGAATGTCGGTAAATCTTCAATGGTAAATAAGTTATGTAATAGAAAATGTCTTGCTAAAATCGGTTCGGTACCGGGTAAGACAAGGCAGCTTAATTATTTTTTAATTAACGAAGAGTTTTATCTCGTTGATTTACCCGGATACGGTTATGCAAAGGTTCCAGAGCAGATTCGCGCCGGCTGGCGAAAACTTGTTGAACAGTACGTTAGCGACAGACAGAATGTAAGTATGGTTTTTGTTCTGATAGATTCGAGACATGAACCCACTTATCTCGACGAGCTTATGGTTACATGGCTCGAGTACTATGAGATTCCATACGCAATTGTTCTGACTAAGTCTGATAAGATATCAAAGAATAAGATGGATAAACAGATATACAGATGTGCAAAGATTGTTAATAATGAGGAGTTGTGCGTCGATTATATTCCGTTTTCTATTATTACCGGTGAGGGCAGGAACGAGATGTTAGGATTAATTTCCAAATCACTTAAAAATCCGAGACCAAGAAACGAAGACTAATTATTCTTTTTTAGAATATATTGCAATCCGTTTATTTTCTCCCGGTGATTCAAAATTTATTAAAACTACTACCTAAATGAAAATCTCCAAGAAGATTAATGTATTAATTGCTGATAAAGTCAATCTTCTTCATTTACACAAACTCAGAAAATCCAAGTTTAATGTTACTTTGAGGTACGGTATGACGAATGATGAGATTCTTTCTTTTTCACGTTTGAAGAATTTTCAGGTTCTTTTTGTTAAATCTCAAAGGTGTTTGGATAAGGTGTTTTTGGCGAGATGCAATTTTGAGGTTATCTGTACGGCTTCGAAGGGGCTGGACCATATTGATATTGATTATGCTTTTAAGAGGGGGATTAGTGTAGTTTTTTCAGATTCGGGAAATTCGGTTTCTGCTGCAGAGCATACTTTGGGGCTGATTTTAACGGGGTTTAAGAGGATTAACTACGCTGACGGGCTTGTGAGGACGGGAAATTTTACTGATTGGGGATATGAAAGGCGGACGCTTGAGGGGAAGAGGATTGGCGTTATCGGGACGGGAAAAGTTGGTTTTCTCGTGGCAAGGTATGCTAAGGCGTTCGGGATGGAGGTGATTGCGAATGATACTGACAGGGATGTGAGGAGGAGGAACAGGGATTTGAAGTATTACTCTCTGGATTTCTTACTGAGAAACTCTGATGTGATATCTGTTCACATTCCTCTTGAGAAAAGGAATTTGAATTTTATTGACGGTACGGCTTTTGACAAGATGAAGAGCAATGTGATTTTTGTTAATACTTCAAGAGGTGAGGTTGTTGACGAGGAGTATCTGATTAGAAAAGCAAGGTTGAATAAAAAGATTTTTATTGCGCTGGATGTGTTTAAGGATGAACCAAATTTGAATCCTGATTTATTTTCGCTGAGGAATGCAGTTTTTACGAATCATGTTGCAGGTAAGACTCCTGAGGGCGAGCAAGGTATAGGAAATGATTTATTTATGCAAGTCAATAATATTTTTTATTGAGGTTTATTTTTTAGTATGTTTGAAATAGTGCTTTAATGTTATAAAATTGTAAAATATTGCTATTAAATTATATATTGACAAGATTTTAAAATAGTACTATATTATAACAAATTAATTTTCCTAAATTAAATTAAAGGAGATACAAAATGCTAAAAAGACTACTTTTAGTTGGATTGATTGCGATTATTGGTATTAGTACCGCTGACGCACAGTTCAGCAAGGCAGAGTGGAAATTCTTGTTAACACCTCACAAAATGATGTATGGCGAGAATGTTTCAACGACAAGGGTTGACGGTAAGCCTGTTTTTTATGGATTACCTTCATTATCAGATTTGATTAGTAAGTTTAATAAATCACGTGTTGATAGGTCAACTCAGGGTATTACTACTGAGATAGTTTTTACAGGAAGACAAACGGTTCTGGATTATCCTTCGAATAGTTCTCCTATTCAGGTATGGCAGGATCCTTTAGAACCAAATAATATTCATGCCGTTACTATGTATAATGACGGCGGCTTGACGGGTACGAGGTTGACTTCTTATATTTTCTCGTCCGATAGGGGTGCGACCTGGACTATTATTTGTGATGTTCCTTCGGTGAGGAGCGGTTTTTCAACGATTGATGGTTTCAGTGATGGGACGGCTCTAGTTACGACTCATACTGCCGACCCAGAAGTTGCTACGACTTACACGAGGAGTATGGCGTATAAGGATTTGGCACCGGGTGCGGGTTCTTTTACGAGGTTTACTCCTCCGGGATTGAATTTATACATCTGGGGAAGAATTATTCCTACGAAAGATCTTACTCAGACCAACAAGTTCGTTTTGATTTCTTCATTGAATGGCAGTGGAGATTCAGCGTTTATGACACGTTGTACTGATGTTTCATCAACACCGGGAACTTGGACAAACTGGAATTATATGCCAAATACAAATAATGCCGAAAAACATCCAATGGCAAGAGGAACTGATGGCAGAATAGGTCTTGCTTACATGGGAGTTGATACTTCTGCCAATGTCTGGTTTATGGAATCAACGGATAATGGAGCAACTTTCAGCGCTCCGTTAATGATATACCAATGGACCCCAACTTGGCATGTCTACGATACTGATTCCATATTCGCCGATTATGGTCCATGGACAAGTTTGGATATAGCATATAAAGGAAATACTCCGGTCGTTACTTTTGAAGGAATATTGCAGCAAACTCCGGGATCTGCCAATACCGGTTTAGAATCAAAGATATTTTTCTGGTCACAGGCGACAGGTGTTAAAGTTGTGGCTGATACTAACACTGTTCCATTTTTTCCGTTTGTAGGATTACAATATAATGATGCTTTTATGTCTCACCCGAGTATTGGTACATCCGCAGATGGTAATGCAATTTTTATTTCGTTTATGGCAGCTTCAGGTGATATTGATGCTACAGATTCAACAAGCTTTTGCGATTCTTACTTGTACGCATCAAACGATGGTGGAATGACTTGGCCGATTCATGGAAAATTGAATCCGAATACACCTCGTAAAGACTGGAGATATCCAAATTTATCAAATTGGAACGACAACAATGGATTAACCTATTATGCTAATATGGTTGCAACTCCTGGGCTCGTAGCCGGTGTGTTTAATGGTAGTGCACCTGCATCTTTAGAGGATTTTACTTTTGTAAGAGCAGCTGTGACTTTTACTTCTATAAATACTGTTTCAACTGAGATGCCTGAAAAGTTCTCGCTTTCACAGAACTATCCGAATCCTTTCAACCCAACAACAAACATAAAGTTTGCTGTTGCAAAAGCCGGATTCGTTACTTTGAAAGTTTATGATTTATCAGGTAAAGAAATTTCTTCGTTAGTTAAAGAAAATCTTGCAGCCGGAACTTACAACTATGCATTTGACGGTGCAAAGCTCGCAAGTGGAATTTATTTCTACACGCTTACAGCTAATGGTTTCTCGGAAACAAAGAAGATGATGTTAATTAAGTAAGAAGCTGGAATCTAGAATCTAAAATCTAGAAACTAGTGTGAAAAAAAGATGATGTTAAAATCAAGTATTAGTAAATAAATTTACAGCAGGACTTTTTGAGTAAGAAGATTACTCAGGAGCCCTGCATTTTTTAAAATAAATCTTATTCGGAGGGAAAAATGAGGGATAATACAACTTTTAGGATTATTTCCCTTTTTCTATTTGCATTTTTGTTTATCCTGCCCATAAGCGTCTTTTCTCAGTCGACAGGTTCCATTGGGGGCCGGGTTACTGATAGTAAAGACAATTCACCGTTAGTCGGTGCGGTCATCAAAATTGAAGGCTCGAATATGGGTGCGGTGGCAGATGATAACGGTGAATACGTTATCTTAAACGTTGATGTCGGAGCATACACTCTCGTATGTTCTTACATCGGTTACGAAACAGAAAAAGTAACAAACGTAAGGGTTTCCGTTGACGGCAGAACAATAACCGATTTCAGACTTTCCGTTACAGGGGAAATTAAAACGGAAGTGGTAGAAATTGAAGCCCCAAGAAAGGGCATTGATGTCGAACAAAGCGGAAGAATTATTGAAACTGATAATATTAAAAATCAGGGAACGCGCGGAATCACTAATATCGTCTCAAAGACAGCCGGTGTTGTTCAGGACGAAAGAGGCGGCTCTATCAACATCCGCGGCGGCCGTACTAATGAGAGTGTAATTATTCTCGACGGTGTTGAAACAACAAACCTTTTTGACGGTTCTTCAAGGGCGTTTATTCCAAACAACCTTTTGCAGGAAATCACAGTCTTAACGGGCGGTTTTGGCGCTGAGTACGGTAACGTACTTTCGGGCGTTATAAACGTTTCTTCAAAGAGCGGTACTGACAAGTTTACGGGTTCTGTTGAGGCAATTACAGATGAGTTTACGGGTGCCTGGATAGATACAAAATCTCAGGGATACAATCTTTATAACGTTAACCTTGGCGGTCCGCTTATTCCAACAAAAGAGCTTTCCAGGGTTCTTAATGTTTTCCTGAGTTATGAAAGAACTTTCCAGAGAATGACTATCGGTTCATGGATTATTAACCGCGTGCCGACAATCGTTCCGAACGGCGAGCTTCCTGACAATGAATACGGGTCAAACTCTTTTAACGGAAGGTTAAACATTAATCTTTCTGAATTAAAGGGCGGAAAGATTCCTATTAATTTAAGATTAGGTGCTACTTACAACACAACAAAGGGCAGAGTGACTTATGGTTCGGGTGTTTATAAGAGACTCGATGACACGAAGTATGTAACAACCTGGGGTGAGACGGTGTACAGTCCAACATACGGTCAGATTATAGGAAATCATTTCAGGAATCCTGTAACTGAGGGTATTGACCAGCAATACTTCGGCAGAATTTCGGTAAATCCTTCAAGCAAATTCTTCTTTGAATTGCAGGCAAATTACTTCTCAACCGTTTCTGAGCAAATGGACCCGATTCATAGGGACAGATTGAATCAATATGGCGATACGACCTACAATCCGCTTCTTAATTATTACTATCCCGGATTTGGTAACGGCAGAGTGTATGGTTCTGACCCGAATACTTCTTTCCTTTACAACAGAATTGGTACTGTCATAGACATTTACCAGAAGCTTGATATTAGTTATTTAGGTTTCAAGGGAGATGCTACATGGGCATTACTTACTAAAAAATATGGTGACCACGAAATCAAATTTGGTGGTGAGTATAAATACAACACTTTAAAACGTTTGACTATTAATCCTGCTTCGATTGCGGACCAAACTGTTCAGAACGTTCTTGACAGGTATTACGGGACTAATTTAGCGAGATTAAAGACATACGGGTTTAATATTGTTGACCCGGTTTCCGGTATTTTAGTGGCTGACGAGAACAATTCAGATGCCGGCACTTCACCGAAACATCCGATAACCGGAGGTTTCTACGTTAGGGATAAGGTTAGTTTTGCTGACTTTAATTTTAACGGCGGTGTCAGGGTTGATTTCTTTGACGTAAATGATTTAGTATTCAAGAGTCTTGCGACGGATATTGTGGGTCCTGACGGTCTCGTTGCGACAAATGACGACTTTACACAGAGCAAGATGGATTTCTTTGTAAGCCCAAGGCTCGGTTTTTCATTCCCGATTACTGATAAGACTATTTTCGTTGCTCAGTACGGTAAGATGGTTCAGATGCCGCAGCTTCAGTTATTATACGTGAATCAGGCAACTTTACAGAGATTCCTTTCAACGGCTTTGCAGGATGTAATCGAAAATTCATCGCTGAAACCAACAAGGTTAACTCAGTATGAAATCGGTTTCAAACAGCAGGTTGGTGATTATATAAATCTTGGTGTTACGGCTTTCTACAAGGAAGCAACAGATCTTATAGGTGCCGGCAGGATTCAGGCAACTACAGACGGAAAAGTACCCGTCGGTTTTGTTACTTATTTGAATAATGACTTCTCTATCTCAAGAGGTTTTGACATGTATTTATCCATGAGAAGATGGAACAGAATTTCTGTTGACCTTGCATATACGCTTTCTTATGCTTCGGGTACGGGTTCTGACCCATTTTCAAAGACATCGCTGGCAAACGACGCAACTCAGGAATTACCGCAGTTCGTTTATCCGCTCGATTACGACCAGAGACATACAGGAAGTCTTAATTTTGACTATAGATTTGGCGGAGATGAAGATGTGCCAAAAGGATTTATGGGACAAGTGTTAAAGAATGCCGGTTTGAACCTGTTATTCAGCTTCAACAGCGGCAGACCTTATACAGCAAGAACAGTATCAAACACTGCTACCGGTACCTCGGGCGATTACGTTCTTTCTTCAAAGAATGAACTTTACCGCGACTGGAACTTCAGGTTAGATATGAGAGTTGATAAAACAGTCTCAATCTGGAAAACAAACTGGAATTTCTACGTTTATGTAATTAATTTACTTGACTCAGAAATTATCAACACAATTTTTGAAGGTACCGGATTACCGGATGATAACGGATTCCTTAATACACCGACAGGTGCTTCAAGGTATGAAACTGACCCGGTATTCAGACAGTTATGGCCGGAAAGAATCAAGTTCTTCTCCAACTGGGGTCCGCCAAGACAGGTAAGATTTGGTGTAAACATTAGTTTCTAAAAATCAACTTGAAAATTTTATTAAACAAAATTTGAGTTTATTATGAAATTGAATAAATTAAAAATAATAATACTCCTGTTAATTCTGGTAACTGCTTCTGCGGGTATGGCAAAGCCGAGGATTGTTATCGGCGGTAATCCATACAGCATGAGTCCTGATGTCGTTGTTTTGCAGAGAATTATTCTTAATGCGAACAATGTTTCAGCATACTTTCAGAATACAGGAATAATGGACCAGAATACTACTTCCGGTAATACTGCGGGTCTTGAGTGGCCTAAGGGTTCAGGAAGATATGCCAGTTTTACTGCAGGTCTTTCCATCGGTTGCGGTATTAACGGCCAGTATGCTCAGGTTATGGCATCTTACAAGGGTGAGTATGCTCCTGGTCATTTTAAAGCAGATGGTACCTGGGAAACCAATAATGATTTTAAAATGTACGTGGTTAGACTTGGGGATAATGCTTCAAGCAATCCCGATTATGCTAACTGGTACAAGATGGTTCCCTATGGTGCCCCTTATACTGATGTAAATAAAAATCATCAGTATGATGATGGAGTCGATATACCCGGTATGACGAATGCGGGACAGACTATTTTCGAATGTATGGGTGATGGTGATGTTTCAAACAGAAGTCCCGGTGAAGGTTTCGGTGGTGGTGTTACTACTCCGATTCTCGGTGCTGAAATTCATTTCACAGCCTGGGCTTACACAACTCCCGGTCTTGAAGACTTGCAGTTTGTAAACTGGCTTGTTATTAACAGAGGTACGAATAGATGGGACTCAACTTTTACAGGTGTAGTTGTTGACCCTGACCTTGGCGATGCTGAGGATGATTATATTGGATGTGATGTTACAAGAAATCTTGCATTCTGCTACAATGCGGATAATAACGACGGTACAGGCGCTCCGCCGACTTATGGTGCTGCTCCTCCGGCGTTTGGTATGGACTATTTTAAGAGTCCTATCTATAAAGATCCTGCATCTCCTAATTATGGAGATACTTTGGGCTTAACATCTTTTGTATTCTTTACCAATACAGGAAGTTCACCTCCTCCTTGCGAGTCAGATCCTAATGGTGAGCCGGTACCGGCTTATCATATGCTTCAGGGTTTGAAGAAGGACAGGTCTCCTTTCCTTGATCCGACTGTTACACCACCTGCAGTAACATTATTCTGTTATCCGGGTGACCCTGAGTCAGGAGCCGGCTGGACAGAGTATAAAGGTTCAGTGCAGAACTGTAATGGTATAACCGGTACGACTGTTACGGTTAACCCTCCGGGAGACAGAAGATTCATCTTTAATTCGGGTGCACATGATTTTGTTGTTAATCCGGGCGATACTCAGAATATTATTGTTGCTAAGATGGTTCAGAGAGGTGCGGATAACAAGAATTCTGTTACATTGTTGAAGAGGATGAGTAATACGGCTCAGATTATTTATGATAACAATTTTAATGTTACGCCGCCACCGCCGCCACCGTCAGTGAATGCTTCGTTTACTCCGCTGGTTAATGGATTGTGTAATATTACGCTTTCGTGGGGCGATGCTTCTGAGTCTTATAATTACTGGGATTCGATATTCTACATGCCCGGTGATTCTAATATATATAAGTTTGAAGGTTACGAAATCTACGAAATTAATAAATTCTCTAATCAGCTTCCTGATTTTACAAAGCCATATTCTATTGACCCGAATGTTATCAAGTTAGTTGATGCGTTTGATGTTAAGAATAATGTTGGGTTGGTTGTTGATACTTTCTCGACGGGTACTATTGTTAATAACAGTGAAGTTATGGCTCCATTCCCGATTGTTCCTCCGTTTAATATGACTGTTCCGAGCGGTTTTCCGAACAAGGGGATTTCAAGGAGTATTACGCTTACAGGTACTAAATTCTCTCAGAATTACAATGGGCAAACTTCTTTTATTTTCGGACAGGAGTATCAGTTTGCTGTTGTGGCTTATGCGGTTAGTACTTCTGACAAGCTTAAACGAGGGTTTAAGGTAATCAGGAATTCTGTGGGGACGCAGATTGTTAAGATTGTTCCTACGGCTCCGCCTGCTGGTACTGTGTTTGTTTATAATAACGGCGATACGCTGAATACAAACATGCGCGACCTTGCGGTCATTCCTGTTATCAGGAATTCAAATCTGCTTCAGGATGCTACGTACAGGATTCAGTTTAATGCTGATACTACTTACAATATAATGAAGAGATTGCCTTCAGCTACAAGGTTCGATACTTTAAGGAGCAATCTTAAACCAAAGGATACTAAGATGGAGTCTGATGAAGCTGCAAGGACTATTGATGGTATTTATATTAATATGGAGAGGATTAGATTTGCGGGTACTGCGCCTAATTATACGGGTAATGCAGGTTTGGTGAAAGATCCATCGGCAACTTTACTTCCTGACAGTATTCAGAGCAAGCAGTATGGATATGAGTGGTCGAATCCTTCGAACAAGTTCCTTACCGGGAGCAAGTATATAAAGGATTTATCGAGGCCATGGCAGTCGGTTTCTATGTCGATTTCTTATCCTATGTCAGGGACTTATAATAATCTGAGGTCTTTGTTGACGGCTGACAAGCTGAGAAAGGTTACTATTGAGTGGACAGGTCAGGGACAGGGTCAGTTTGCTTACTGGTATCAGGATACTTCGTCAATAAATGATAATTATTATATTTTCAGGGGTATTAAACCGGTTCCGTTTAAGGTTTATGTTGATACTTTGATTATTGAAGACCCAACTATACCTTCATTCAGGTATGAGAGACGTCAGGTGAATTGCGGTTTTGTAGAGTCTGCCGATGTTAATCCTTTTACAGAGGGATGGAATCCGACAACGGACACTCTCGGAGGCAAGCTGCTGCTTTATACGTTCGGTACGGGGTATGATACGAGCATTACAACGCCTTATAAGAACAGGAATCTGCTTATTCAACAGCCGCAATTTGATATTATGTTTATATGGTCTCCGCAGCTGGTTAGCACGGGCGGAAGCGGCCAACCGGGCGAATTTTTCTTCATGTATCCTTATACCGCTACAAGACCGTTTTATTCAGGCACAGCTCCATTATACTATGAGTTTGTTTCAAAGAAGCCTGCGTTCGGCGATATGACTTCAGCTAAGGCTGATATGGAAAAGATCAAAGCTGTTCCAAATCCATATTATGGATTTTCAACCTTAGACAGGAGTAGTTCTGATAAGTTTGTGACGTTTACGCATCTTCCGCTGAATTGTTTTATCAAGATTTACACTCTGAACGGTGATTTGATAAAAACGATTACAAAGTCAGGTTCAGGCGACCCGACATTCAACTCTACAGCGGAATGGAATCTTCAGAATGAGGATAATGTCCCTATTGCTTCCGGTATTTACGTGGCATTGATTGATGCTCCGGGTGTCGGAACGAAGATCCTAAAGCTGGCTATATTTACGTCACAAGAAAGAATTAATTTCTAAATTAAAATTGAAATCCATGAAAAAGGGTTTAATTAAAAATTTAAGGAGATTTTCAAAATGAAATTGAGTCAAACAAAAATTATACTAATCTTATTGGTAGTGTTGTTTGCAGCAAGCATTTCTTATGCGGGTCCGAGAAAAAAATACGGAACCTCTGCTGCCCCCGAACTACTTATACCGGTTGGCTCAGTCGGAACATCGCTCCTCGGCTCGAATATGTCATACATCTCTGGCGTAGACGCAATGTATTGGAATCCTGCAGGTCTGGCTAATATTAAGTCCAGAAATGCAGAAGCAATGTTCTCACATGTTACTTACTTCGCCGATATGAATATTGAATACGTTAGTGTTGCATCTAAGATTGGTAATCTTGGTGTCCTCGGCGCTGGCGTTAAAGCATTCAACATCGGTGAGTTTGAACAGACAACCGAATATCAGCCGGAAGGTACCGGTGCTATTTTTAAACCTACTTATATTACTGCTAACCTGAGCTTCGCTCGACAGATGACCGATAGAATCCGTTTCGGAACTAACGTGAAAATCATCAGCGAATCCGTTGCAGACGTTTCTGCAACCGGATATGCGTTCGACTTCGGTATTCAGTATAAAGGCGGGGAAACCGGTTTTAACTTTGGAATTGCTATTAAAAACTTAGGACCTACCATGAGATTCAATGGTCCGGGTCTTGATAGAACTATCCAGGGGCTAAACGGGCAGATTTCAACTCAGAGAGTTGTGCTGCAGGATTTCGACCTTCCTACTGCTCTTGACATCGGGATTTCTTGGGGTAAAATGTTCAAGAATGAAATGGGACTTACCCTCGCTGCAAGCTTTACTAACAACAGCTTCACCAGTGATGAGTTCAAATTCGGTCTTGAATATACCTATAAAGAGATCTTTTATGTAAGAGGTGCTTATAACCTGGAAATTGATAAAGAAAGTGGTCAAGACATCTCAATTTTTGGACCCTCTATCGGTGCTGGTATCCACTACCCGATCGGCGGTATCAATGTTGGATTTGACTATGCTTACAGATTTATCAATTCATCAGGCGAGAGTTTGAATTCTACTAATCAGTTCTTTACTGTTAGCTTAGGATTCTAATAATAGTATATAAAATTATAAAAGGTAATCATAGTTTCTATGGTTACCTTTTTGTTATTTTTTATTCTGGTAGTTATAACAATAAAATTTTTATTCATCATGAAAACACTAAAATTTTTTTTGTCGCTTGTTTTCTCTTTATTGTTCTTAGGCAATGTATTCTCAGCCGAGAATTTCTATTTTGATGCGGATTATTCCGTCTTCAGAAGCTCATCAACAAAATCAATTCTCGAGGTTTATTTCTCTTTTACTCAGAAGGGCCTTTTCTTCGTTAAAACCGGAAATAATTTCGTCGGTGAGGCTAATACACAGATTATCATATTCGATAATGCTACATCAAAAGAAATTTTTAATGAAACCTATGGACTCCAATCAAAAGTTGTTGATTCTGCTCAATTTAAACTAAAAAACAAACTAATAGGTCAGCAAAATCTTACTATTCCCAATGGTAATTATACGTTAACATTTATCGGTTATGATCAGAACAATCAGAATAGAAAAGACACAATCATACTCGAACTAAACCTTAATCAGTTTGAAGATACAAAATCCTCTTTAAGCTCTTTACAACTGGCTTCAAGGATTGATAAATCAAGCGATAGCTCAAGTATTTTCTTTAAAAATGGATTGGAGTTGACTCCAAATCCGAATCTTCTCTTCGGAAGTAACCTTAATAAGCTTTACTATTATATTGAGGTTTACTATCCATTAGTTGATTTCAATTCCGACAGTGCACAATTCTCTGTACTAATTACAGACCCCTCTGGAAAATTGCTGAATGAAAAACGAAAGAGCGTCAATACTAAGAATACTATTTATGCAGAAACAGGTTACTTTAACGTTGATTCGCTTATGACCGGTTCTTATTTCATAACAGCAGCATTGATAGACAACGTTACCGATAAAAAAGTATCACGGGAAAAAAAGTTTTTCATATATAATAATGCTCCTAAAAAACAGGATTATACAAGTCCCGATGAAGAAGCATTCATGCAATCTGAGTTTATTCTTCTAACGGAAAGTCAGGTGGAAGATGAATTTAATAAACTGATTTACTTTAGAAATTCTTCTGATAACAAGGAATGGGATAATCTGAAAACTCTTGAAGATAAAAGAAAGTTTCTTTTCAAATTCTGGAAAAAAAGAGACACAAACCTAAACACCCCAAGGGTAGAGTCGCGTGATGAATTCTTTAATAGAATAAAAGAAGCTAATAAGCAGTTTAAGGAAAATTTTAAGGACGGATGGAAATCTGACAGAGGACGTATATACGTTATGTACGGGGCTCCAAGTGAAGTTGATAGGCATTTTATGGAAGCTGATGTTAAGAACTATGAAATATGGACTTATGATTTCTTTGAAGGGGGAACAATATGCGTCTTTGCTGAAGTTCAGACTTCAGGGGAAGGTACCTACTTGCTTGTTCATTCTACTATGCGGAATGAATTCAAAGACCCTGATTGGTACGCAAAGCTGAAAAAATAACATGAGAAAGAATATCTTTATCATCATAAATACGTTTATTTTTTCGGTTCTGCTGTGGATATATGTGAACCTTAATCTAACATATTCGTTTGAGGTCAACGTTCCATTATCAGTAAGGTCGTCTAAATCTCAGGGTGTTTCAAATGATATACCTGCTTCAGTCAATGTAATCCTTAAGGGTAAAGGTTGGAGTCTTTTTAAAATTCTTACAACTGAAAATCTTGAATACTATCTTGATCTTACTCAATTTAAGAAAGATACTAAAGTTGACCTGATGCAGAATACAAGCGAGGCATTAAACCTGCCTCCGGATGTTTATGTCCAGAATGTATATCCCGGTTCAATAGAAGTTATGTTTGATAATATAATTACAAAAATGGTCAGAGTCAAAAATAATACATCCGTTCAAACAAGAGATGAGTTTACTGTTATCGGTAGTGTTGCACTTAGTCCGGATTCCGTTAAACTTACAGGAGCAAGTTCTTCTCTTTCGAAAATTAAATTCGTTCAGACGGAGTTCGTGGTTTTTAAGGATGTAAATACAAACATTAGTCGTGACGTTAAACTCATAGATACTCTCGGAAATCAGATAAAGATTGAACCTACTGAAGTAAATGTTAGTTACAAAGTTGAATTGTCCGCTGAAAAAACTTTCGAAGAAATAGATGTTAATGTTTATGGTTTGCCAGTTGATAAAGATGTTTTAATTATTCCCCCGAAAATATCAATAACACTCAGGGGCGGCGTGGAAGAGTTGTCAAAGCTAACTGCAAAAGATTTAAACATAGGTATAAATTATCATCAGATAGAAGCTGACGAGCAGGGTGAAGTTGAACCTACTATTGAGCTGTCTGATATCTTTACACTTATAAAAGTTCAGCCGCAACGATTCAAATACATAATAAAAAATAAATCGTCAGAAAATTGATTGACTATTTAAAAAATGAGTTTCGTAATCTTATAGCAGAGACCAAAACACTCGAATTCCGAATTGTATATATTTTCATGTCAGTTGCTTTCATAGTGTTTTTTTCTTTAACTGCTGCAAGTCCGGCTTTTTATTATGACTATTTTGGGAGAAACAGGCTCGATTCAAGAATCTATTGGTTTCTTGTTGATGGTTCATTTATGTTCCTTATCCCTGTTCTGTCAATCAAATTCATTTTTAAAAAGAAGTTGTCTGATTTTGGTTTTACTCTCGGTGATAAAAAATTCGGACTCATAACTTCTGCTTTGTTCTTTGTTTTTATGTTTATCACTGTCTGGATTGTATCAGCATCCCAGGAGTTTACATTAGCATACCCGCAGGGCGGTGCAGCACTCAAGACTGATATCCGGCTTCTTTTCTTCTATGAGTTCTGCATACTTATATATATGCTTGGCTGGGAATTTCTCTGGCGGGGGTATATGTTGTTTGGTCTTAAAGAAAAAATGGGATACTATGCTATATTTATTCAAATGATTCCGTTCTTTATTTTGCATAAAGGGAAACCTGAAATAGAGCTTTTTGCTTCAATCTTTGCAGGAATTATTCTCGGCATTCAAGCGCTTAGAAGCAGGTCGTTTGTTTACAGCTGGATTTTGCATTGGCTTGTAATGGTATCAATAGATACCATTTCCGTTCTAAGATTTCAATATAATTTTTATAAAATATTTTAACTAACATTATGAAATTAGCAGTTAATATTGATCACATCGCAACTATCAGAGAAGCACGCGGCGAGATAGAACCCGACCCGGTGACTGCTGCCGCTGTATGCGAGCTTGCGGGTGCTGAGGGTATTGTCTGCCATCTTCGTGAAGACAGAAGGCATATTAATGACAGGGACGTAAGGCTTTTACGTGAAACGGTCAAGACTAAGTTTGACCTGGAAATGGCTGCGACGGATGAAATGGCAAGGATTGCTTCTGAAATTTTACCCGACCTTGTTACGATTGTTCCTGAGAACCGTAAAGAGCTTACGACTGAGGGGGGTCTTAATATTTTGTCTATTAAGCCGAAACTTAAAGACATTATTTCTCAGATGAAGGAAAAGGAAATATTAGTGAGTTTGTTCATTGATCCGATTCCTGAGGCAGTTGACCTTTCTTTGGAGGTTGGTGCTGATATTATTGAGATTCATACGGGTAAATATGCTAATTCGACGGATGAAAAATCGCAGATTAAAGAACTTGGTAAGATTGCTTCTGTTTCACGCATGGCTTCTGAAATGGGTTTGATTGTTACTGCGGGGCACGGTCTGAATTATTACAATATCTTCCCGTTTCTTAATATACCGGAAATCAGAGAAGTCAGCATCGGTCATGCAATCATCTCTCGTGCTGTCTTTACCGGTTTGCATAAGGCAGTAAAAGATATGATTAAAATTATTAGTAAGTTCTGATGCCAAGCAGCCTTAAAGCCTCTGACCTTGTAAAAGAATACAAACAAAGGACTGTCGTTAATAACGTTTCTATCGAGGTTAAACAAGGTGAAATTGTAGGACTTCTTGGTCCTAATGGTGCAGGGAAGACTACTACTTTCTACATGATTTGCGGTATGGTACGTCCAAATTCAGGTGTAATTGAACTTGATGGTGTTGATATTTCTAAATTCCCTATGTACAAGCGTGCTCAGTCCGGCATAGGTTACCTTCCACAGGAGCCTTCAATATTCAGAAAAATGACTGTAAGAGAAAATATTTATTCCATTCTTCAGTTTATGAATTTGGATAAAGATGAAATGGAAGACAGATGCGAGAAATTGCTTAAAGATTTTAATATCAAAAAAATTGAAGATTCAAAGGGTTTAACTCTTTCAGGCGGCGAGAGAAGGAGAACAGAAATAGCACGGGCTCTTGCATCCAGACCCAAATTTATACTGCTTGATGAGCCGTTTGCCGGAATAGACCCTATTGCATCAGAAGACATTATGAAAATTGTAGCGCATCTAAAAGATAGGGGAATCGGGGTTCTTATTACGGACCACAATGTCCATGAAACACTTTCAATCGTTGACAGAGCTTATATACTTATAGAAGGCAAAATTTTCCGCTCGGGTTCTGCTTTAGAACTGGCATCCGATGAAAGAGTTAAAAAGCTTTATCTGGGTGAAAATTTCAGCTTAGACCGTTACATGCAGGAATTCAATAAGTAAAAGATAAAACACTTCATTTTGCAGGTTTATTCAGGCGTTATCATTTCCCTACGCTTTAGAAATATTCCAAAGATTGATTCATTTACATACCATATGTATTAAATATGAACAATTAGAACAAGAAGCTATAATTCACATTTCTAATTTATTGTATTCTATTAAACCTATACTTAGGGTTAGAATAGCCTCAATATGAGGTAAAAGTTGCGGTCAATTTGCGGTTGTATTGCGGTGATATTGCGGTTAATTTGGTTTTTTACTCATTATGCCTATATTCAACATACTTGTATTTTTAATAAAATGCTGGTTGTAAAAATCATCCCTTTTAAACTGTATCATAGCAAATTAATTGCTAAATAATGTTCAATATTTCTTGATTAAATGTTCCCTGTTCTAATCTTTCTTCTTTCCGTTTGTCTTCTTTTCTTTAGTCTCCGGTTTCTTCTCTGTCTTTGCTTTTGGTGTCGTTTCCTTCTTATCAGTTTTTTCTGTTAAAGAACTGCTCTTTTTTGCATAATCCGTCAGATAAAAGCCTGACCCTTTAAAAATAAGACCGGCCGGCATACTTATCATTTTTTTAAGTGTGCTAAGCCCGCACTCCGGACATAACGTTATAGGGTCTTCTTTTATCGATTGAAATAACTCAAATGTATTTTTGCAATTATCACATTTATAATCGTATGTTGGCATATTGAACTATTATAAGTTTAAAAATTTATTCTTTGCTTTTTCGAATTCTTCCTTTGTAATAAGTTTATCATCAAGGGCTTTTTTCAGTTCTACTAATTTAGCATAACTGATTCCTGATTTAAATTGTTCCCTCTCTTTGGAACCCGCATCATATGTGACCTCTTCATTTAAAAGATCTTTTACTTTCAGAATCCTCTTAATACCATCACCCGATAATTTTGAGAATGAATCAGGATTGCTCTTTAATTTCTGAACTTTTAATATGTATTTTTCCCTTTCCTCATTGGGGATGCTGTTCTCTATCTTTCTCGCCAGTTCTCTCACTACCTTATACTGGTATGTTTCATTCTTCTTTTTAGCTTCACCGGATATAGCAATCTCTTCGGGCTTATACACATTCTCATAGTAATACTCATAAATTAAAAGTAACTCCGCAAATTTGTTGCACTTAATCAATTCTTTTTCTACGCTTTCTGCTTTCTTCAGTATTTTATTCCTTAAAGATTCATGTTCTTCTTCATCATAAAGCCTGTTAATTAATCTTGATTCTATACCAAGTTGTTCAGTTCTTTTTACCGTTATTCCTTCCGGTAGTGTATAACTATACACAGCTTTTTTCATTCCTGTTGTTGTGTCGGTTTCTATTCCTATCTCAAACAGGTCAAATATTAAACCCATAATAAATGCTTTGTACGATTCATTATATCTTATTTTCTCTTCGAGTGATAGAGGTATTATGTCATTAAACACATAATAGTTCCTATCAATATGAAGGTCTATATTAATATTTCGTGACAAATTTTTATAATAGCTTCTCATTTCCTCAGATACTGTGTATGAATAAAACAGCGGAAATCCTGCCCATTCTGTGTAGAATGTAATTGATGAATTGTCCGCCGAATCCTTGAATTCGACCGAGTTTCCTGCGATTGAATGTATTAAACTTTTGAATTTATTAAACGATGCTGTGTTAGTTCTTGTTCCTACGTAGAACTTCTTTGCCGAGTCATCCAGTTTAAACCTGCCGGGTATCTCATTTATTCTCAGCCATGGAAAAGCTTGTGAAAGCATACCCCTTATTTTCGATTCACTCCTCAATACGTCTTTCTCAAAGAGTATCTCAGTAATATTGTAATCTTCTCTGATACCTTCCAATTGTTTCCTTGCAAATTTAAGCATACTGTTCTCAACTATTTTTGCGTCACTGTCTTTCAGTATATTCACAATGTCCGTTACATCAGATGCATTAAGTTCCTTCAACAATTCAAACGCAAGGACCTTTATCTTATCCGTTGCGTTCTGTCCGCTGCCAATGTAAGCAATGTAATAATCATTCTTCACGTCATCAGGGTCATATATGTGAAGATTAAAACTTGTATCTTGTCTCTGAATAAAGTACTCGTATTTCTTCCTGAAATTATCTTTAAGCAGTCCTAAATTACCGGTAAGCTTGTTTATATCGCTTATTAAACCGGTGAAAAGTATCTTGCCGTCATCCGTTTTTGTTCCTCTTTCAATTAATCCGAGTATTCTCTGACATATTTCCTTTGCATAGTATCTTGAATGAAGCTTGATTAATGCATTGTAATACTCATCAAGTACTTTCAGTAATTTCTCTAAAGTGCCTTCCATAGCGGCTCTTCGCATAACATTAAGTTTCGACCTTGATTCGTCTTCCCTTAAATCCTGAAGTCGGCTCTTCACTTCTGCCTCTAATCGTGTTATCAGAATCTGTAAATCTTTTATTTCCTTGTCAAATGTTGGTATGTAATCAAAATTTCCGTTAGTCAGTATAAACTGTAACCTTCTGAGTAAGCTTATTGAATAAAATACTCCTCTTGTTGAGTCATTTATTAGTGAATTAATCTTTCTCTCAAGCTTGCCTGTGATGTTCCTTTCTCTGTCACCTATTATATTCTTTATAATGTTATTTCTATTAGAATATATTTGTGAGTAAAATAAGCCCTTTCTGCTTACATCGTTGTCATCTTTAAAGTTTGTTTCAAACTTCATCTTTTCGTTTGTTATGTATGATGACCACTTATCACCGCGTTTACCGCTTATTAAATCATTCTTTAAATTGTTTAGGAAGGATTTTATCTGAGATTGTATGGACGATTTCTCTCCCATACTGTAAAGCGAATTAAGCATTTGATGCTTTGAGTTTGACTCTGCAAGACCAAGTTCCGGAAGCATCTCTTCTCTCAGGTATTCATCAATACTACTCTGAGAACCCTCCGCATAAGTTAAATAATAATTAATGATATCCTCGCACAACTTGTATGCACAGGATAAAATTATTCTGTCAACAGGAATAGAAATTGTCGCTTGACCTAAAGTTGAGTATTTTCTCGAGAATGTATTCTCCGTAACTGTGTTATCATCAGGAAAAAGTCTTTGCTTGTATTGAACAAGGTTTACTCTAACACCTCTTTTATAATTAGCAAAATCTGAATTAGAGAAATCCTGGAATATTGTATCTGATATCATTTTGTATATATCCCTGTTACTCATTTCCGAAAGGGATAAGTTCTTACAGTTTTCACCATCTATCAGGTATACATCATCGTAAACTCCGGGTTGGAATTTATGAGGTTCATTCTTCTTCCAGGAGATATTAAATGGATTTTTTAGATTGTAATATTCAAGCTCCATAAGAGCCGCATATCCGTTCGCAAAAACCCTCTCTTTACCGTATCCTTGGTATATTTTAGGTAATACTATATACGAAGAAGAAATTGCCTGATTCCTAAATAAATGTCTTATCATAAACCCAAGGTCAAGGAACATACCCGAACCGGTTCCCCCGCTAATTGAAGTTATTACATATACGTTTATCTTTTCTGTGTTTACATTCTTTATGTTATGTTTTTCTTTAACAACGTTAATCGACCTTGAATCTGTAATCGTAGATTTCGCGGACGTAAGTTTATATACTATTTCATCGTAATTATGGAAAAGTGCAAGGCGTGCCGCAGGTCTTATCTGGCCAGCGCCTGTATTCATTGTTCCGAGTTTTCCGATTTCTCCTGTCGTGCTAAGCCATTCCTTTATATGAGGAACGTCATTAATTCTGTGTATGTAATCTGACGGATTAACAGGATTGAATACTTTCTCTGATGGTTTGAAGTCTATTTCATTTATAAGATAATCTCTTTCACGCGCTATTCCGCTTTCTTCAGCAGGGGCGTTGTCCGTGTCAATGTACAAGTATGATGTAATAGGGAAGTCGTCAAGTGATCCGTATTTTTCGACAAACTGTCTCCTTATTCTTAAAAGCACTTCTTTTCCGGTTCCTCCAAGACCAATTAGGATTGTTGGCATGAATTCCTGTGTCTTGAGCTCTAATGAACCCTTCTCAATCGTTACAGGTTCTTTTTGTTCCGGTAATTTAAATGGATCAGCCATATCTTTTATTTGTAGTTTTAATAAAATTAATCATATCTCATTTTATAAAATAGTGAAAAGACATGAATAATTATTTACTATAATACATTGATAGTAATTTTTTCAATAACCTCTGCATTTTTTGCTTCATAAGAAACGTCCGCTATCTTCCCTTCGGGAAATTCAGTAATCATTATCTCAGCCGATATCTTTATATCGCATGAACAGAAAAAATCATTCTTGCTTAAATATTTTCTTTCTGTCTGTCCATCTTTATCAAACTTCCCGTACGGGTCAAAAACAAGATCTCTGCCTTCTATCGAATGTGATTTATGGCATTCCTTGCATTTGAGCTTGAGATATCCCTTTCTTATGAAACGTATCATTGTAGAATTAGTTTTGGTTGTTTTGTGAGGATAGTTTAACATCCTTCCCTCGCCGGGAAGGATGTTCTTCAATTTTATTTTAGAATCCGCTTATCGTTTCGCCGCCATCAATGTGTATAACACATCCAGTCATCCAGTGCGAGTCTCGTTTATAGTTGTCAAGAATAAAATTCGCAATATCTGTTGGTTCTGTAAGTTTTCCTTGCGGATTTCTCATTAGAGCCATTTTTATCAGGTCATCATTTTTTGGTATTTTTCTTAGTGCAGGAGTGTCCGTAACACCCGCAAGCAGGGCATTAACAGATATATGCCTGTGTCCGAGTTCTAGCGCTAACTGTCTTACATGTGATTCAAGACAAGCTTTAGCTGCTGATACTGCTCCATAGAACTCAATGACTCTGGAACCGCCCGATGATGTCATAGCATATATTTTACCCCCTGCTTTCATCAAGTCTCTTTTCAATACTTCCTGCGTCCAGTAAACAAGACTGTGAGCCATTACGTCAACAGTCATTTCCATCTGCTTCATATTTATTTGATCGTTGCCGTCTTCACTCACGAATTTTCTTAGAGTACCGAAAGCCAGTGAATGAACCAGAACCTTTATCGTTGGATTGTTTTTATTCTTGAATATCTCAACAACTGTATTAAGTACATCTTCACGTTTGTGCGGGTCAGCTGCATTGATGTTGAAGAAATGTGCTTCAACTCCGTATGATTTGATTTCTTCAATTTCTTTCTCTACGTCAGGCATTGTTGTTGCCCTGTCTAAATGAACACCGATTATGTTTACCCCATCCTTTGCAAGAGTAAGTGCTATTTCCTTTCCAAAACCGCTTGATGCTCCAAGAATTAGCGCAAAATATGTTTTCTCCATTATATATTATTATTTACTTTTTAAAGCTATTATGCTCATTATCAGACTGACTATGAACAGAAAAATCAATATTGTCATAAAGGCAGCGGATGACCACATACCTGCAATTATTCCCCAAATTATAAAAATCCAGATTACTGTTACTATAAAAAATAAATTCCAGCTTAGCAGCAATGATTGTCTTGTGGACTTTGTCCTGTGAAACGTCCTAAATAATGTCTTCACAAACAGAAAAAAGAAGAATCCTGCACCCGCCACTGAAAGAAGTATGTAAACAAATAAATTTACATTCGTAAATCTTGGTGTTTCCTTTTCGGATGCATTAATCACTGAGTCCGTCTTAATTACTGCTGTACTCGTAGTATCAATCTGGTTTATTATCTTTGAAGTATCAATCTGTACAGCATTAATCTTTGATGTGTCTGTTTGCTTCTTTCCTGTTGAGTCCGTCTTCTTTGTCTGTCCGGCTAACGTAACAGTAAAAAGCAGCAATATTGTCAGCACTGCTGTTCCTGCTATTTTAATTCTACTATACTTCAATTTCTTCTCTTTTTTCAATGTAGTTCGTATCGAAATCGTTTTCGATAAACTTTTTCTCTCTGAAAATTTGTTTAAAAATTGGTAATGTTGTTTTTACTCCTTCAATTATAAATTCATCGAGAGCTCTCAGCATCCTCGCTATTGCCTCTTCTCGTGTAGTTCCGAGAACAATCAGTTTAGCTATCATAGAATCATAATGCTGTGGTATGTTATAACCGGAGTAGCAGTGTGTATCGATTCTTACTCCATGTCCTCCTGGTGCATTGAACGCAGTAATAAGTCCAGAACTAGATTGGAAATTCTTCGAAGGGTCTTCAGCATTTATTCTTACTTCAAAAGAATGCCCGAATAATTTCTGCTTCTTCTTCGATATCCTTTCCCCCGCTGCTATTTTTATTTGTTCTTTCACCAGGTCAAGTCCTGAAACTGCCTCTGTAATAGGATGCTCTACCTGAATTCTTGTGTTCATTTCCATGAAATAAAAATCCTTATTCTTATCCACTAAAAATTCAACCGTTCCAAGGCTCTCATAATTTACCGTTTTCCCTGCAGCTATTGCAGCCTCGCACATTCTCTCTCTTAAATCCTCATCAATTATAGGAGACGGTGATTCTTCAATTAACTTCTGATGCCTTCTTTGAACCGTACAGTCTCTTTCTCCCACATGTACAATAGTCCCGTACTTATCGCCCATTATCTGAATTTCAACGTGTCTTGGATTTTCAACTAATTTCTCAATGTACATACTGTCATCCCCAAATGCAGCCATTGCCTCACTTTTTGCTATAAACATTGCCTGCTCTAAATGACTCGCTTCACGTACTATTCTCATGCCCTTACCTCCGCCTCCCGCTGCTGCTTTTAGCATGATAGGATATCCAATCCTTTCTGCAATACTTGCTGCCGTCTCATAATCACTAAATTTCCCGTCGCTGCCCTGAACAAGCGGTACACCTGCTTCCTTCATAAGTCCTTTGGCTATCGCTTTATCTCCCATCTTAATTATCATTTCAGGTTTTGGACCTATAAATGTAATGTTAGTATCTGCGCATATTTCCGCAAATTCAGCATTCTCCGCAAGAAATCCGTATCCGGGATGTATCGCGTCAGCATTCGTAATCTCCGCTGCTGCGATTATTTTAGGTATGCTTAAATAACTTTGGTCCGACTGCGGAGGCCCAATACATACGGCTTCATCTGCAAATCTTACGTGTAAAGAGTTCTTATCTGCTGTCGAATAAACAGCAACTGTCTTAATGCCTAATTCTTTGCAGGTTCTTATTATCCTTAACGCAACTTCGCCTCTATTAGCTATTAGAATTTTATTAAACATATATTCTCCCCCGATAAGTTTATTTTTATGCTTTCTCTATTAACATCAGCGGCTGGTCGTACTCAACTGCCGTGCCGTTTTCTACAAGAATTTTTATTAATTTACCGGAAACTTCTGATTCAATTTCATTCATTAGTTTCATAGCTTCAATTATGCAGATTACCGACCCTGTACTTACTAAGTCTCCTGCTTTTACGTATGGTTCTGCATCAGGCGAAGGTGATGCATAGAACGTTCCTACCATGGGAGACCTGACTTCGTAAACATTAGTTCCTAATATTTCCTCTTTCTTGGTTTCCGATTTTGTCTCATGAGTAGTTTCCATACCTGCTGCCGGAGTATGCATAAATCCACCACCTTGTTGAGGTAACATTGGTACTGTTCCTGCAAACATCTTAGGTCTCGGTTTTGATAATCTTATTTTTGTGCCCTCTTCTTCAATTTCTATTTCGGCAAGATTGCTTGTATCAAGCATCTTTATAATCTTTTGTAAATATTTTAGGTCCATTTTCATCTGTATTTTTAAATTAATAAAATTCTGTTTATTTTTTAACTCTTTCGAGATATTCCCTCGTTCTAATATCAATTTTTATGAACTCTCCTTCATCTATAAATAAAGGTACATTCACTTCTGCACCTGTTTCCAGTGTTACAGTCTTGGTCGCATTTGTTGAAGTATTGCCTTTAACTGCCGGAGGTGCCGAAGTAACCTGAAGTACAATATGTGGAGGTAAAACCAGTGATAATGCCTTTCCATTGTGGAAAACAATCTGAACTTCCTGTCCGGCTTTTAAAAATTCACCTTGCTCTCCAACTATGTCTTCCAATAAATGTATCTGATCGTACGTCTCGTTCTCCATGAAGTAGTACTCTGTATTATCTTTGTACAAATACTGATATACCTTCTGTTCAAGTCTCTCTACAGTAATTTCCTCACCCGAACGGAACCTGTTGTCAATCATCTTCCCGTTTCTCAAATTCCTCATTTTTACCTGATAAAATGCCCTTAAATTGCCGGGTGTTCTGTGCTCTACCTGTAAAACTTGGTGTAAATCGTTGTTAAATTTGATAATAATACCATTTTTTAAATCTGAGGTTGTTGCCATTCCTTTTCCTTAATTATTAAATCTAATTTTTGCAATTATAAATATACCGAATTCGATTAGCAAAATCAATTTAAGATATACGGATTATTTAATTTGAATTTTGTTTGCTTTTTAAGTATTTTAATGAAATTCAATTAGAATCTTATCAAAAATCTATAAAACGGAGTTAAAATGTCACTAAAAATTGGAATAAATGGTTTCGGGCGTATCGGACGCCTTGTTTTTAAAAGGATGATCCAAAAGGGTGGTTTTGAGGTTGTTGCTGTTAATGACCTGGCTGATACCAAAACTTTAACGCATCTTCTTAAATATGACTCGATTCATGGCAGGTTTCCGGGTGAATTAAAGGTAACTGAAAAAGGTTTTAATCTTAATGGTAAAGAAATCCTGATTACTTCTGAAAAAGATCCCACGAAACTCGAATGGGATAAGAAAGGTGTTGATCTCGTAATCGAATCCACCGGTGTCTTTACTACAAAAGAAAAGCTTTCTATGCACCTTACAGCAGGAGCTAAAAAAGTTATTCTTACTGCTCCGCCTAAAGATGATCTCGATGCTATAGTAGTTCTCGGTGTTAATGACGAAGTTTTAAAGCCCGAGTATAAGATAATTTCAAATGCTTCATGCACAACGAACTGTCTCGCTCCTATGGTTAAAGTTCTAGACGATAATTTCGGTATAGAGAAAGGTTTTATGAATACTATCCACTCTTATACTAATGATCAGGTTATGCTCGATCAGCCGCACAAAGACCTCAGAAGAGCAAGAGCGGGTGCTGTTAATATTATTCCAACTTCAACTGGTGCCGCAAAAGCAGTCGGTAAAGTTATGCCCCATCTTAACGGCAAACTTGACGGTTTATCTCTTAGAGTCCCTACACCAGACGGCTCCATTACAGACTTTACTGTTATTCTTAAGAAAGAAGTTAAGAAAGAAGAAATCAACGCAGCTATGAAGAAAGCTTCGGAAACTTCGCTTAAAGGTATTCTCGAATATTGTGAAGACCCGATTGTATCTTCTGATATAGTAGGTAACGACCATTCCTGTATCTTCGATGCACTCTCAACAATGGCATTCGGAAGTCTTGTAAAAGTCATTGGGTGGTATGATAATGAGTGGGGATACAGCTGCAGAGTTGTTGACTTAGCTAAAAGAATTATCTAATTTTATAATGTAAATATTTTCACACCTAGTTAAACTTCGGTTTGAGAAGGTATTTAAAAATAATTATAAACTTTTTCACTACTTGCAAGCCGGCTAATAACCGGCTTTTTATTTTGACAATTCATATTTGAGTGTTTGGTTTTTTATAAATTACCGGTTTATCCTTTTGGATTTACTAATTCAAGCTTTTTTACAAAATTACATCAATGTTCCATGCAAAACGAAATATTGAGCTTCTCATTCTACTTTGCACTTTATCAATAGTAATAATTTGGCAGTTGTTCTTCATTATTCAACTCCATGACGGCGATACCGATGCTTATGCACATTTTATAATAGCAAGAGATATTGTCAAAAATCCTTACAATCTGAGTTCTCACTGGGTATGGCTTCCGCTTTTTCATTATATTGGTGCATTTTTTGTCATAATCGGTACAGACCTCGAACCTATAAGATTTGTAAATCTAATATTGTGGAATGCTACTCCCTTAGTGTTATTTTTCTATCTAAGACAGAAACTTGCAGATTCTGTTATTCCTATAATTGCTTCTTTACTCACAGCACTATCGCCAATTGGTATATTGATGGGCACGACAGCACAGCCCGAACCATTATTCACTTTGTTAATTCTTTTATTTATAGTTGCTTTTGATTTTAAAAAATATTTTATATCAGCATTGCTTCTCTCGGCTTCATGCATGCTCCGTTATGAAGCGTGGGCAGTGCTAGCGGGACTGGGGATATATTTCTTAATTCTGTTTTTTAATAAAAAGAACTGCAAGATTTCATCTACAGGGAAATGCTTTTTCTATTATTCAAATGTATTTCTTCCTTTATTCATTATTATTATTTGGACATTCCTTCGCTTTCAATCTGATGGGGAGTGGTTTTCATTCCTACATGGTACACAAAAGTTTGCAAACGATGCACTCGGCGAAGCAAACTCATTCCAAGGTGGAATATTAAAATTTATAAATGATTTATTTTTCTATCCGTTTTGGATTCCGTTTCTTTATACAGGTATTTCAGCAATTCTTATTCCTTTCGGATTGAAAAAATTCTTTGAACAAAACAAAATTTCCTTTGTTGTGTCTCTAAGTATTCTGATTTTCATTTCAGTAAGTTGGGTAATGAAGGCAAACCTTGGACTTAACCGACACTTTACATCTCTTCTTCCCTTTTATTCACTGCTGATTGCATACGGATTTGCATCTGCATTAGAATATCTGAAAAAATACAAACTTTTTAGTTCAGGGAAACTTCTGCTTTCTGTGTTTGCCGTAATCATATTATTTTATACTTCAATGTGGCTCTATATCTGGAGAAATACTAACTCAAATAACTTTTTCGAAAAACAAGATACTATCGAATATCTTAAACATATAAATTCTTTTGATCCTGATGCCCTGATTCTTTGTAACGACCCGATGATTGAAATCCTTAGCGAAATTAATTTTAAATCATTCAATCATTTCTGGATGGGTGAAAACCTTGAAACCAAACTATACATAGAATCCCTAAAACAAGACTCTGAAAAAATAGTTATCGTTACCTCTGCTCAAAGGGAAAACTTCTTTTCATCATTTTCTGAAAAAATTTACGAATCCTCATCTCCCGATAAAAACGGCTTCAAAATACTTATATTCAAATATTAATATCGTGTAAATACATGTACTTATTTTGTTATCATTTTCGCACTCTTTATTTTTTCATAACTTGTCTCTAATTTGTCTATAATTAGTCTTGAATTAGTCTTAACCTAATTTTACCTTATTTCTGTTTTTCCATATACTAAATATTTCCTTGCGGTTTCCTCAAAATTGGTTTGATTATTATCTCTTTAAGCAGTATTTTTATTGTTTGTTAAAAGGGCGATTAGCTCAGTTGGTTAGAGCACTTCGTTTACACCGAAGGGGTCTGAGGTTCGAATCCTTAATCGCCCACTCTTGAAAGGTTGTAGATTCACATTTTCTCGGGTCAACAATCTTTTTTGATATAAAGAACCTTGATTTGAAAACTTTACCTGTGGATGAAGAGTAAGCTTTATTTTATTGGGACTGTTCTGGCAATATTTCTAATTAATCTTGTAAAAGATTCCATCGACCCTTATTATTACACGATCCTTATCTACATCGGAATCAACATTATACTTGCTTCCAGTCTTAATTTAATAAACGGTTTTACAGGTCAGTTCTCCCTCGGTCATGCAGGCTTCATGGCTATCGGAGGATATTTATCCATTGCCTTCTCAACATACTTTGCTCCTTTCTTTAGCTCACTTTTTGGTACCGGATTATTTGGCGAGAATATGACGTTTGTTAGTGTCATAATTGCCGGCGGTATTGCTGCTGCTTTGATTGGATTACTTGTTGGAGTTCCTTCTCTTCGTCTCAAAGGTGATTATCTTGCAATCGTCACTCTCGGTTTTTCTGAAATTATACGTGTTCTAATTCAAGGTATGGATTTCATCGGAGCATCGCAGGGGTACCGTGGTGTGTATCAATACAGTAATGGAATAAAAAGTCTATCAATGATTGAGGGGTCTCAGGACTCATTCGTTTTTTACAGTGTTCCGAAATATACGGACTTCTTCTGGGTATTCTTTGTGGCGGCTATACTTATTTATTTCACATTTAATCTAATTAACTCAACCTATGGCAGGGGATTCATTGCAGTAAAAGATGATGAGGTCGCAGCTGAATCAATGGGTATTAATACAACAAAGTTTAAAGTTATGGCTTTCGTAAGCGGTGCTTTCTTTGCAGGTGTTGCCGGAGCTCTGTACGGTCACTTCAATCTGTATCTCAACCCGGAAGACTTCAATTTCCTTAAATCAATCGAAATAGTTGCAATGGTCATTCTCGGAGGCATGGGAAGTATTCCTGGTGTTATTATTGCCGCTGTTATACTTACAATACTCCCGGAATTACTTCGCGGAATATCAGAATATAGAATGGTTGTCTATGCACTTTTGCTTATAATAATGATGTTAACCCGTCCTCAGGGAATATTCGGTGTCAAGTTCAGAATTAGGAAGAAGAAAGCAGGTACGGTAAAATGAACGTACTTAAACTGGATAATATTACGATGAAGTTCGGAGGATTAATTAGTATTGATGCTCTGAATGCTGAAGTTAATGAAAATGAGCTCGTTGGTCTTATCGGTCCTAACGGTGCCGGTAAGACGACAGTATTCAACGTAATCACAAGTGTTTATACGCCGACATCAGGCGATGTATTGTTCCTCGGCGATTCACTGATAAAATACAGTACAAGCCAGATAGCACATCTTGGTATCTGCAGGACTTTTCAGAATATCCGTCTGTTCAAAAGCCTCAGCGTTAAAGATAATGTAAGAGTCTCATTCGGCGTTCACTTAAAATCAGGCTTCTTTTCTTCAGTTATTCAATTGAACAAATTCGCTGCTGAAGAAAAGAAGATTGATAAGGGTATTGATGAACTCCTTGAAATGTTCGGACTTCACGATGTTAAGGATGAAGAAGCAATCTCATTGCCTTATGGTGACCAGAGAAAGGTTGAAATCGTCAGAGCCCTTGCAACAGAGCCGAAACTCCTGCTTCTTGATGAACCAGCCGCAGGTATGAATCCTAAAGAGAAGTCTGACCTTATGAAACTTATAAAAGACGTAAAAGAAAAGTTTAAGATTTCGATACTTCTTATAGAGCATGACATGAGTGTAGTAATGGGTATATGCGAAAGGATTTATGTTATTGAATACGGCAAGAAAATAGCTGAAGGATTGCCGTCAGAAATACAGTCGAATGAAAAGGTTATTGAAGCATATTTAGGAGATACGAAACACCATGCTTAAGATTGAAAACCTGAACGTTAATTACGGTGCCATAAAGGCAGTCAAAGATATTACCATTGAAGTTAAAAAAGGTGAAATAGTAACTCTAATCGGTGCGAACGGTGCGGGGAAGTCAACGATACTTCGCACAATCTCTTCAATCATAAAAGCCGCATCCGGCAGAATACTTTTAGAAGGAAAAGATATATCTAATTTACCACCTCACAAAATAGTTGAGCTTGGCATTTCTCAGGCACCCGAAGGAAGAATGATTTTTTCAAACCTGACTGTTCAGGAGAATCTTGAAATGGGTGCATTCACACGCAAAGATAAAGATAACATTCACTACGACCTCGAATTTATTTTTACACTTTTCCCTCGTCTCAAGGAAAGGTTAAAGCAGCCCGGTGGTACGCTAAGCGGAGGCGAGCAGCAGATGCTCGCAATCTCACGTGCTATCATGTCAAAACCGAAACTGCTTCTACTTGATGAACCTTCACTCGGTATAGCACCTATATTAGTAAAACAGATATTTGAAAAGATTAAATCTCTTAAAGATGCTTCAGGGCTTACAATCTTACTTGTTGAGCAGAATGCTAACATAGCATTATCAATTTCAGATTACGCATATGTACTCGAAACGGGCACCATTAAACTGGAAGGAGAGGCAAAAGCCATGGCAGATAATCCTGAAGTTCGGAAAGCTTATTTGGGCGAATAATTCCTTTATTTTCACTATTTTTGTAGTACCTCTAACAATAAACTATTACCAATTTAAACACATTGTATCATGAATTTTAAATATGCAAAAAGAATGCAAAACCTCGGCACTGAGACTGCCTTTGAGGTTTTAGCTAAAGCAAAGAAACTGGAAGCTGAAGGCAAGCACATTATCCATCTTGAAATTGGAGAGCCTGATTTTCCGACGCCTGATAACATTGTTCAGGCAGCTGCGAAGTCATTGCAAGGCGGCGATACACATTATACTCCTTCAAACGGTATTCTGCCTTTGAGAGAGTCAATTGCAAAATATATGTCAAGAACCAGAGGTCTGGATTTTACTGCTGATGAAGTAGTAATGACACCGGGCGGGAAACCGATTATGTTTTTTGCAATCATCGCACTTATTGATGAAGGTGATGAAGTCCTTTATCCAAATCCGGGATTTCCTATCTATGAATCGATGATTAAATTTATGGGAGGCAAACCAGTTCCTATTCCGTTAAAGGAAGAAAAAGGATTTGCCTTTGACCCTGAGGATTTAAGAAAATTAATTACACCAAAGACTAAACTTTTAATAATTAATACACCTCAGAACCCAACAGGCGGAATTCTTACAAAAGATGCTATTCTTAAGATTGCAGATATTGTAAAGGATAAAGATATCTGGATACTGAGCGATGAGATATATTCACGTTTGATATTTTCAGGCGAACATTTCAGTATTGCACAGGTTCCGGGCTTTAAAGAGAGAACTATTATACTTGACGGTTTCTCAAAGTATTACGCAATGACAGGATGGAGAGCGGGTTTTGGTGTAATGAACAAAGAGATTGCTCCAATGATTTCCAAATTAGTTACAAACAGCGTATCATGCACAAACACATTCGTTCAGAAAGGATGTATTGAAGCACTCGAAGGTCCGCAGGATTCAGTCGACCAGATGAAAGCAGAGTTCCTTGCACGCCGGGATACCATTGTTGAAGGATTAAATTCTCTAAAAGGATTTTCATGTATCGTTCCTGACGGTGCATTCTATGCTTTCCCGAATATAACAAAGACGGGTTATACATCAAGAGAGCTTAATGACCATCTGCTATACAAAGCTAACGTAGCAGCGTTATCAGGTACGGCTTTCGGCGAATACGGCGAAGGATATCTGAGATTCTCTTATGCTAATTCAAGAGAGAATATAAAGGAAGCAATTAAAAGAATTAAAAACGTTTTATAACTTATTGTTATCTCTTTCATTAAAAACGGCTCTATCATTAAGAGCCGTTTTTGTTTATGAACACTTTATCTTACTAACACCATCTTTTTAGTATCATTGTAATCCTCTGCTGACATTCTGTAAAAATAAACACCTGAGGAAAGTATTTTAGCGTTATATTTTACAGTATATTCACCTGTTCTGAAAAATTTATTGACTACTTCTGCAATCTCTTTGCCTCTAATGTCGAATATTTTAATAACAACGTTACCATCTTTTGGTACAGAGAATTTAATGTTAGTTTCGGGATTAAAAGGGTTTGGATAATTATTGTATAATTTATATCCAGTGATTCTCGATGTTTCATTAGAAATGAAAGCTGTGCTTAATTCCTTGATTCTACCAGTAGAAACATAATTAAGTGTATCGAATGTTGATACAAAATTCTTAATGCATATATATTCAGGTGTAAATGTAGGTGTCAGGCTGCTTATCTGTATCCCAAGCTGTGAGAGTGCAAAAAGTAAACCTTCATTAGCAGATGCAGAGTAGTTTGCAGATGTCGAAAATGCTGTGTCATTTACGAACATGCTCGAGGGAATCACTCTTTGACCGATTGGCAGGGTTTTATCATAATCGAATCTAAGACCGGCAAACTGAGGGAAGTAACTTACGTTATTCGTAATTAAAGCGAATATCAGTTCGAGTCCTCTTTTCAGTTCTGCACCCGTAATACTGAATTTCATAACGTTGAAACCGAGTCCTGTAGCAGTGTCATAACCGTAAGGCATAGTCCTTAAAATGTCGTACCCTGTTACACCTCCATGGTAAATTGTTTCTGCGGTCAGTCCAACGGCTGTCATTGAAATTTGTGTATTTGTAAGACTTCTTTGTGCGTCCGTAACAAGATTACCAAGAGGAGTATCCCTGAAGGATATACTATCGTTCCAGGAAGGAGAAATATTACTTTTTGCATAAGTCACATTCTGGAAAACATCACCATATCTGTTTATTATTCCTTTTTTAAGTGAATTTACATAGCTCTTGATTTCAGCATTCTCAGGAATACTTTGATTTATTTCAACGAGACTATAGTTTTCGAATATTACGTTCCCGTTATCATATTCGAACCTAAGTTTTCCGGCATATCTGTAGTGACTTCCCGGGTGGCATATTATCGTGCTGTGACCCGCGGGATTCGGCACGAAAACCGGCTGTGTTGTTATGAAATGGTCATGTCCTCCGAGAATTATGTTAATACCAGGAACGACTGAAGCCATGAAATTATCAAATTCATATCCCATGTGCGAGAGGCACACTATTACATCGCATCCTTGATTTATTAGTGCTGCTGTCGTTTTTCCTGCAATCTGAAGAGCACTGTCATTTATGACAACAGGAAACGGATTACTTGAAGGGTCGTTTATTGTAAGACCGAATATTCCAATCTTTACGCTGTCGTAATGTTTTATGATATATGGATAAACGAATTGAGTTAATGAAGGAAACCCGTTCATGTTTAAGTTTGAAGATACAAGAGGAACGGCACTTGTATGGAAAGCAGTATCAAGCGAATTGTACAAAACCTGCGGACCTACGTCTAAATCATGGTTTCCGACTGCAATAGCATCAAGATTCAGTCTGCTTAAAACATTATATTCAGGAAATGAAAAGTACTTATTAAAAAAGAAGTCTCCTGTGAATATATCACCCGAATGGAATACCATTACGTTCGAGTCTGTGCTGCGTGTGTTAGCAATGAATGTAGCAAGTCTTGATATACCGCCTTTAGTGTATTCGCCCTGAATGTTCTTTTCACCCAAACCTAATACATAAGAGTGTGAGTCGCTGAAATGAATTATAGTAAACGGGATTTCTGTGCTATTCGAAACAGAATTGAAGAATAAAAGAAATCCTGATATAATATATATTATTTTACTTTTTAGCATAAAATTAATCATAATAAATTAACACTTAAATTGCGTTGTATAGTTTCAGCAAATTAAATTAATTCGTGTTCCAATTATTATCTGTTTCATAAATAGCAAAAAATAATTAAATTTGTGTAACCAACTTTTCTGAACAAATGATAAAGTTGTTTATCTTATCTCAGTCTATAAATGTTTCAATATCGTTTGAGGGTTTAATTGCAGGGATTTGTTCTGTTTTCGGCTCTGCTTATTTTGAATATTAAAACTTTTTATAAACTTTATAATAAAGGATTAAACAGATGAAACATTCAAATTTATTTGTAATGATTTTAGTTATGTTTCTTTTCTTTGCAGTTAACACATCATATTCTCAGGTAACTGATAAAGACGGGAATAGTTATAAAACGGTTACAATCGGTAAGCAAGATTGGATGGCAGAGAATCTAAATGTTGAGCATTACAGAAACGGCGACCCAATTCCTGAAGTTCAGGATAAAGAGGAATGGGACAATCTAACGACGGGTGCCTGGTGCTGGTACGAAAACAACTCAGCGAACGGCACAACATACGGCAGGCTTTATAACTGGTATGCGGTGAATGATCCGCGCGGGCTGGCACCTGAGGGATGGCTTATACCCTCAAGCGATGAATGGAATAAACTTACGGATAATTTAGGCGGTGCAGAAACTGCGGGCACAAAGCTGAAATCAACGAGCGGATGGAGTGAGGGGGGAAACGGAGATAACAAAAGCGGTTTTACTGCAATTCCGGGAGGTTACAGAACACATGACGGTTATTTTTCAAACATGGGAAAGAATGCACTCTTCTGGACTTCTACAGAATTTAATTCAGCTAATGCCTGGTTTAGAAATGTAATAGGCAGTATTCCTGATGTATATGCTCCGAATTACGGAAAGGATTTTGGGCTTTCTGTTCGTTGTGTAAAAGATTAATATAAAAATATTATGAAAAGAATAACAAAATATACATTAGCGCTAAGCGCTGTTCTGTTTCTATTTACAGGCATATCATTTTCCCAAGTTACGGATAAAGACGGGAATGTTTACGAAACAGTTAAGATAGGTTTACAGGAATGGTCGGCTGAAAATCTTGTAGTTACACATTACAGGAACGGCGATGAAATACCACAAGTGCAGGATGCAAATGAATGGTCGAAACTTAAAACCGGTGCATGGTGCTGGTATGAGAACAAAACAGAAAACGGGAAGACGTACGGCAGGCTTTACAATTGGCATGCAGTGAATGACACGCGTGGTCTTGCACCTGAGGGCTGGCATATATCGACCGATAACGACTGGCAACAGCTCATTGATTTTCTTGGCGACTGGATGACATCAGGGCAGAAATTGAAGGGTAAGAACGGCTGGTTTAATGATAAGAACGGCACCGATGAAAGTGGTTTTAATGCTGTCCCGGGCGGAATACGAGATTCAGACGGCGACTTTTATGATTACTTAAAGTTTGGATGTTTTTGGACTTCGACAGAGAATAATGAGGCAAACGCGTGGTATTATTTTGTAATCCACAACTATACTGATGTAGCAAGGTTTGATGGTGCGAAAGAAAGAGGATTATCGGTGCGGTTAGTAAAGGATTAAATTTTCATAGTTTTTACATTCAAAAAGGGTGAAATTGCAATAATTTCACCCTTTTTCATTAATATTTGCTTGATATTTGGAAGAAATTCGAGATTTTTGATAGATTTTGGCGGAATTATTACAAAAACCGGAAATATAAACCCTATATATAGAGCTATATAAGGGCCATATGAAAGCTATATGATAGCTATTTGCGAGCTATATGCGTTCTATATAAATTTCATATAAACTCTATATGAACGCTATATGGAAATATGGCATTTTCATGGTATGTTTATGGGATGTTGATGGTATGTTCATGGGATGTTAAAATAAAGAATTGTTATTACATAAAATTACAAAGCAGTTCTTTTTTATAAACTGCACACCTGAATATTTCTCCTGGGAAATATTCAATTGTAAACTCACTACAAAGATACAAAAAATATAAATTAAAGTAAAGGAAAAAATTGATATTGGATTAACAATTTTTCAATGATTTAAATATTAAGATTCTTTCGATTTTTCATACCTGATTCCGTACAAGCATTTTTTGCATTCTCAAAATTTATATTGAATAAATTGATTCAAATGTATAATTTATGTTAATAACGTTTTTTATAAATCAACTCATAAAAGACTATGAAAAAACTGATTTTCCTCCTCACAGCAGTTTTACTCGTAACCGCACAGCTATATTCACAATGGGTATTACAGTCAACACCAACCACAAATGCACTCGAAGCAATTTTTGTTGTAAATGCAAACGTAATATATGCAGCGGGTGATGATGAAACAATAATTAAAACAACAAACGGCGGTGTGAACTGGTTTTTGCTGCGTGAGAATGCAGCAGGTAAAGATTATCTTGACGTTTATTTTGTGAATGAAAATACGGGTGTAGCGGTTGGCGGGCTTTCCTCACCAATAAGAGTTGGTTTAATATCAAGAACTACAGACGGCGGTTTGCACTGGGTTGATTTTATTACAACTGACGGAAACTTTCTCGCTTTACAATTTGTAAATTCATTTACGGGATATCTTGGGGGCTGGGTGAATTCGGCTTCAATGTCACCTGTTTTGAAAACTACAAATGCCGGTGTGACCTGGCTGGCGGCAGTGCCTTTCAACTGTTATGGTATTGAATGTTTTTCATTTTTAAATGAGACAACCGGTTTTGCAACAGGAAGCTATTCAGGCGGCGAGGCGATTTTCAAAACAACAAACGGCGGTTATTCGTGGACATTGCATTCAAACTTTGGCAATGGTTTCTGGCTTTGCTCGGTTTTCTTCGTGAACGCAAACACGGGCTGGGTTTCGGGAAATCAGTCTTCACCCTGGGGAGGTCTGCTGAGAAAAACAACTAATGGAGGTGTGAACTGGACTCATCAAACGAATGCGAATACGAATGAAACATACGAGTTGTACTTCCTGAATGAAAACACAGGCTGGGTTGCGGGGGATTCACCAAAAATTCAAAAGACAACAAACGGCGGCGTGAACTGGTTTACGCAGTCAACACCATCAGGATGGTGGATGTGGGATATTCAGTTTATTAATGAAAACACCGGCTGGGCTGCGGGTTCACAAGGTAAGGTCTTTTTTACAATTAACGGCGGCGGAACGGTATCAGTGCAGAATATATCGACTGAAATACCTAATTCTTATTCGCTCAGTCAGAATTTTCCGAATCCGTTTAATCCGAGAACAGTTATCAGCTTTCAGCTTCCAGCGGTCAGTGATGTGATGCTAAAGGTTTATGATGTTACAGGGAAGGAAATTGCGACACTTGTGAATGAAAGGCTGCAGGCGGGATCGTATGAAACCACTTTTGACGGGAGCGGACTTAATAGCGGGGTGTATTTTTATAGACTAACTACGGATGGTTTTTCAGAAACGAAGAGGATGGTGCTAATTAAATAAATTTTAAAATCTCAGCAGCGAAAGCCACGGGATTTATATTGAATAAATTGATTCAAATGTATAATTTATGTTAATAGTGTTTTTTAGAAATCAAACCATAAAAGACTATGAAAAAACTGATTTTCCTCCTCACCGCAGTTTTACTCGTAACCGCACAGCTATATTCACAATGGGTTCAGCAGATATCACCAACCCCTGCTTCGCATTACAATATTCTTTTTCTGAATAGTCAGACGGGTTATATATCGTCCGTGAGTGGTATTATTTTAAAGACGACCGACGGAGGTACTAACTGGGATATGCCAACTCCAATTACATATTTAAATGTATTTGATATTTATTTCATCGATATAAATACGGGTGTTGCGGTTTGCAGTAACACATCGACATTTAATTCATCTATTTATAAAACAACAAATGGCGGCACAAACTGGGTTTTAAAGTTTAGTGGAAGTCGAATTGCATTAAGAGGGGCACTTCAATTTATAAATTCTGATACCGGCTATGCAGGTGGATGGTCGATTGATACGGCCTTAGTAAAAACAACTGACGGCGGAGAGAGCTGGCAAAGAGTTTACGTCAGCGGAGCTATAGGTATAGATAAGATTTGTTTCATCGATGCAAACACAGGGTATATGGCAGGGTATGGTATGGATAGCAAACCTTCTGTGTTAAAGACAACGAACGGCGGTCTTAACTGGACGAAAATATATTCCCATTCAAATGCTATGATGTTTATGTCAATGTATTTTGTGAATGCTTACACAGGCTGGGTAGTGGGAACAAGTGCATCAAACCAAAGTTTAATTCAGAAAACAACAAATGCAGGTGTTAACTGGGTTGACCAGATGAACCAGCACCCTGCCAACTGGGAACTGTACAACATTGAAATGATAAATGAAAATACAGGATGGATAGTAGGAGATGCAGGTCAAATAATTAAAACCACAAATGGAGGAACGAACTGGAGAGCACAGGTTGATCCTTCGCCGGGTCCTTATCAACCATTATATGCTGTTGATTTTAATAATGCCGATACAGGGTGGATAGTTGGAGGTAATGGAAGAATATATAAAACAACAAACGGCGGCGGAACGGTATCAGTGCAGAATATTTCGACTGAAATACCGTCTGCGTATTCATTAAAGCAAAACTATCCGAACCCGTTTAATCCGAGAACAGTTATCAGCTTTCAACTTCCAGCCGTCAGTAACGTGATGCTAAAGGTTTATGATGTTACTGGGAAAGAAGTTGCGACGCTTGTGAATGAAAGACTGCAGGCGGGTACGTACGAAACCACGTTTAACGGGAGCATACTTAATAGCGGCGTGTATTTTTACAGACTTACTACGGATGGTTTTTCGGAAACGAAGAGGATGATGATGATAAAATAATTTACTAATCCCACTGAATGCTGGGGATTTTATAATTATTAAATCATAAAGATATGAAATATATATTTGTTGTTTTAGTAATGCTCATTACAATGAATGTAAGCGGGCAATGGCAAAATGCTTCAAACGGACTTTTAGGAGGTTCTGTATGCGGATTTACAACTATCGGTACTGATATATACACTGCAGCATCTTTTTTCACTGGTCCAGAAATTACTGACTCTTCCGGAATATTTCGTTCTACAAACAACGGTTTAAGCTGGACCCCAACAGCATTTTTTCCACTGCGAATAATAAATATATTCGCAAACGGTTCACGCTTGTTTGCCTGTACTAATAATCAAGGAACATATTACACCGATAATTTTGGTGCAAGTTGGACTTCGATGAACTTAGAAATTAGTTCTTTCGGTTCGAACAGCACACATCTTTTTGCCACATCAAATCCCAATTTATTAGTATCAACTAATAACGGAACAAATTGGGCCACTATAAACTCAATTTACGGTCGATTGCTCATTAACGGAAGTAATGTTTATGTTTATGGTTCTAATTATATCAATATTTCTTCTAACAATGGTGTGAATTGGTCAACTTCATATTTATATACATATGAAATATCTTTAATGACAGCTTTAGGAAATGAACTTTATGCCGTAACTTATTCCTCAGGAATTATAAAATCTACAGACAATGGTTACACCTTTAATCAAACATCACAATTCAGCAGCTCAATCATAAAATCATTAATTGCATTTGGAACATGTGTAATTGCTGGAGCTTGGGGCAGTGGAATAATTATTTCAACAAATGGAGGTATATACTGGATACGTAAGAATGAGGGTTTTGATGGAGACGATTATATAATAACAAATCTTTTGTATGCAAACGGTTATGTTCTTGCAGGTCGTGCTTATTATTCAAGTGGATTCCAATCATACAAAGTATGGAGAAGAGACTTTCAGGAATTAGTATCTGTAAACGAAATATCATCTGCATTACCATCAAAGTATTCACTATCGCAAAACTATCCGAACCCGTTTAATCCGAGAACTAAAATTAGTTTTCAGTTGTCAGTTGTTAGTTTATCGACATTGAAAGTATTTGACATTACGGGAAAGGAAGTTGCGACGCTTGTGAATGAAAGGCTGCAGCCGGGGACGTATGAAACCACTTTTGACGGGAGCGGACTTAATAGCGGCGTGTATTTTTATAGACTGACGACGGATGGTTTTGCGGAGACGAAAAGGATGGTATTAATAAAATAATTACCATGAAAAAATTATTAGTAATCTTAGCAATGCTCTTATCAATGAACACTATTGCGCAGTGGATGCCAACATCTGCACCATTAGGCGGAACGGTTAATACATTAGTTTATTCAGAATCAAATATTTTTGCAGGAACACAATACAATGGAGTATTCTTATCAACTAACCATGGTACAAACTGGACTGTCAAAGGATTAATGGGTATGGAAATAACATCGCTTGCAGTATCAGGTTCAAACATATTTGCAGGTGCAAATAACAGCGGAGTATTTTTAACGACAAATAATGGCTCCAACTGGACTGCTGTAAATAACGGTTTAAGCGGTCAAATCGTAAAGGCAGTTGCTGTAGTGGGCATGAATGTTCTTGCAGGAACCTATAACGGAGGAGTTTTCTTATCAACAAACAACGGAGCAAATTGGTCATCTGCCGGTTTAACAGAGAGAGGTATCTGGACATTTGCGGTTTCAGGAACAAGTATATATGCCGGAACATACAACACCGGTGGAGTATATTTATCAACTGATAACGGAGCGAACTGGTCCTTAAAAGGATTAAACAATATTCCCATTTGGTCACTTGCGGTTTCAAGTTCAAATATATATGCGGGTACAGACGGCAGTGTGTATTCATCGATAGATAATGGCACAAACTGGACGGAAAATGTATTAACAAGTGCAACCTTTAGAATCAGGAGTATTGTAATATCCGGCGATAGAATCTTTGCGGGATTTTCCGACCAGGATGCATTTCATGGTGATGGTGTATATTTATCTACAAATAACGGTGTAAACTGGATGAATAAAAATCAGGGATTCAACTACCCTCCACCTTCTATTCATTCATTACTTATTGTTAACAGCATTATATATGCAGGAGCATTTTCTAATACATCAGGGTCTGTATGGAAAAGAGAACTTTCCGAAATACTACAAATACAAATGATAAGCACTGAAATACCTTCAGCATTTTCACTATCGCAAAATTATCCCAATCCATTTAATCCGAGAACAGTTATCAGCTTTCAGCTTCCAGCGGTCAGTGATGTGATGCTAAAGGTTTATGACGTTACAGGGAAAGAAGTTGCGACACTCGTGAATGAAAGACTGCAGGCGGGAACGTATGAAACCACTTTTGACGGGAGCGGACTTAATAGCGGGGTTTATTTTTATAGACTAAGCACACTTGATTTTACAGAAACAAAAAGGATGATTATGATTAAATAGTCCGCCGTGGAGGACTTTACCGGAAGTCTTAGTTTATCCCGATGTTCTTTATCGGGAATAACTAACAGTATCGGGATTATTATTGAAATAAATCAATCCCCGTTGTGAGAATAGCGGGGAATTTAAAAACATAAATTTTATGAGGAATGAAAAAGTTAATTGTTATACTTCTTATGTTGATTTGCAATGTTGCTATTTCTCAGACGGGTTGGTTTTTGCAAACAACTCCTACAACAAAAAATTTACTGGATATTTTCTTCATAAATTCTCAGACAGGCTGGGCTTGCGGAGATTCGGGAAGAATTATAAAGACAACGAACGGCGGGAGTATCTGGACTGAGATACCTCCTTTTACAGTAAGCAAATTGAATGTAATAAGATTTTATAATTCCAATTTCGGATATGTAGCAGGGGGTTTGCAAACTCAGGATCCGTTTTGTATTGATAATGATATTCTTGCAAAGACTACAAACGGAGGAGAAACCTGGACAACGCTACTTTCAAATTCAACGTGGGATATCTTTTATGACCTTGCTGTCTTGAACAAAGATACAATTTTTGCAACTTATGCCGGTACAGATAATTTTTGTATGGGTTCATCAGGCGGAACGTACAGTTCATTCAACGGTGGCAGCAATTGGAATCAATTTGGCAATGGTTGGATGAAAGGAATCTCATTTATAAACTCAAGCACAGGATGGGCAACAACTTACAGTATTAGTGATGTAATGATTGGATTTTTTGGAGTTTTGAAAACTACTAACACAGGTGTGAACTGGAATTTAGTATATGGTGATACTACCTTGGGAGGTTCATACATTGGAAAAATAAGATTCGTTGATGCAAATAATGGATATACTTTTAAGAGAATGCTTCGTAAAACAACAAATGGCGGTGTGAATTGGCAAATAGTTGATTCGGCAACTACATACTTTGTAAATAGTTTTGCTCTTGCTAACAAAGATACAATATGGATATTAAAAAATTCTAACTCAGTTTTAAGAACAAACAACAGCGGGGCTAACTGGATTCAGCAATTATCCGCGGGAGGTTTAAACTCAATTTATTTTCTCGATAAAAACTCAGGTTGGATTGCAGGCAACAACGGAATAATTTATACAACTGTGACGGGAGGTTTGACAGATGTTCAGAATATTTCAACTGAGATTCCTTCAGTGTATTCATTAAAGCAAAACTATCCGAACCCGTTTAATCCGAGAACAGTTATCAGCTTTCAGCTTCCAGCGGTCAGTGATGTGATGCTAAAGGTTTATGATGTTACAGGGAAGGAAGTTGCGACGCTTGTGAATGAGAGGCTGCAGGCGGGGACGTATGAAACTATTTTTGACGGGAGTGGACTGAATAGCGGGGTGTATTTTTATAGACTTACTACAGATGGTTTTTCGGAGACAAAAAGAATGGTATATTTAAAATAATAAATTATGAATAAGATAATATTTGTTTTATTGCAGATAATATTTATTACTATGATCTCAAAAGCAGCAGATACAGTTTCTGCCAAATATTTACCCCTTGCCGTCGGGAATAAATGGGTGTATTTAAAAGCATCTTCAATGGGTGGTTCTTATATCTATTCAATTACCGTAACACAAATTACAAAAGATACTGTTATTAATAACAGAAAATATTTCTATACAAACATTATCCCTTCAGTTTCCGCATACTGGATTCGTTATGATTCCACTAATGGACAAATTAAAATGTACGCAAATTATGCTCCAGATTGTAATTATGAACGAATGTATTATGATTTGTCGGTTAATGTAGGCGATTCCTGCAATAATTCGTATATGCCATGTACAATGAATAATTATTATTGCACTCAGATAAAGGACACCTCACTTTTCGGAATAATTACGCGAATAAAAACCTATTATTACTCATTTTCGATACATAATGGTGGTAGTACAAAGACAGAAAATTTTGCGAAAAACATTGGTTGCTATTCTGATATTTCACATGTAGCAAGTGTCTACGGTCAAAATCATAACATTTACACTTTGAAAGGCTTTGTAATTAACGGCCAATTATACGGCGATACAACTTTAACATTTATTAATACAATTAGTACAAATATCCCGGGGAAATATTCACTATCGCAAAACTATCCGAACCCCTTTAATCCGAGAACAGTTATCAGCTTTCAGCTTCCAGCGGTCAGTGATGTGATGCTAAAGGTTTATGATGTTACAGGGAAAGAAGTTACGACGCTTGTGAATGAAAGTTTACAGCCGGGGACGTATGAAACCACTTTTGACGGGAGTGGACTGAATAGCGGTGTGTATTTTTATAAACTGATTGCGGATGGTTTTACAGAGACGAAACGAATGTTATTAGTAAAATAAATTCTCGGTGAAAACAATTGAAATGTTTAATTTGTAATATTTGAATAAAATGAAAAGACAAATTGCAGCATTTGCTGCTATAGCAATGATATCCATTGCATTAATTTCGTGCGAAAACAGTGTTATTAATAATAATACCCCGATCCCTCAAGATAACTTCTTATTCAACGTTTGGGATTATTCTGAAACACATTATTTTGTTGATACTTTGTACAGACGTTCTTTTACGGAGTATTACAGGGATAGTATGACAACTTATTTAATTTCGAATTCAATAATTGAAAGCCCCACGCAGCCGCTTGAAGTTTGGGTTCAGTGTGATGTCACAATTGCGGAAAAAAGATTTTGTGTCGGTAAAGTTATGCTTGGGGAACGACCGCCGCAGGGATATGACACATCTGTTACAAATCCTGAGACTGTAATGGGTGAAAAGTTTGCGGGTTATTTCAGGAAATTAGGACCTTCGGAATATTATCACAATAATCTTGCAGGGTTTATCGGTTTGAATATTTCGGTTCCCGAAAACTATCATGTGGGTGTGGTTTACAGGAATTATTCTAATCAAATGTTTGGAAAGGGTTTTATTGAATCACTTCCGACAGATACGATTGTATTGAAACTGGTAAAGGTTGATAATCAAAGTCCGGATTTAACACCGCTTGCGTGGAAACTGAAGATGAAGAATGTTTATAAGATTCCATATACAAATCTACAAAATTCAACAACAATAAAAACAGGGTTCAATGAGAATAATGTTTACCGCGATACAATCACAGGCTATACAACTCCACTGATAACTATGCTAAAGCTTGACAAGGTTAATAACACAACATTATTACCACCGCCTGATGGAAAGTTTGATTGGTTGAACGGAAAAACAATTTTCCCTGCAGAGGGTTATTTGGTTTTTCCTACGCTCGAACCGTTTGGAAGGGATTTGCCTTTGTCGCCTAATGATTCCAATTATTGCTATTTTGAAATTTATTCAATGAGGAAAACTAGTGCCCAAATTAGTCACAAATCAATTTATTATGCAATTAAAGGCAACGCGGTTTATTAATGTAATAAAAGAAGTTCTTAAAATTTAGAATAGAGTTATTTGAGATGAAAAATATATTTATAGTTTTGATAATGCTTGCGGCGATTAACTCAAATGCTCAGTGGGAACAGTGTGATGGTCCGCGCGGAGGCTATCTCCGTGTTTATACCCTTGCCATAAAGGGAAACAGTATTTTTATGGGCACAGATTTTGATGGTGTATCTTATACTACAAATAACGGAGCGAGCTGGATACAAACTTCTTTAAATAATAAAACTGTATATTCTCTTGCCATAAGCGGAGATAATATCTTTGCCGGGACACAGGAGGGTGTCTATCTCTCGACAAATAACGGAATAATTTGGACACAAACTGCATTGAATAATTATGAAGTTCCATCACTTGCGGTATCAGGAAATAATATATTTGCGGGGACACTTTCCGGCTTTTATAAATCAACAAATAACGGATTGACTTGGACACAAACCTCATTGAATAATGTTTCTATACGTTCCTTAGCCGTTAGTGGAAATAATATTTTTGCGGGTACAAGCGATAGCGGCGTTTATCTCTCTGCTGATAATGGAATGAATTGGACACATACATCTTTAGATAATAAACTTGTTTATTCCATTTTGGCAAATGGGAATAATATCTTTGCAGGAACTTGGTATAACGGCATCTACTTTTCCTCAGATAACGGAGCAAGCTGGACACAAACTTCACTAAATAATAAAACTGTTCGTTCTCTTATAGCACTTGGCAATTATGTTTTTGCAGGGACGGAACAAAGCGGTATTTATTGTTCAACTAATAATGGTGCAAGCTGGACTCAAACTGACTTGAATAATAAGGACGTTATTTCATTTGCCGTGAGCGGAACTAATGTTTTTGCGGGAACTGATGGATTTGGAACATATTTCCCTACAAATTACGGAGCAAACTGGATTCAAACTGCTGTGAATAGGCATAGTATTTTTTCCTTGTCATCAACAGGTGGTATTCTGTTTGCAGGAGTAGATAAGTATCCTCCGGGTTACGGCGGCGTTCACATCTCAACAAATAATGGTGGAAACTGGTATCAAACTCCACTTAATAATGAAAATATTTCTTGCATTGCTGTAAACGGAAATAAAATATATGCAGGAACTTATGCAGATCCTTATCCTTCTTATTATTGTATTTATATTTCTTTAAATAACGGCTCAAGCTGGGCGCAATGTGCTTTGACAGGAAAAAATATACTTTCACTTACAGCATTCGGAAATTACGTTATTGCGGGAACACAATTAAACGGTGTTTATCTTTCGAATAATAACGGCAATACTTGGACTCAAACCGGGTTGTTTAATCAAAGCGTTATCTCATTTGCACGAATGGTGAATTATGTTTTTGCAGGGACGCAAGACAGCGGGGTGTATATATCCACAGATAATGGCGCAAGCTGGGCTCAAACGGAATTGAATGATAAACAGGTTTACTCTCTTGCCGTCAACGGAAATAATATTTTTGCAGGGACGCGGTTTAATGGCGTTTATCTCTCAACGAATAACGGTTCAAGCTGGACTCAAACTGCTTTGAATAATCAGGATGTCTCTTCTCTTGCTGTCAGCGGAAATTACATCTTTGCTGCGGCAAATAATTCTGAATCGGGGTCCAGCAGCGTTTATCTATCGACAAATAACGGAGTAAACTGGACTGAAAAAAATCAGGGATTTATCAATCTTCGGTATCTGCACATATATAATTTATTAATCGCTGATAATTACATATTTGCAGGGACCTGGAACTATTCAGTCTGGCGACGCTCTCTTTCCGAAATCATAGGAATACAGAGCATGGGAACGAAAATACCTAATTCATTTTCATTGTCCCAGAACTATCCCAACCCGTTTAATCCGAGAACAGTTATCAGCTTTCAGCTTCCAGCGGTCAGTGATGTGATGCTAAAGGTTTATGATGTTACAGGGAAGGAAATTGCGACGCTCGTGAATGCAAGGCTACATCCGGGAACGTATAATACTACGTTCGATGGTAGCGGACTAAATAGCGGAGTGTATTTTTATAAATTAAGTATGAGTGATTTTTCAGAGACGAAGAGAATGCTGCTGATAAAATAAGTTTAATCTTTGAGAAACGGTCGGGTTAATAATTTGAACCACATTTTTATGTTTTGATAATAACATTTTATAGTTACTTTTGAGTAATTATACTTTTTGATTTAGTTATGAAAAAGTTGCCGTTTTATTTTTATGTGTTATTATTGATACTTTTTCAACAAAGCATCTTATTGCCTCAATACCAGAGTTATAAAATTAATCCACCCGGAAAGAGTTTTTTTGGAGAGTCGAGTTTAAAGATAAATCCTAAGAATACAAATCAGATAGTTGCCGGTATAATGGCAAGCTACACTCCTCTAACGGGGATAATGGGTTACTGCTACAGCACTAACAGCGGATTAACATGGGGCAGCGCTCCCATGACTTGTTCTTTTGCTCAACCCGGATCTGACCCGATAATAATAGTGGATACGCTTGGAAATTTTTATTATATCTGCTGTGCAAACTGGGGAGTATCCGGTCCAAACCTTGACAAGCTGCTTATATTTAAATCGACAAACGGCGGAGAAAATTGGGACGGCGGTACAGCGTTTGCTCAAATGGCTCCGCAGTTGGATGATATGCCCAATGCCTGCATGGATATGTCGCACGGTCAGTATGGAAATAATATTTATGTTACGTGGTCTTTGTACGACGGGTATCCGAGCAATGATCCAAATGACAGCTGTTATGTAGCGTTTTGCCGTTCGACCGATGGAGGTGTAACCTTTAGTAATCCTATTCATATTTCAAGAGTAGCCGGAACTTCGAAGGTTGACAACTCATCACCCGAGGGAGTTTGTCCTTGTACGGGTCCGAATAGCGAAGTATATGCTGTTTGGCCTTTAAACGAAAAGGTGATGTTTAACCGTTCGACTAATGCCGGAGTTAACTGGCTTCAGAATGATATATATGTTTGTGATCAGGTTGGCGGTTGGACAGGAATAAATTATACGTCTGCAAACTGGTCACCTGCCGCATCCTGCGATATTTCAGAATCTCAATACAGAGGGAACATATATATTTGTTTTGCAGATACAAAAAGCGGAGCAAACGACAAAGATATTTGGTTTGTGAAATCCACTAATCAGGGAAACAACTGGAGTGTACCAAAACGTGTTAATAATGACGGAGCAGGAAATGATCAGAGACTGCCCTGGATGTGTGTTGACAAGGCTACAGGATACATCTGGATATTTTTCTATGATTCTCGTTACAATGCGTTGTCAATGTCTAATCCATTCATAGCACGTTCAACAGACGGAGGAGATACTTTTCAGAATGTCAGATTAAGTACTTTAAATTTATATAATGGGTTTGCCTTCGGCGAATACATGGGGCTTGACGCTTTTGACAACAAGGTAAGACCCTTATGGTCATTGCCTTCAGCAAATTACAACGTTCAGAGCTACGTTACTATAATAGATACTTTTTATTCAGTTGCGATTAACAATGTAAACGGTGAAATTCCTTCAGAGTTTTCATTGTCCCAGAATTATCCGAACCCGTTTAATCCGAGAACAGTTATCAGCTTTCAGCTTCCCACGGTCAGTGATGTGATGCTAAAGGTTTATGATGCTACAGGGAAGGAAATTGCGACACTTGTGAATGAAAGGCTACAGCCTGGAACGTATGAAACTACGTTCGATGGTAGCGGACTAAATAGCGGGGTATATTTTTATAAATTGACTACTGATGGGTTTTCAGAGACAAAGAGGATGATATTATTAAAATAACTGGGTATGCTTTTATCTTATAAGAACCATCTTTTTGGTTTCGGGTATCCCATCGACTATTAACTGATAAAAATAAGTACCGCTCGATAAATTTTCCGAAGACAGATTTATTTTGTATTCTCCCTGAGACTGCATACCCTTTGACATTGTTTTCATTTCTCTGCCGGCAATATCATAAATTATCAATGTCACTACAGCATTCTTATTTAGCTTGTACTCAATCGTAGTCGCAGGATTAAACGGGTTCGGATAGTTTTGTTTTAATTCATAGTCCTGTACGGATGTGTTATTGTTTGCTATACCTACAGTGTGAAATGTCGTAGAGAATACGTTTATTTTGTTGTTCTCCCAATTCCATAAAATGAGTTCCAGATAATTATCATCGTCTATATCCAGCAAAACAAGGCTTGAACCAATCATATTAGAAGGATAATTAAACTCAGTAATAATTGCTCCGTCAGTACCGCTTTTAAACCAAACCTTAGAATTAGGATATCTGTCGAATCTAAGAAAATCGAAAACACCATCATTGTTGAAATCCATGTATTGTGCAGACGGAAACTCAACAAAATTAGGGAAGAACAAGCTTTCTGAAGTGTCTGTTTGAATTGAATATTTTAGTGCATGAGAGTTTCCATCATAAACCTTATAAGTATGAGTAGAATTGTTAATCAGGACAATTTCATACACGTTGTTATTTTCAAATTTAGCGAGGCTTACTAAATCTAATCCGCTTGGATTTTCAAATTCAAGCGTAAAGCTTCCTTGTCCATAAATCGGAAGAGCAATTGCGAACACAATAATCGTAATTAAATGTTTCATGACAGTTCACTTTCTTTTAGCAAATGTTTTAAAAATTAATATTATTTCCTTTTATTTTTAATGATCTAATTTATCGTCAAAATATGACTATCTCACAAGTATCATCTTCTTTGTTTCGAGAAAATTTCCTGCTTTCAGCTTGTAAAAATAGACACCGCTTGGATATCCGCTTGCGTTCCAGTCAACGGAATATGTTCCCGCATTGAGACGTTCATTTACAAGTGTAGCAACTTCTTTACCTGTAACGTCGAATATTTTCAACGTTGATAAACCGGCAACAGACAATTGAAAACTAATCTTAGTCACAGGATTAAATGGATTCGGGTAATTTTGACTCAATGAATAACCTGAAAGTGTTTCCGCACTTATATTCATTATACCCGTTACAGCAGGATTAGTATATATACCTCCTGAGTTGTAATAAGTACTGTTGCCGAAACCGCCCCATGCAATCATTTTATTCCCCGTCCAAACAGCCGAATGATGCCAGCGTGCATTTGGTGCATTAAGGTCTGTCATGTTTGTCCAAGTATCTGTTACAGGGTCATAAATTCCTCCGTTATTGTAATAAACAGAGCCGTTATACCCGCCCCAAACTATCATTTTACTTCCAGTCCAGATTGCCGTATGCCAGTCCCTGCCGGTTGGAGCATTTACTGTTGAAACAGGTATCCATGTATCAGATGCGGGGTCGTAAATATCGCCGGTATTGTAATAAACTGTATTTGCATACCCGCCCCACACAATCATTTTACTTCCCGTCCAGACAGCAGTGTGCCAGATTCTGCCTGTCGGAGCGTTGCTCGTTGATATTGTAGTCCATGTATCTGCCGCAGGGTCGTAAGCAGCGCCTGTATTATAATAGTTAGTAACGTTGTACCCTCCCCATACAATCATTTTGTTACCCGTCCAGACTGCAGTATGGTATTGTCTTCCCGAAGGTGCATTAGTTATTGAAGTTTGAGTCCACGTATTTGTTAAAGGATCAAACTGTCCGCCGGTATTCAAGTAGGTTCCGTTATAACCGCCCCAAACAACCATCTTATTGCCCGTCCAGATTGCAACAGGGTTGTTCCCGCCGGCAGGGGAATTTGTTGTACTTGTAGTCGTCCATATATCAGCAGCGGGATCATAAACTCCACCCGAATTCAAGTAACTTCCATTTAAATTTCCTCCCCAGACTACCATCTTCGTACCAGTCCAGACTCCTATATGAGCAATGCGTGCAGTCGGTACACCTGTTAATGAAGTAGGAGTCCAGGTATCTGTTGATAAGTTATAAACTCCTCCCGTATTTGTTGACGCTGAGGAACCTCCTGTACCACCCCATACAATAAAGTTTGTGCCGGTCCAGACAGCAGAGTGGCGTTCACGTGCGGTAGGGGCGTTAGTTAATGAAGTTGAAGTCCAGGATTCCTGAGAAAAACAATTCTTCATCAAGAAAGTGTAACACAATGGTGTTGGGGCAATCTGTGCAATTATAAATGAGGTAACTAAAATAAAATATTTTATTTTACCTGAAGAACGCGGAAGTTGTCTAAAACTCGTCATATTAAATGCATTTGATTACCTTAAAATAATAATAAATTTTAATTTTGAATATACATCAAAATTTATTTTATTGACATTTAAAACACTATCTCTAAAAATATCTTACAACTACCTCAAAAGCATCATCTTTCGCGTTTCAAGAAAACCGTCCGTCACCATCCTGTAAAAATACACTCCGCTTGATATATAACTCGCATCCCATTCAGTAACATACGTACCTGCAGCAAGTCTTTCATTTACAAGCACTGCCACCTCTTTTCCTGTCACATCAAAAACCGAAATTTTTACTTCCGTACTCTTTGGAATCGCAAATTCAATCTTCGTTAATGGATTAAAAGGATTCGGATAGTTCTGGAGCAATTTAAAATCACTTTGTATTTCATGCGATAAATTGCCTGCAAAAGTGACTATAGAATTTTTGAATAAATAATTTCCGATATTGTTATCCCAGTTGCTTACTGCAAAATCAGGGTCATGTGTATATATTGCATTAATAGTCATATTTGTGCCGTTAGGCGGAGGAGTTCCAAAACTTACCCAGCCGTTTTCAAGGTCAAAGCAAAACTGGTTTAATGGTATTGTATCATTCCCGAAAATTACACTTAAAAGTTTTTGCACCGGATTTTTGGGGAGATAAAAAAGTTTTTTAACTCCATTACCTGTAAACTCAGTATTGAGAGTGTCAAATCCGTCATGGTCGTAATCTGCTGCAACGATCGTTTCAACAACACTGTTTGTTGCTGAAGTCCATTGGGGGGTCGGAGAGAATGTTCCGGCCGAGTTAACATAAATATAGCATGCTGTCCACCAAGCGCCGCAAATTAAATCGCAATAGTTGTCATTGTTAATATCGCAAAGATTTATTCCGGAACCGTATCCGGAAAAATTCGAAGTCCAAAAGGGAGTTGGATTCATTGTCCCCGAATTGTTTTTATATATTTTGAACTTTCCGCTTCCTCCCATTTGGTCGTTATCAGATATGGCGAGATCAAGCCAGCCGTCATTATCTACGTCGTTAACAAACAATGAATTTGAATACTGGCTTGCATCCTGCGAAGTCCAGATTGGCATTCGCCCTATTGAATCACCGTAATTTTTGTAAATTTTACTCGGTCCTCGCTCGCAGCAAAATACCAAATCCAGCCTGCCGTCTTTATCAAAATCAGACCAGTTTACGTCCATTCCATAACCTTGATCTAAACTTGTCCATGATGGAAGCGTTTCAATAACTCCGTTATTATTATAATAAATTCTCTGTTTATCGATTTTTTGCTCATAACTCTCCCCGCATGCAGCAGCAAGGTCAAGGTCACCGTCACCGTCCGCGTCACCAAATGCACAACTGAACGTGTATAGGGAATCTTGCGAAATCCATGACGGATTTTGAGAAAGAGTTCCGTTGTTATTCAAATAAATTTTTAACTTTCCTTTTTGGGAAAATCCCGCCTGTCCAATGTAAACAGATACGGCAACATCGGGATATCCGTCTTTGTTTATATCACCAATTGATAATTGTGCGTTATAGTCAATATCATTGGATTGCCAACTTGGTGTGAAAGGGAAATTCCCTCCTGTATTGTAATAGACGACAACTTTCTGCCTCGACATATCATTGCCCTTTGCTACAACAAGGTCAACCCATCCATCCCCGTTTATATCTGCCCAGCCGCATCCTGTATCATAACCCGCATCAGTTGAAGTCCATATCGGAGTTGTAGGGAAAAAAACCTGTGCTATGGTTATATTGTTAATAAGAACTGAAAAAACCATAGAAAACAAAGCTATACTAAATAACTTAATTAACTTTCTCATTTGTGTATTATTTGTTTTATTCATACTGTTTTAAACTCATGCTCTAATCGCATTTTGTTCTCACATCTTACTTCTCACATCTTACATATCACCTCACAAGTACCATCTTCTTCGTCTCAACAAAATCACCAGCTTTTATTCTATAAAAATATACTCCGCTTGAAAACTTGCTTGCATTCCAATCGGTAGAATAAGTCCCTGCGGCAAGTCTTTCATTCACAAGTACTTCTATTTCTTTTCCCGTCACGTCAAAAACGCTAATCTTCACATCCGAAATCTTCGGTATTGCAAACTCAATCTTTGTGATTGGATTAAAAGGATTCGGATAATTTTGGCTTAGCGAAAATGCTGAAGGTGTTTCCGTGCTTAGATTTTGCACTCCGACTATTTCTGATAATTCTCTTCGCCAGACAGAATAGCCAAGTGTTCCTGCCAATACATAATTATTTGATATTAGTAAGGACAAGATCCTTTGAGCTGGATTGAATCCTTGATTTTTCTGCGTCCAAGTTACTCCATTATTTGTGGAGAGATATATACCATCATCAGTTCCTGCGATTATATTATTTTCTTTTGCAACAACAGAATTAACTGGTCTGTTATTTAATGCTGTTTGAGTCCAGCTTATGCCATCATCTGTGGATAAATAAACACCGCCTGAATAACCAACACCGGAAAAGCATCCTGCATATATAGTATTTCCACTGATGATAATTGAGTTTGCAAATTTATTCAATACCGTTTGAGTCCATGTTAAACCGTTATCTGTTGAGCGGTAAACACCATTTACTTTCGTCCCGGCAAATACAATGTTTCCTTTTACTGCAAGAGAATAAACATCATTATTGAGCAAAGTAGTAGATACCCAATTAACACCGTTATTTGATGAGTAAATAAGTGATCCGGGACCGGATTGTTGAGTTAACACTCCTGCAAGAATGTTATTTCCGCTGACAGCAAGAGATTTTATATTTGCATAATTTAAAGTAGTTTGTGACCAGTTTATTCCGTTATTCATAGAAATAAATACACCATTGCCAGCTGTTCCTGCAAAAATATTATTTCCAAGTGTTGCAAGAGAGGTAACTGTTGTATTATGTAATGTAGCTTCTGCCCAATTTGCTCCGTTATTAGACGAAATATAAAGGCTTGAGGAATCATTATTATAACTTGCTGCTGCAAAAATATTATCCCCAAGACCTGCAAAAGCAGTAACAATTTTCATATTAAATCCGGTTACTGTCCAACTTGAACCGAAATTAGTTGATAAATATAAGCCATTTCTAGTTGTCCCGGCAAAAACACTATTATTACTAACTGCTAATGAAGGAACAAACTTGTCATTCAACGTAGTTTGGGACCACATCATTCCGTTATTTGTGGAGACATAGACTCCACCCATTTCTGCTCCTGCGAAAATAGTATTTCCATTAACTGCTAAAGACCAAATAGATTCATTATTCAATGTAGTTTGCGTCCAGCTTAATCCATTATTTGTTGACATAAATAAACCATTATACGATCCTGCAAAAATATGATTACCACTTATTGCAAGGGAATGAATGCCATTATTATTCAAAGCAACTTGCGTCCAACTTGAACCGTTATCTGTAGAGTGGTAGAGTCCGTTTACCCAAGTTCCTGCAAAAATATTATTTCCGTTTACGGCAAGTGAATAAATAGACTTACTATTCAAAGCAGTTTGAGACCAGCTCAATCCATTATTAGTTGAAATATAAACTCCGCTATCCCAAGTTCCTGCAAAAATATTATTTCCATTTGCTGAAAGGGAATAAATAGATTTATTATTTAAAGCAGTTTGAGTCCAATTCGAACCGTTGTTTGTTGATATATAAACACCATACGACATTGATCCTGCAAAAATATATTCTCCGTTTATAGCAAATGACATAATGTTTTGGCTATCTAAAGCAGTTTTAGTCCATGTAAAGCCATTATTTGTGGAACGAAAAAGACAACCAAAACTCTGACTATCTCTATATGTACCTGCAAAAACAATATTCCCGTTAACGGCAAGAGATCGGATAATCCCTCCTCCCAATATACCGTTTGTCTGCACCCACTGCCCATTCACAGCTAATGATGCAAGCATTATGAAGATGAGAAATAATCTTTTCATTATTTTATCTTATAGTAGATGTACCCAAAAGTAATAGTTATCGTCTTAACATTCAATAAATTTAAAAATCATACAACACGGAAATCCGCACACAAACAAAACAGGGGACTCACGTCCCCTGCATAGAATAACCAATTATCAATCTCCATTGAATCAACTCTGTTTGCTTCTCTTGTGCAGAATCTCCCTTTCAGTGTGCCAACTCTCTTATGTAAAATTTTAAACTACTTTCCCTTGCTCGAAACAAGATAACCTTTACCGTTGCATCTCCAGCACACTATATTTACTGGAACCCCAGTATTTCTGGTACTTAACACTCTTGCACCGTCGCATACTGGGCAGTCATATCTAATTTCAGTTGTCGGAGGTTCTATAGAAAAGCAAGTATTCCCGTCCTTATCGTACCTTTCATATACATAAAAAGTAGATGCATTTGAAGTACTATCTTGCTTTATTTGTGAGTACGCACCTGAAGTCATTAACAGAAATGAAAACGTGAAAACAAAAACTAATATCGCAATTTTGATAATATTAAGTTTACTTAAACTCATTTTATCTAATAAGTTAAATTAATTTAGATAACAAATTAAATTATTGCAACACAATAAAAATAGAGCAGGGGACTCACGTCCCCTGCATTTAATAACTAATCCCTAACTATCACCTACTTCACCACAACCCGATTCCCCTCACTATGCGAACTAAACTCAGGAGCATACATACACTGAACAGTCGTAATCCCATTTGAATAATCTCCCGACAAATTCACACGCAAATCATACTCAAAAACATAAGTACCCTTCGGCAGAAAACCAAAAAAGAAGTTCGTCGCCGCATCCCTCGTACTCTCATAATAACCAAGACCATCCCTGTACCTGTACCCCGAAAGCACGTTCACTGGCTCAAAACCAGCCGCCCGCATATCCTTCATATGCACATACTCCATATCCCTGTCACTCCGCAGCACAACCCTCACCCTCACCCTGTCGCCAACCTTCAGCTCACCAATCGGACTAATCACCTCACCGCTCGCAGTCTCCTCCACAACAAACAACTTCTTCTCTAAACTCAAACCCGTCGCACTACTCGTCACCTTATCCATATCCTCAAAATACTGCCAGTACAAAGCACCCCAGCTGATTCCCTTTTCCGACTTCCTCGTCACTGTCACATTACCCATATCACTCTTCACATCTCCCCACTTCCACGACTCCTTAAAATATCCCGTACCCGCCTCCGCACTCACACCCTTCGTCACATCAATCGAACCAACCCTCACATCCACCAGCATATCTCCCGCAAGCCAATCATCCCCCCGCAGAAGCAAAGCATAAACCGCCTCAACCGTCGCCTTCGTCGTCTTCCAGTCATTAGTCTGCTTATTCTTCAAAAGCCACACCTTCATATCATCAACACTCTTCTCATCCTTCCCAACCTCATCAAAAACCTCTATCAGCAAAGCCTGCGTCTCAATCGGTGCCTCATACCAATAAAAACCGCCCCTATTCTCCTTCCAATACATCCCCATCTCCTCAGAATACAAAGCATTCTCCTTCAGCGACCGCAAAATCCCCTCAGCCGTCGCCGCATCGCCAAACCTGCTCAAAGCCAAAGCAAGCATCCCCTCTAAATACCAACCTCTCCCGTTCCAATACTTCGTCGCCTGACCCTTATAATAATCAAACGCCTCCCTCACACCATCATCCATACCAATATCCTTGTAAAAACTCCTCATATAAAGAAAATGAACCTGCAATGCACCCAAATTATTATCGCTCATCTTAATCCTGCCCTCTCTCTCTCCCCGTAAAAGCTCATCATAATCCCTCCTCAACTCCCCATCCAAATACCCCAAAGCACCCCTCACCATTTCCTCATCATCCTCGAACCTCCTTATCCCAAGCTTGTGCAGCTTACCAAAACCCGTCGCAATATGCTGCGTCATATACCTGTCAACAGGCATACCCTCAAACCACGCCCAGCCTCCGCTGCTCACCTGCATACCCTTCAGCTTCTTCACCGCCTTCCCAAGCTCGCTCTCCATCCTCTTCACCTCAAAAAGCACACCTATCCTCCTCTTCCTCTCGCTCTCATTCTTTGCCTCCCTCACCCATGGCGTCTCCTGCAAAATCAAACCCTTCAACTCCTCATTCTTCTCCAAATTTGAAAGCAAAGCATCAGGACTCTCATTCCGCCACCTCTCAAAAACATCCTTTACCTTCGGCGACGAATTTGCAATAAAACCCGCTATACTATTCGCATAAACCCTGCTGAAAACCTGCTCTGCACACTCATAAGGATACTCCATCAAATATGGCAGACTCTGAACCGCATACCACGCAGGATTAGAAGTAAACTCAACCGAAAGCCTGTAACTCCTCATCGTCTCCGTACCCCCGCTCACAAGCTTACCCATCGAAAACGTCTTCGTCTCATTTCCCCTCAAACTCATCGGCATCGTCTCCGTCACAAGCAGCCTGTTTGAAAGCACTGGCAAAACCGAACCCTCTCCATCCGTAAAACCCTCAGCCTTCGCCTTCACCCTATAGCCAATCGCCTCAAAACCATAAGGCACAGCAATCTCCCAGCTCACACTCGTACTGCCGCCCTTGCTTACCTCAAAACCCTTCCCACCGCTCACATTCTTAAACTCCGCATCCACACTCTTACCCGTCAATCCATCATAAAGCTCCAGTCCCGCATCTCCCTTCAAATCCCTATCCGTTAAATTCGTCACCTTCGCCGAAATCACCACCTTATCATCCTCCCTCAAATACCTCGGTGCATTCACCGTCAGCATCAGCTCCTTCTGCGTTATCACCTGCTTCTCTGTCATTCCTCTCCTCAAATCCTTCGTATGAGCAAACCCCAGCATCTTCCATCTCGTCAGGGCATCTCCCATCTCAAAACTAATCGTCAAATCTCCATTCTCATCCGTCCGTAGCTCTGGCAAAAAGAAAACCGTCTCCCTGAAATCCGTCCTTGTAGGAATACTCCCAAAATCCTCACTCTTCTTCTTCTCCTCAGTACCCTTGCCGTCTTTACCGTTAATCGGCTCTGGACTTTCCGTAATATCCGATTCCACTTCCTTTCCCTCTTTCTTCGATTTCTCCTGAACCTTATCTGTCTTATACCCCGTCTTCACCTCCTCATCAACAGCCATCCTCTCGCTATACATCGGTGCATATTTATAATTATCCGTATAAATCGGTGCTCCGAAATAGTTCAGAAAATCATAACTAATACTCGTATAATCTACGCTCTTATTCCATTCCTCCTGATAAACATTCCCGTTATAAGCATCAAAACATACATCACTCTCCCATGAATCTCCGTAATAATAATAATTCAGCCCATACCCAAATGTCCAACCATGACTCCTTATCGCATCAAGCGAAGCATCGTACATTGTCGCAACCATCTCTGCCATTGCCTTCTCACCGTTCTTCCCCTTTATCTTTATCTTCCATTCCTCCTTTTCTCCTGGCTTCAGCTTATCCCTGAACGTTTCAAAACTTATGTCAAGCATCTTATTAGTGTAAGGCACTCCAATATATCGCACAGCAGTTATTATTCTGTTCTCTTTTACAAATACTAAATTATATCCTATACCCCCTCTGTATTCTTCTCTTACCGGCAGTTCAAATAATCTCTGCCCTTTATTAATCGTAATCCATTCTCTCTTTATCATTCCATCTGCACCGTTAACCTCATAAAGTACTCTTGTATCGCTTAATGACGTGCCAAACATAAATTCTGCCGTTTCACCCACCTCATAAGTACTTTTCTTCTCTATAAAATTGCTGAACATTGAATACGGCATCGTGCTTTCACCCTTGCTAAAAGCCGTAAAATAATATTTCTCGATTATCTCTTCCCCGTTCTTATCTTTTGCTTTAATTTCTGCCATGTACTTTCCCTGATTCCATCCTTTCATTACGTTCAAATCAAGTACGGAATCCTGTTCTGTATTAAATGTCTTCTCAAACGCTTTTACTTCCTTTTCCCACTTTGTAAAATCACTTTCATCGCTGTATTCATCATAAGGAAAATCCCTGTAATACTCTTCTTTTGTCATCGTAAACTTGTCCGGTCTTTGCCACATCCTGCTCCTGTATGCTCTTTCCGGGCTCTTCAGTTTATATATTTCAATCTTGACATCAGTCCCTTCTCTTTCACCGTTCAGATTTGTCGTCACCAACCTGAATTTTGCATCGTCATTCTTATCAACATTTTGACCGATCCCAAAAGTCACCATCAGCGATGAATAACCTACCGCGACATTCATTGCCTTTGAATGTGTTTCACCGTTTATATCCGTTACATCCGCAGTGATTTCATAATTAAAATATGCTTTCAATCCTATCGATACAGATTCGTCGGGAATTGCTTTGAAATTTACTTCAAACTCTCCGTTTTCATTCGTCTTCGTGGTTCCGTTTAATATCACGGTTTCATTCGTCTTGCTCGTTCCGAAATAATTTGAGAACCAGTCATAAAACCATCTCGGGTATAGCGCCTTTCTCACTACCTTGTACTTCACCGATGCATTATCAAGATTTGCACCCGAATAAGATTTCGCAAGCCCTCTCACCGGAACCATTTCGCCGAGTTTATAACTGCCTTTTATCGGATTAAAAGTAACTTCAAACTTTGGTCTCTTGTAATCTTCAACTGAAAAGTAAGCACTTCCGTTATTGACCGAAGTTTGAATACGCATCTGTCCGGTCAATCCTGAGCTCGGTAGCGTGAATGAACCGTTTATCGTTCCGAATTCATTAGTTGTAAAACTTTGTTCGGAAACTTTCTGGTAATTAACATCATAAAGTTCGACTGTTACGTACTCACCCGTTTTTATTTTGTGCTCCTTACCTATTGTTTCTACTACAAGCCCTTTGAAATAAAGCGTCTGTCCCGGTCTGTAGAGCGAGCGGTCTGTAAAGAAGTAAGTCGCTGTGTATGGCTTTGCATTCGGTTCATAATATTCACCCTGATAAAATGCATCTTTGATATAACTGTAACCGTATCCAAAATTTAATCCCTCTGTTGTTAGATACTGTCCGTTATGACTGAGCTCTAAATAAAAAGACCTTGATTTACCTGCATTCTTTACCACAAAATATCCGTTCTTATCTGATGTGTATTCACCGCTCTTAATATATTCATACCTTGATTTATTGTAATCGTAATTCTGTACGTAAATTACAGCTTCTGCACCCTCAAGCGGATAACCCGAATCCCTGTTCAGTGCATAAAACTCGATATCTTTCTTTTCGTTTGATTTATTTATATAACTCAGTGAGTTAATGTTCAGTAAACAGTATGCAACAGCATTTTCTTTGTAAGAAAAACTTTCGCTCGTTCCTGCAAGCAATACATACACACCGGCTTTCAAAGAAGGTATCTTCACTTCTGCTTTATGAGCCTGTAAATCCCCGTCGTTAGGTAGATTTATACTAAAAGTATGTACCGCTGTCCTTTCTTTAAAATCATTAATTATATCCGCGTTGTATTTTGCGTAATCATTATAATTACTGTAGTTTTCTTCAATCTTTCTTATCTCGCTGTATGATGTCTCAACAATCTTGTAATAAAGTTTGCTTACATTCTTATAATTTACTAATGTTCTGAACGGTTTATCTGGTAAGTTGTACGCTTCAAGAGTTATCTGTAAATTCTTTGAATCGAGTGCCGCCATAATAGCTCTGCAGTTTTGTGCTCCGTCCGAATCAGGAAATTTATCCGACGCATCTTTGCAGATTGAATAAGCAATCTTCAAATCATCCTTGAAATTATCCGTTATTCCCGGCACATACTTTGCCCCTCTTTCCTGATAGACTTTTGCAATCTCATAGCTTATTAAAGTTGAAACCGGATAAACAGAATATTTGTCCAGCATATTCTGAAGTGCTTTCAAGTATATCCCTTCTTTTTCTGCATTTCCCGAACTTTGATAAACAAACGCAAGTCTTTTTAAGTCAGCATCTACAAGAGCATCCACGTTTCCATCGTTCAGATGAAACCTGATTATATCCCTGAGTATTGTAATCGCATAATAATCGAATGAAAAAACATCCTTAGTCGAAATATCCAAGCCCGAAAATTCTTTCGCCTCGCTCATGTAAATCGGGTCGTTCAATAGAAACTGCTCTGCAGGCCGTGTTACTCCTGCTTCTTTGTTAGAAAAGAAATCTACTGCTTTGAAAGCAAGAAAATCATAAAGAGTCGGACGGTATTTCCTTCCGTTTGGTATGTACTTATCATATACATAATTGTTAAGCATGTCATTGTATCCTTCCAAACTTACCGTCTGCAGCCTTTCCGGCTCTATTATCGAATTCTTATAATGATGTATCGACTGCTCAATTATCTTCGTCGCGTCCCATGTTTTTATATCATCAAGAACAAAGTTTTCTACTCTCGTCCTTTCAAGCAAATCATACCTGTTGTTCTGATAATATGTCCAGTACATATCTCCAATCAATGAGTTTAAAAACTGCTTCATCGGAAATTCTGCCGTGCTTTCTTCAGTCTTCATTTCGCTCAAACTCGTGAAAAATGAGTCTTCTACATTATATTGCGTTAGCTTCATCTTGTATAGCAGGGCTCTTACGTACTGAACCGTATTGTTTTCGCCTTTTGCGCTTACTAAAACTTCCTGCAATATCTTCATCGCAGACTCCGGAAGACCGTAATTATAAAGAGAATCTATTTCTTTCCATTTTGAATCGTAATCATAAATCTGAGGTGCATGCTGTGAGCGCAAATCATTGATTACGATTAATGTGAATAATAAAACGAATACAACTGCTAAGTTTTTCATGGTAATTTTTTAAAATATTAATTTATTTTATATACTCTCTGTTAGATTTTCTGTTCCCAAATGATAAAATATATATTTAGTCAATTAAAATCAGTTGTATAAAAATAACCTCTAAAATCCCGTCCCTTTCGCTTGTCACCCCTTTTCTATTCTCTTTTGTAAAACTTTAGTATTCATACCTAAACCGAAAACCAATACAACACTAGTATGCCTTCCTATTATTAATCACAACATTTTTAAGAATTATGCCACGGAAATTCTCAATTTTAAAATATTTTTCCCGGTTTATTTTTGTTCTTTCTGCAATAAATCAATGTTTTTTAGCATATTAAAAATCCTGACAAAAAAATCGACCGGAATTTCTCGTGTCATAGTTTTAGTTTTCGTATTACATATCTTTAGCAAATTGATTGAAAAAAATACATTATAGAATTAAATGCATCATCCTTCTTTTCTCCATTTTTTTATATTGCGAAAGTCTTGTTTTTACAACGTTGTCAATTTTTTGCCACCTTGTACTCAGATTGGTCTCTAATTGGTCTTAAATTGGTCTTGAATATGCCACTCAAAAAAAATTATATAATATACCTTAAAAAAAACCCATACTCTGCTTTAATAAATCCAATTTTATATTACAATTGTAACATAAAATAATTAATTTCGTACGTACAATTAAAAATTTAAATTCTACCGCTATGAAAAAATTAGTTTTTATACTTTTAATAACAATTGTTTCAACTTCTCTCTTCTCTCAGAATATAACCCGCAAAGCTTTTATCGGTATCAGAGTCGCTGAAATAAATGATTCTATTAAAACATCATTAAACCTATCGTCCAAAGAAGGTGTGCTCGTTACCTCGGTTACAGCAAACTCTACCTCTGATGCAGCAGGTTTAAAAGTAAACGATGTTGTACAAAAAGTTAACGATGTAAATACTTATACTGTTAAAGCGTACAGAGACGCAGTTAAGAATTTTAGAGAAAATGACAAGGTTAAGTTCAATGTTCTTCGTAGTTCAGAATCTCTTGTCTTGAATGCACCTGCTGTGGGAATACCTTACGAGAAGTCGGATAAATATGATGTAATCTACGATGAGGTAAAATTCAAAGATGGTTACCTTAGAATAATTACAACTAAACCTAAATCGGCAGGTAAGTTCAAAACTGTTCTTTTTATACCCGGGTATATGTGCTATTCTCTCGACAATCTTGGCAAGCATCCTTACGGTCAGTTCGTGGATAAGTTAAGCGAAAGGGGATATGCAGTTGTGCGTGTTGAAAAATCCGGCATGGGTGACTGCGTTAATACTCCTGATTGCTTCGATATCGGCTATGCAACAGAACTTGATGGTTTCGAAACCGGTTTCCAAAAAATACTTGATTATGATTTCGTTGATAAAGATAACGTCTTCATATTCGGCCATTCTCTCGGCGGATATCAGGCGCCAATGATTGATAAAAACAGAATTGCTAAGGGTGTTATTGTTTGCGGTACGGGTTTAAAGACATGGTATGAATACATACTCGAAATGTTCAGGTTTCAGAATCCTATTATGGGAGTTGACTATGTAGAGAATGAAAAAGTTGTGTCCAAAATGATTAACATACTTTATGATTATCTTGTAATGAAAAAACATCCTAAAGATGTAGCCATTAACGATGAAATTAAAACTATGATGAAAGATTATCTGGAGTTTGACGGAGGAGATATGGTTTGGTCACGAAACTACAAGTTCTGGCAGGAATTGCAGGACTTGAATATGCCGCAGGTATGGAAAGATGTTAAAGCTAATGTTCTTGTTATTAGAGGTGAAGGGGATTTCGAAGCATTTACAAATGAAGAGCATCAGGATATAGTAAAAATTGTGAATACATACAATCCGGGAAAAGGTAAATTTCTCCTGATTCCGAATATGGATCATGGGTTCGCTAAATCAAAAAACCCGGAAGACAGCTTTAATAACAGGACGCAGCCGGGTTACTATGCTAATAATTTTAATGACGCTATTATTGACGAGGTCTCTAACTGGATTGAAAGCCTTAAATAAATTTATCTGTCGTAAGTAAACTTTATACCTGCTTCTTCTATAAATGTAAGTATGCAGATTATCTGATAATTTATTCTTTCTTCAAGCGGTAGTATCCTGAGTGTCTCTACTGTGTAAGATGGTATTTTAAGCTTTTCAATTATGTTGTCCATAGAATGATTAGCCTTGTAGGGAAAGTATTGTATGCGGAACTTGTATTCCGGATTATTTATTTGTTTGTTTACGTTTAGATGACTTCTAATTAAAAAATCCGCGTGCGTCTCTGAGTTCGTTATAAATGTCTGTCCGAATGACTTGTCTTTCTGCCTGTTATACCATTTTTCATCGAATTTAGTCCATGCTTCGTGAAGGTTTATTACATAATCCGGCTTGAACTCTTCAACAAATTTCATAAAATCATAAGCAAGATTTTCTTCATAAATAGTACCGTTTTCAGCTCCCGGGAAAACCTGATTAAGGTCAATATTAACACCTCTTACGTTTTGCTGGTATGCCGCCATATTAACGCGTGGTATAAAACCGACCGTTCCTTCAAGTACATTAATGTACTTCATCACAGTATCGCATGCATAAATCCCGGCAACTTCGTCACCGTGTATTCCGGCGTCTATAAGTATTTTAGGGTATTCTTTCTCAGTCCTGAGTATGTAATAAGGTGTCATGTACTCTTTCTCTTCTCCAATATAAGAGTCAATAATGAAATGTTCAGTTCTGCGGTTGATGGACGATTGCGCTTGTAGTGTAAACGGACTTATTGTAATTATTAAAACAAAAAGTAATAATATTTTCATACTTTTATAACATGATTATACTACAAAAAGTTTATTACTACCTCCTTATTCTAATCGCACCGGAATATACACAAGGGAACAATGCTGCCATTTTTAAAACATAGCTGACGTTCGGCATGTTATCCGTTATTGACCAATCACGCCAGGCACCGCTTCCGCTGAACTTTGTGCTTATTCTAATGTTGCCGTCCGGACCCGATATACTCCAGTCTGTCCAGCTGTCTTCACCCGAAAATACTGTTGTTACTCTTAACGTTGTTTTCCCGTCCGTAACATCCCAATTCTTCCATGCATCATCTCCGCTGAACACTGTTCTGATTGTTCCGTTTATACCGTTGAAGTAAAAGCTCCAGTACTTCCATGCGTCATCACCGCTGAATACTGTCTCTATTGTTCCGCTGATACTCGGTAAATTAACATTCCATTTCTTCCAACCGTCATCGCCGGAAAAAGTAGTCCTCATTGAACCGCTCCCCTCTGAGGTTTGTACGTCCCAATCGCGCCATGAGTCATTACCAGAATATTTTGCTGATATTGATTTGTATTCAATACTTTGTGCGGCTGCAAATTGTGTAAATAAACTGATTATTATCAGTATTATGGTTCTCTTCATCTTTAGTCGTTTTATATATTTTTTAACTGTTTTATCAATCCTAATGTTCCGCATTTATTATTCCATATTACATTGAAAGAAAAAATCTAAACCCTTAATTTACTTGGATATATTATAAATGACCGATAAATTAACAATCATAATACCATTTTATAACGAAGAAACTGCTTTGAAGGTATTAATTCCTTCTTTGATTCAGTTTTCAGACGTTAATAAATGTAAAATTGTAATGGTAAATGATGGCTCTGATGACAATTCAGATTCTGTCATTAAATCATTTAATTTTACGGATGATTTCATATTTATCAGGCACAAAATGAACCGCGGATACGGTGCTGCTCTTAAATCGGGTATCGAGAAATGCGAGACTGAATACGTTATTACTTTCGATGCCGACGGACAGCATTCACTCGATGATGTAATAGTCCTCTACAATAAAATCATTTCAGAGGATGCCGACTTGGTAATAGGTTCGCGTATTAACAATGATAATACTGAAAAAACCAAGAGGTTCGGAAAGTTTATCATCAGAAATCTTTCTAAAATTTTGATTCAGAACAAGATTACTGACCTCAATGCCGGTATGAAAATTATGAGGACAAATCTTGCAAAGAAATACATTCGTATATGTCCTGATACATTTTCTTTCAGCGATGTTATAACCCTGATTTTCATTTCCGAAAAGAATGAGGTTCTTGAAGTGCCGGTAAAAGTTCTTCCGCGAGTAAACGGTAAGAGTAAAATTACAATAAATACTGCTTTTGATACCGTTATGGAGATTATTAATATTACTGTCCTTTTTAATCCACTGAGGGTTTTCCTGCCATTATCTTTGATGTTCCTCATCCTTGGTATAATCTGGTCGTTTAAAATCGTTCTTGACGGTAAAGGCGTCAGTGTCGGAGGTAGTCTGTTGATTGTTATGGGTATTCTTAGTCTTTTAATGGGGCTAATCGCGGAGCAGCTATCATTCATTAAGAAAAGATTGATGTAGAATGGGGAAATTTTCCTTGCGTAATTGGCTCCTGATAATTTTCTTCCTGGCGTTTTCTTTACGGATGATATACATGCTCGTCCCGCACGTTAATTACTTTAATGATAAGCTGCCTGTGAAGTTTCTTGCTGAAGAGCAAATATCTGACGATAGAACTTATACTCAGCTTGCTTATGGAGTCCTGAAGTACGGTTATCCTGCTAAGAAGGACCAGTTCAGCATGTATGCCGGATTTTTGTATCCTTATATTGTTGCTGTAAACCTCTCATTTTCGAACAACTATATTTACCTCTTTATTTTTCAGATTATTCTTGCTTCTTTAACATCGGTTCTTATTTCTCTTATCGCTTACAGATTAACGGGCAATCTAAATGTTGCAGTACTCGCCGGATTGCTCTATGCATTATACTATCCGAACTTCATTTTTCCTGCTCGAGTGCTGACGGAAACTTCATTCACATTCTTAGTAGTTCTTGCATTCTTCTTTCTCCAGAAAGGAATAAGTGAAAAAAGAGTAACGCAGTTGTTCGTTTTTGGTGCTTTGCTGTCTGTTGCAGCTTTGATGAAATCGATGTTGTTCTATGTTTTCTTCTTTATTTATTTTTACCTTGTTTTCAGAGCATTCGTAAAAAAAGATGTGAGTAAATATGTGACTGCTTTAATTCTTTTATTCTTCGTTATTCAATCCCCTTATTACATAGTCTCTTATCTAAATACTAATAAACTTATTGTGGGATCATCAAACGGCTGGTACATGATTCTTACGGGTACTTATCTGCCCCTGAAAGGTGATGAACCAAAAGACCCTGAATATGACATATTCACAGACCATCCGGTAGGAAAAGTTTATAAACTGGAACTCGAACAAGGCTGGAACGAATTTCAAATGGACTCAGCTTTTACTGCACTCGGTAAAAAACAGCTCATTGATAATTTCACAAATCATCCGTTTGAATCTATAGAGGTCATGTCCATTCAGTTATCTCGCTTCTGGTTTCACATGCCTTATTATATACGTCCAATACCGGGGAAGGGTACTATCGTTGCTGCTGTTTATAAACTCATCCTGACTGTGTTTATGTTCATCGGGTTCTATTGGTTTGCACTGAAAAAGAAAGATAACTTTTCTCAGATTACATTTTTCTTCTTGATTATTTACTCATCTCTTCACATGCTTGTCTTTTCTTCTCTGCGGTATTCTGCTCCGCTTATTCCATTTATGATTCTTTTTGCGTCTGTGGGAATCTATTATTCAAACGCCTTGAAAGGTCTTGGATTTTTTAAAACAAATGATTAACAAAGCTATTGTTTTAATATTCTAAATATTATATTTTAATACTTAATCAAACTGTATTAAAATGGGAATAGCAGGATTAATTATTGGAGTTTTTTCAATCATCGGTTTTTTTATAGGTCTAATACCTTTTCTGGGTTGGTTTAACTGGTTTAACATTCCTTTAGCCTTACTCGGTCTTGTTATCAGTATTATTGGAGCTGCTACAAGCGATAACTCAAAAGGACCGGCTATCACGGGTATGATTCTGTGTGGTATTGCATTGTTTGTAGGTGCATTTAGACTCATGCTTGGAGGTGGTTTAATTTAATATTATTTTATTAAATCTTATCAGCCTTGTTGTTTTTGGCTTTTATTTAACTTAATTGAAGTATGGCAAGAAAATCAAATTTTAGATTATTCATTAGTCTCCTTTTTGTCTTGGGGCTTATGGCTCTCGTTTACTGGCTTATTAACAATAACATATTGGAATTCTTATCAGGAGATTCAGCTGACGATATAGAGCTCGGCAAGGGTTATCAGTATAAGTTTGCATACACTGGTAATGGTGACATGACAAACATTATAAGCCTTAACAGGGGTAGCTCTCTGTTTGAATTCTATCATGAAGGGCGCGGTGATTTTTATGTAGATGTGAAATACTCTGACGGAAGACTATTGAAAGTACTAGCACAGACAAAAGGTGATTATCGCGGGAAAATGGAAGTTGAAGTTCCCGAAACCGATGCTTATACCATCAATATAAAAACCACGGGTAAGTGGGGACTTGATTTTAAATAATTACTATTTATACGTATAATTCAGGTAATCTATTTTTTTATCAAGTTCGTCTTTATATTGAGGGTTTAACTGTGTTGCTTTTATGAAATCTTCAATCGCCTCGTCATATTTTTCTACTCTTTCAAATGCAGCTCCTCTGTTGTAATATGCTTTGGCTAGTTTTGAATCTTTTACAATAACTGTATCATATTCTTTTATTGCTTGCCATGTCTCATTCAATGCATCGTAAACAACACCCTTGTTGAAATTAGCAATAGTATCGTCTGGCTTTAAGAATAATACCATCTGATAATCCCATAGGGCTTTGTTGTATTGCTTCAGTCTCTCCTGCGCTGTCCCTCGGTTCTGGTATGCGGAGTGATTATAAGGATTCAGCTGTATATACCTGTCGTAATCTTTTATAGCCTCTCTGTATTTGTGTATGTTTTGCAAATGATTTGCTCTGTCAAGATATGGACCCGGATTCATACTGTCAGCGGCAATAAGCAGGTTTAATTCTTCAAATGCTTTCAGGTTTTGTACCTTGTAAGCACTATCTCTCGGTATTGAATATCCCATATGAAAACTTTCTATCGTATCTCTGTAATCAAAATATCCTTTTCCGTAAATATCCGTACTGTCCCTTACAGGTCTTCTTACATCTATTTCTTGTCTGTCCTGAACTAAATTTTCGGTTTGCTTTTTCTTGCTGCAGGAATAAACCGTCAGCATGATTGCAGTAATTACTATCCCCAATAATAAAGCCTTTGAAATGTTTGGCATTTTTTCCCCTTTAAATTTTTACTTGCTTTCCGTTGTAAACTAAAGATAATTCTCTTTTAAAAAATTAATATGATATATTTCGTGTCCTGTCATTAAATAAATTATCGCCCTTACCGTGATTTCATTGTCGTTAGCTACACCCTTTTCCATCATTGTCAATTTATCAAAACTTCTGAATAGATTAATATTAGCCGCCCTAAGAAATAGCCTTTCATCAACGATATCTTTCAATGTTCTGTTGAAAAAGTTCGCTTTCTTAACGTAATCATCCTGCTCAAAACCCGGTAATGGCTGTGTATCTTCCTCTGGCTATCCTAAGTGCTCTTGAACTGAATATCCTTTCTGTGTCAGAAAGATGCCCCACAATATCTTTTATCGTCCATTTCCCAAATGCGTATGTGTGGTCTCCTAGTTCTTCCGGTATATTCGATAAAAACTCGTGCGCTATCGCTGATTGTTTCTCAAAAGTCTTAATTATATTGCCTTCTGGTACAAGGTCAACGTAATGCGTGTAATGACCCGGATATTCTTCGGGTAATGGCTTTTGATTAAATACTATATCCATTCAGTAATATAATTACTTTATTTATTAAATAAAATATATCAATAGAATCTGTCTTTCAATGTATTTTTATGTATAACTCATTTGAATAACTGTATGTTGCCGCCCGTATGTATATACAGCAAATTTTCTCCGCTGTTAAATTTTCCTTTTCTTATGTAATCTATCATTCCTGCAGCAGCCTTACCCGAATATACTCTGTCAAGGAGTATTCCTTCGTTCGTTGCAAATAATGATATTGCTTCATTTGCTTCTTTAGTCTCCGCACCGTACGCATCACCTATGTATGTGTCATCGACAACGATATCTTCCTTTCTGTATCCTGTTTCAATCTTACTCTCAGCCTCAGCGCATAATGCTTCTACTTCGGCTGCAATTTGTTTCGCATTTTTTGTAATAGCTATTCCGTTTATCCTTGCATCATAACCCGTGTAACTTTTTCCTAATACCAATCCCGACTGAGTTCCCGCTGAACCAGTTGCATGAAATATGTTCTTAAAATATATATTCTCTTTTTCTGAAAATTCTTTTATTTCTCTCATACAGTCAATATAACCTTTTGCACCCGTGCTTGTTGAACCTCCTATAGGCATCTTATAAACTTTCTTCCCTGAATGTTCAAGCTTTTTCATCAGGACATCTGCTTCTTTTTCCCAGTCATCCCATTCAAACGATTCTACATCATGTATCTGAGCCCCGAAAAGATTGTCAAGTAGCAAATTTCCTGTTGCTCTTTCTGGTTTTACTCCGCCTAAAACAAGCCTTACCTCAAGTCCCGTCGCTGCTCCGTATGCCGAGGCAATTCTGCAAAAGTTCGATTGATAAGCACCTACTGCTATTATGGTATCAGCTCCGTTTTGTATTGCCTCATAAATCAGGTAATCAAGCTTTCTCGTCTTGTTCCCTCCGAACGCAAATCCGGTAAGGTCATCCCGCTTACAAAATATGTTTGTATTAAATTTCTTAGAAAGATTTTCAAGTTTATGCAGCGGAGTTGGAAGTATTGAGTAATGCAGTTTATTATTATTTTTCATAATTAATCTTTCGGTATTATTATTGACGAATCTCCGTAACTTAAAAATCTAAAATCATTATTCAAAGCATATTCATATATCTTTTTCCAATCTGGTCCAGTAAACGCCGAAACAAGTAAAAGCAATGTCGAAGTCGGTAAATGAAAATTTGTAACAAGTATATCAACGAGTTTGAACTTATAACCTGGTATTATCATAAGACTTGTACTTCCTTCTATTGTATCAGTTCCACTCTTATCCAGCCTTTTTATAAGATTCTTAATCGCTTGCTCAGGTTCCGGTAAATCCTTGCTCATAAATTCATACACTTCCCATTGCTTTATATTAAACCCATCTTTTTCAGTAAATACACCAAGCCAGTACAGACTCTCAAGCGTTCTTACACTCGTTGTCCCGATCGCAATTTTCTTTTTATGATTGTTGTTAAGCAGGTTCTCCAGAAAACTCTTTCTTACTGTGAAAATTTCTTTGTGCATTCTGTGTTCATACACGTCATTGGTTTTCATGGGTTTGAAAGTTCCTGCACCAACATTCAATGTTATAAAATCAAAGCAAATATTTCTCTCATTCAATCCGTTTAATACCTCTTTTGTGAAGTGCAGTCCTGCTGTTGGAGCAGCTACTGAACCTTCTGTGTCTGCAAAAACTGTTTGGTATCTTTCACCGTCTGATATTTCAGCTTTTCTTTTAATGTATGGCGGAAGGGGAGTGGTTCCTGCATTGCTCATTACCTCTGAAAAACTGTACCCTCCCTCCCACTTGAACTTTATACTGAATCCATCTGTATCTTTTCTTGTCTTTTCTGCATATAGTTGCACAGCTTTGTTATCTATAGTGAAATCTTTTACGAGTATTTCATCCCTCCATTTGCTTGCATTTCCTACTAAACAGTTCCATTCTGATTCATTCATGCTTTCGAAAGCTTTCTCAATTCCCTTCCCAATCGGTTCTAAACAGAATATTTCTATCTTTGCCCCGGTCTCTTTTTTAAAGAAAATTCTCGCATTTATTACTTTTGTATTGTTGAATATCATAAAGGAATTATTTGGCAGGCATTCATTAATATCTCTGAATGTTTTCTCGGTTATATTTCCTTTGTCATAGAATAAAAGTTTTGATGCAGCCCTTTCTGGTAAGGGTTTCTGAGCTATCCTTTCTTCCGGTAGCTCGTAATTGTATTCCTCAATATTTATTCTCTTATCCAATTAAACTCTGTCGAATTTAGAGTTCATTTCGTATATCTCTTTGTTAATATTTAATCTACATATTTTCTCAAGTTTAAAAGGTAGCACCGCTGTCCAGTTCTCGTCATTCACAACACCCGGAAAGTTAATCCTGATTGACCTTTCTTCGGCTATTCTTAAAAAATTCTCATCAAGGCATAAGTACTCCTGCAGTAAATGAATACAGAATATTGAATCTGTTCCGCAAACGAAATTAAGAATTTTCCTTATGAAATCTGTTGTTACCTTTCCGTTTTCTCTGAAAAAATTCATTTCCTTTTCACTGCTGAAAACTCTTTTAACAAATTTTTCCTTTTCTCCGTAGCTCTCATCATAAAGTATCACTAAATCCCAGTTATTTTCTGTTTTCAAACCTAAAATATCTAAAAACTTTTCTCTTGTTTTAATTTCTTGTTTCCAGTATAACCTGTTATAATTAGAATTCTCAAGGTCGAACAATTTGACTTTAACCTCATTAATTTGCTCAGTGTCAAAACCCTTATTCTTTAGAAGTCTTTCAAATAGTAATCCGTCTATAGTTCCGGCTTCATTGTGCCACCATTCTATTAATGAAGAAGAATCATGTGTCGAGACAGTAGCCGCTGTCAGCCAGCGGAATTTCTCTCTCGGGATGAAATCATTCGCATCTTTTATCCATCTTTGTACATCCATTCCGGGTATTCCGTATTCCCAAAGAACACGCGCTGAACATTCAGGTACCGTTCCGAGGTCTTCTGCACATGGAAGTAATCTTGATTTATAAACTATTGAATCAAGTATCTTCTTTCCTGACTCTTCCCATACGTTTGCATCCTCCGGAGAAAATTTACCGTTCAATCCCCCCGTTTCTTCAGGTTGCATTCTGTCTATCGTCCATACCCTGAAAAATCCTACAAAATGATCAATCCTGTACATGTCATAAAAGTTTTCTGCATACATTAGCCTGTCTGTGAAATATTTATGTCCGTCACTTTCTAATGTTGCCCTGTTATACGGCGGCATACCCCATCGTTGTCCGTTGGCAAAATACATATCGGGCGGGGCTCCCGATTGTAAACTAAGCTCAAAGTAATTCCTTCTCGACCACACATCACAGCTGTCGCGGCTTACCAGAAATGGTATATCTCCCATTATCAATACGCCTTTTTCAGCAGCGTATTTCTTAGCACTCTTAAACTGCTCATATAGTTGCCATTGTACCCAGTAATGAAAATGTATCTTCTCAAAGTTTTCTTTCTCAAATTCTTTTATCCGGTCTGCATCCCTTAACCTGTAATGCTCATCCCAGCTTTCCCATGTTTCGTTTCCGTTTATATGTTTAAGTACTTTATATACCGCATAATCTTCAATCCAGTACTTGTTTCCTTCTACGTATTTATCAAACCTCCTTATTCCCTTTGTGTATGAACGTTTGTATATCCTCCATAAAAGCTCTATCTTGTTCTGCTTGATTGCGTAGTTGACCTTGTTGTTTGTATTGCTGAATTTTTGCCTTAATTCTCTTATATCCCTTTTGAAAGGTACTAAGTTAACTTCCTTTAGTGATTGTAATGATATGTACATCGGATCTAACGCAAAAGAGGAAACACAGTTATAAGGTGCATAGTCATACCCGGTATCATTCAGCGGTAATAACTGAAGTATTGTATTCCCTGTCTGTACGCACCATTGCACTATCAGTTTTATATCGGGTATCTCGCCTATGCCAATGCTTTTCTTTGATTTTACTGAAAATAACGGAACTGCAACACCTGCTCGCCTATTAAAACCAATTTTTTCCCATTTATCAGCAGTCTTGCTTTCTTTCAAAAAACTATAATCTATCATTTTTCTCTGTTCCAATTTTCAAATATATTTCTTTTCCGTTCTTGAATTCAGGTATGTTGCTCTTAGCTTTTTCGAGCTCATCGAGAAATTCATCGTGTAAAGAAATTCCGGAAATACTTTCTCCAAGCTCTATTGCTCGCTTTGAATATTCCAGAACTTTTTTAGATTCTATACCTGATATATCAGAAAAAAACCATCCGCAGCTCGTAAACATAAGCATTGAATATCTTTGCATCTCAAGCAGTTTAATCGCTTTATCTGTATCAGCTTTGCTTAATTTCTTAATCGCATGTTCTGCAAAAAATCCTTTTCTATCCCCTTTTAATATAATGTTAATGTAATCGTTTCGTGCATTCCAGACATTCTTAAAATATTTCTTTCCTTCTAATTCATACAGTATTCCCAGTTTGCTGTTAAGATGGTTGAATGCATTTCTTAAATGCCTTCTCCATCTTTGATTCCAGCCGTCATGCCCGCCTGTGTGACATCCGCAGTTCTTCTTCCATCTCGCAACACCGTGTACGCAGCTCCATGAAGTACCCTCACCTCTGTTTCCTTCGTTTAATGTTACTTCGTACTCAGGTTCGTGCAGCGATAGATACTCACCATAGTTTACTACTTTGTATCCGTTTGCTTCGGCATACTCTGTGAGCAAAAACGCTATCGTTCTTTCTGTAAAATGTTTGTGATGTCCGAATGTCTCCCCGTCAACTGCCATCGATATAAGCTGGTCTTCTTTGAAATTGCTAATCTTTGCTGAATCAATTTTTTCCATTAATCTTTTCGAATCATATACTACATCATCAAACGCAAGACCTTTAGAAAGCGCCCCGTCATAGAAAAATATATCTATATAACCGAATTGTCTCTTAGAAAAAAATCTGTACGGAATTTTAGTGTTGATTCTGCCCCCGATTACTTCTTCCCAGTTTGACGTCCCTATCTTCCTTATCTTTTCTGCCTGTGACGGATCAAGTATTGTAAACCTTATCCCTTCTTCAATAAGTACTTCCATTGTCGCATTGTTGCACGCCGTCTCCGATAGCCATATTCCTTCGGGTTTTCTGCCGAATCTGTATTCAAAATCCTTAACACCCCATCTGACCTGCGTTGTCTTGTCTCTTTTGTTTGCAAGAGGCATTATTATATGGTTGTAAACCTGTGCTATAGCATTACCGTGACCGTTGTGTTCTGAAATGCTCTTCTTGTCAGCTTCTATTATTCTGTCGTATGTGTTTTTGTGCTCTTCTTCAATCCAGTTAAGTAGTGTAGGTCCGAAATTAAAGTTGAGATATTCGTAATTATTTACACTTCTTAAAACTTTTCCCGTGTCGTCAACTATCACAGCCTCTGAATTTGGTTTATAGCATTCCTGAAATATCCTTTCGTTCCAGTTGTGAAATGGAGCCGCCGATGGCTGCTGCTCAATCAAGTTCGTCCATGGATTTTCTCTAGGAGGCTGGTAAAAATGTCCGTGTATGCATAAATGTAATTTCATCACTTACTCCCTTTCATACACAAATACATTAGCTCCAAGTGGCGGCAGGTTTATTCTAACTGAGTTCTCCCAGTTGAATCTTCTCTCCTTCGTTGTGTGTACCCCTCCACCGTTACCGACTCCGCTGCCTCCGTATTCAAGTGCATCTGTGTTAAGTATTTCTCTGTAGTAACCTTCAAAAGGTACACCTATTATATAATTCTCTCTTACTACAGGTGTGAAATTAAAAGTGAACATTACTGACTGTTTACCGTCTCTCGATTTTCTTATAAATGCAATTACTGAGTTCTCCCAATCGGAAAAATCGAGCCATTCAAATCCTTCGTTCTTAAAATCTATGTCGCTCAAAGCTCTGTAACTTTTATATAAAGAATTCAGGTCCTTTACTAAGAGATTAACCTTTTTATGCATGTCAAAGTCTGCAAGATACCAGTCAATGTTGCTATCGCAATTCCATTCATTGTACATCGCAATATCATTTCCCATAAAGTTTAATTTCTTTCCCGGATGTCCGAACATAAAACCAAAAAAGAGTCTTAAGTTCGCAAACTTCTGCCATGCATCTCCGGGCATTTTTTCAAACAGTGTTCTCTTTCCATGTACAACCTCATCGTGTGATATAGGCAGTATAAAATTCTCGCTGAATGCATACCACATGGAAAATGTTATCAGATTATGATGATACTTTCTGTGTACAGGGTCATTAGAAAAATATTTAAGTATATCATTCATCCATCCCATGTTCCATTTCATGTCAAAGCCTAGCCCGCCGAGATATACAGGCAGCGTTACACCCGGAAAAGCTGTGCTTTCCTCCGCTATCATCACTACTCCTTTGAAGTATTCGTGTACTTTTACATTTAACTCTTTTATGAATTCTATCGCTTCAAGATTTTCTCTTCCGCCGTAAATATTCGGTTCCCATTCTCCTTCTTTTCTTGAATAATCAAGATATAGCATCGAGGCTACCGCATCTACGCGCAGTCCGTCTATGTGATACTTGTCTAACCAGTATATTGCATTCGATATCAGAAAATTTCTTACTTCATTCCTTCCGTAATCAAACACAAAAGTTCCCCAGTCCATGTGGTAACCCTTCTTCCAGCTTTTGTATGCATATAGCTGTGAACCGTCAAAACTCGCAAGTCCGTGTTCATCGCTCGGGAAATGGGCTGGTACCCAGTCAAGAATTACCCCTATTCCTGAATTATGACAGTAATCAACAAACCACATGAAATCTTTTGCCGTACCGAATCTGCTCGTTGGTGCAAAATAATTTATTACCTGATATCCCCACGACTGATCAAGTGGATGCTCCATAATAGGCATTAGCTCTACGTGTGTGTAACCCATTTCCTTTACATAATTCACAACCTCTATCGCAAGGTCTTTATAATTTAAAAACCCTCCTTCCTCATTTCTTTTAAAACTTCCGGGATGCAATTCGTATATTGATATCGCTTCTTTTTGAAAATCAAAACCCTCTCTCTTTTTCATCCATTCTTCGTCGTTCCATTCAAACCCTTCAATATTGCAGACTATTGAACCCGTCTTCGGTCTTACTTCCATCTGAAATGCATATGGGTCGCTTTTAAAAAACACGTCACCCTCCCAAGGCTTTAATCCGTACTTATATACTTCCCCTTCGTCAATGCCGGGTATGAAAAGAGCCCAGACTCCCGAGCCGTTTACGTTGTGCATTGGAAAATTTCCGATACCCCATTGATTAAAATTTCCTGTTACGCAAACCGCCTGTACGCTCGGTGCCCATACAACAAACTCAACACCCTTTACTCCTCTTTTTTCTTTCACCCTTGCTCCGAAATTATCATAACTCTTATGAAGACTACCCGTACCCAGCAGGTAAAGGTCAAAATCTGTTATATCTGTATGAAAGCTGTATGGGTCTTCCATTTCGATTGGATACCCTTCCGAATATTTCACGCTGAATTTATTACTAAATTCTTCTGCTACATTCCTGAAACTTGCCTGAAATAAATCCGACCCTTCTACACGCTTCATGACTTGCTCTTTCCTCGTTTGTATTGCTGGTATTATTCTTACTTCTTCTGCATTTGGAAAATAACAGTTAACAAAGAACTCTTTCTTCTCGCTGTTGTAATGCGGTCCGAGTATATCAAATGGATTGATATTCTCAAAATTTACTATTTTTTGATAATTGTCTTTCGTAAACTTTCTGAAACTAATCACATTTATTCCTGTTAATAATTTAATTTATATTATACAAATTCATTTTGCGAACACAAAAATAACTCCTTGATTTATTTGATTATATGCAAAAACAATCTTAATCTTTAAAGATACTGTTCTGTATTAACCCTTTTTTAATATCATGTATCCTACTATTCCCGAAAACAAAGATCCGGTTATTATTCCTATCTTTGCAAAATCAATCAGTTCCTGATTGTTGAATGCCAGCGAACCTATAAATAAACTCATCGTAAAGCCAATCCCGGCTAAAAATCCGGTTCCGATAATCTGTCGTAAACTCGAACCCGTAGGTAATACTCCTAATCCAAGCTTCACAGCTGCCATCGAAAATAATCCTACACCAAGTACTTTGCCTATAAATAAGCCGGCTATTATTCCTAAAGTTACTCCGTTTATTACACCGCCGCTTACTCCTCCCAATGATACTCCGGCATTTGCAAGTGCGAAAACAGGCATGATGAAAAATGCAACGTATGGATGTAGTTTATGCTCAAGTCTGTGTGCTGGGGCTGTTGCTTTTTCGCAATTCTCTTCTATTGTGTATAGTACTTCGTTCACTGACACCGAAATCCTGTTCTCATCCTTAACAAGATCCCTTTCTTTCATCTCTGCCAGTGCATCGCTTGTTTCATCAAAAAACTTCTTGCCGTTCATTCGAGTCTTTGTCGGTATCGTAAATGCAAGTACCACACCTGCAATCGTTGCATGCACGCCGCTCTTCAAAAATAAAAACCATAGTACTAATCCGAATAAAATATACACAAGCGGTGACTTAATCTGCAGGTAATTTAATACTATCAAAATTATAAGCACTATTCCTGCAGCACCGAGCATCATTAAAGAAATATTTGTTGAATAAAAGACGGCAATAACTATTACTGCACCAAGATCATCAATTATTGCAACTGCTGTTAGAAATATTTTCAGCGCAAACGGTACTCGGTTACCAAGTATTGAAAGTATTCCTATTGCAAATGCAATGTCAGTTGCCATCGGAATACCCCATCCTTGTGCAGCTTCGCCTGTACTGTTTATCGAGAAGTAAATAATAGCAGGAAATATCATCCCGCCCAATGCCGCAACAGCAGGCATTACAGCATTCTTTACACTCGATAGCTCTCCTATGAGAAGTTCTCTTTTTATCTCAAGTCCTACAACGAAGAAAAACACAACCATTAAACCGTCGTTTATCCAGTGTAAAAAATCTTTCTCAATCTTAAATTCACCGAAACCGAAACTTACCTTGCTTGACCAGATGCTGAAATATGATGAAGCTAGTGGACTGTTTGCCCATACAATAGCAACTATTGCAACTGCGATTAATAATAAACCGCTTGCTTGCTCTAATTGAAAAAACCTTATGGCAGGCTTTAAAATTTTACGAATCCTCGGATTCTCTACTACTTCTATTTTCTTTTTCATTCCTTTTCAAATTATTAATTGTCTCGTAATTATTTTTATAAATATTATATAATTATGCAAAGATGATAATTCGATTTGCTGTCAATTCATTCAAATAAATCGGGTATCATCCGAATCGTTTATTATTGTGCTTTATTCTGTCATCAGTCGAGATGCTCCTCGAACTATGTATTTTGCTGTTTTATCAATTAAAAGCTTTATATTTATAACCAAATAAATCTGCTTTTTGTTCAAAAATCTGGTGGAATTATCTATTTATTTTTTATATTATGCTGTGTTTTTACTAAAAAAATCATCTGAAATCAAAGGAAATACAAAAAATATTATTCCGATCTTGATTTGTGGAACTCAATTACTTATATTTGTGTTATTTTAAATGCAATATAATTAAAATATCAAAAACACTTCATCTTTTCTGGATAAGTTGAGAATAATAATCCATTCCTAACTCCGGTTCATATCCACTTCAACTCCACTTCCAATTCACTATAATTATACATTATTAAGTCCTTACTTAGGGGGCGTTCGGTCATAAACCCGTCTTACTAACTTATAATCATACTGTCAATAAACTTAAATTGTACTTCCCTTCACTGTTGTTTTATGTTCTACCATTATAGTAATTTATCCTCATTTCTCTTTATTTAATTCAATCCGTAAAAAAATCATCAACCTTCATAAAATATGTTTTGCATTTTGATATTACCAATTTCTAATTATATTGAATAAAGTAATTAATTAATTTAAGAATGACTTTCCCGAATAGATATGTCATTTTTTAAAATTTAAATATACAGTTATATGTATAATACTCTTTCCCTGAGTCTTAAGTGTCCTCATTGTAGTAAATCTTTGATGGATTCTGAAGTCCTCATCGATAATGAAGCAAGTATTGCCTTACAAATCGAAATTGCCAACACGAAAGGAAAAATAAACCTCAGCTCTATCTACGGTAGTTTTAATTATTCTTCAGCTGTTGAAAATCCTGTCGATAGAATTGCTGTCTTCTCTTGCCCGCACTGCGGCAAGGATATTAAATCGGCCTCGTCGTGCAAACTATGTAATGCTCCTATGGCTTCTCTCGTACTTGATATCGGAGGGAAGGTTAGCTTTTGTACTCGCTCGGGATGCCGGAATCATACTGTCGAAATAGAGGACCTCAATAATGCTCTCAGAAAATTTCACCAGGTTTACGGTTTCGAAAGTTCTCTGCCCGAAAGAAAGCCCGATGAAATTCATACCCATGTACATGTAGATGAGAACTTGGAAATTATTGAAGCAGGAACTTTCCTTCAGGCATATTGTCCGCATTGCAGGAAGAGTTTGATAGAAGCTGAAATGCTTAAGTTAAAACTCGTAAATGATAAAAATGAATCCGGGGATATTTTGCTCAGTCCGTACCTGAATGTATTTTCTGCTAAATCAACCTTGTTCCTTACTGAGGGGAAACCTGTTGGTGATTTACGATGCTTTCATTGCGACCATACTTTAATGGTCGAGAATAAACAATGCCATTCCTGTGGGTCTCCTATTTGTGGCGTCTCTATTAGTGCCCGCTCTAAGCTTATTGACTTTTTTATCTGCACTAAAAAAGGATGCAGATGGCACGGACTTAGCGAAGAGGATATTAACAATATCAAACTTGATGAAAGCCTTGAATGGTAGTACGCTGTTTTAATTTATTATATTAATTATATTTTCTTATGAGAGTCTTACGTATAAATAAAAAAGAGGTTAAATCCGTAACTAAAAAGGCGGTCGACCTAACACTTCTCGACACTTTAATATACAAATACAGAAATAAAAAGGGTAATCTTATCCCTCTGCTTCAGGGCACACAGAATATTTTCGGTTATATTCCTAAAGAAGCTTTTTATTACATCTCAAAGAAAACAGGTCTGAGAATCAGCGATATGTATGGTGTTGTTACTTTCTATGCACAGTTCAGATTACAGCCTGCTGGCAAATATATAGTGAGGATGTGTCATGGTACTGCATGCCATGTTCAGAATGTTAAAAAGGTTACGGAAGATGTCCATAATTTCCTTAACGTTAAAGACGGCGAAACTACTGAAGACGGTGTTTTTACACTCGAAACTGTCGCATGTCTCGGCTGCTGCTCTCTCGCTCCTGTTATGATGATTAGCAAAGAAACCTATGGTAAACTTAGCGGAAAGAAAGCTGTCGAAGTAATTAAGGAAATTAAGCGTAAGGAAACACTCGCTGCAAAACAGCAAATTTCAAATAATTAACGATAGAAAAGAAAATTTTTATTATATGTCTCAAACACAAATAATAGTCGGTCTTGGTAGCTGCGGTCTTGCAGCAGGTGCAGGAAAGGTCTATGATGAACTTCTTAGAATTCGCGAAGCCGATAATCTCGATTTTAAACTTAAGAAAACAAGCTGCATCGGTATGTGTTTTAAAGAACCGCTCGTTGAGATTATTGATGATACTGGACATTACCTATACGGTGAAGTTGATGTTAAAAAAGCAGATGAAATAATCGAAAAACATCTTGTGAATTATACTCCTGTGAAGGAATATCTTGTGAAGTCCGATGTCATCGAAACAGGATTTAATCAGTATTTCGATGGTCAGGTTAAAATTGCTCTGCGTAACTGCGGTTATATAGACCCTGAAAGCATTGAGGAGTATGAAGCTCGTGGCGGTTATGAGGCTTTTAAAAAGATTGTGAACGAAAAGTTTAGCTCTCAGGACGTTATCAAAACCATTCTTGATTCTGGCCTTCGCGGTAGGGGAGGCGGTGGTTTCCCGACAGGTTTGAAATGGAAGTTTGCTAACAACAGCCAATCCAAAGAAAAGTATATAATCTGTAATGCCGACGAAGGTGACCCGGGCGCTTTTATGGATAGGTCGGTCCTTGAAGGCGACCCGCATTCTGTTCTCGAAGGTATGATAATAGGTGCTTATGCTATCGGAGCAGGCGACGGTGTTATTTATTGCCGTGCGGAATATCCCCTCGCAATCAAACGTCTTAATATAGCAATCGAACAGGCCCGTGCAAAAGGTTATCTTGGAAAGAAAATACTCGGTCTCGATGATTTTAATTTCAATATCTACATTAAAGAAGGTGCAGGTGCATTCGTATGCGGTGAAGAGACTGCTTTAATCGCATCCGTCGAAGGTGAACGAGGTATGCCTCGTAAACGTCCTCCATTCCCCGCAGTCTCAGGCTTATGGAAGAAACCGACTAACATTAACAACGTGGAAACATACGCAAATATTCCTTGGATAATTACTAACGGAGCCGAAGCTTATGCTGCTTATGGTACCGAAAAAAGTAAAGGGACAAAGGTTTTTGCTTTGACAGGCAAGATTAAAAACGGCGGACTCGTTGAAGTACCTATGGGTATTACAATTAAAGATATAATTTATAAACTCGGTGGTGGTATAATAGGTGATAAGAAGTTCAAAGCTGTTCAGCTTGGCGGTCCGTCAGGTGGCTGCATTCCTGAATATCTTTCTGATACTATTGTTGATTATGATTCCGTTAACGCTACAGGCGCTATTATGGGCTCTGGTGGTATGGTTGTCATGGATGAAACAACTTGTATGGTAGATGTTGCAAGGTTCTTTCTTGAATTTACTTGTAAGGAGTCCTGCGGAAAATGTACATTCTGCCGTGTCGGTACTAAACGTATGCTTGAAATCCTTACCCGTATTACTGAAGGCGAAGGTCGTCCCGATGATTTGGAAAAACTTGAAGAGCTTGCTTACCAGATTAAAGATGCCTCTCTTTGCGGACTCGGTCAAACAGCACCTAACCCGGTTCTAACTACTATTAAGTATTTTCGTGATGAGTACGAAGCTCATATCAATAATAAAAAGTGTCCTGCTCTTTATTGTAAGAAACTTCTTACTTATGAAATTATTCCCGAAAAGTGTACGGGTTGTATGGTCTGTAAGCGTGGATGTCCTACCGAAGCAATTACGGGCGAAAAGAAACAGGTGCACTTTATTCATCAGGAAAAATGTATTCAGTGTGGCGATTGTTACTCTAAATGTAAGTTTGATTCTATTGTTGTTTATTGAATTCAAAATCAAAGTTTCTTTTTAAATGGATAATAAATTAAATATAATTCTTAACGGTAAAATTGTTACGGGATATGAAGGCGAGACTATTCTGCAACTTGCTAATCGTCACGGTATTGAAATTCCTACTCTGTGTAATGACGAGAGACTCACTCCGTTTTCCTCTTGCTTTGTCTGTGTCGTTGAAGTAGAAGGTACACGTGGTCTTCAGCCCTCCTGTTCTACCAAGATAGTCGAAGGCATGAAAATTAATACCGATAATGAAAAGGTACATAAATCAAGAAAATCTGCTCTCGAGCTACTCCTTTCGAATCACTATGCCGATTGTATGGCTCCATGCAAACAGACTTGCCCGGCAGGCGTTGACGTTCAGGGATACATTGCCCTTATTAACAAAGGAATGTATCGCGATGCTATAGGACTCATCAAACAAACGAACCCTCTTCCTGCAATATGCGGTAGAGTTTGCGTGAGACCATGTGAAGTTGCCTGCAGAAGAAATCTACTCGAAGGTAAAGGCGTTGGAATTGATTATCTGAAAAGATATGCTACAGATATGGATTTTGAATCAGGCGATAAATACATGCCTGAATGCAAACCTGCTACAAGTAAAAAGGTTGCTGTTATCGGTGCCGGACCCGGCGGACTTTCTTCTGCATACTATCTTGCACTCGAAGGACATTCTGTCGATGTCTTTGAATCAAGCCCCCATCCCGGCGGTATGCTTCGCTATGGTATCCCACCTTATCGCTTACCGAATGATATTATTGATAAGGAAGTAGAAAGCATCGAACAGATGGGTGTTAATATTAATTATAATATAAGACTTGGCGATTCGCTCAGTTATAAGGACTTGAAAGGTAAATATGATTCCGTAATTCTCGCTATTGGCTCACAGAATGGTACGAGCATCGGTTGCGACAATGACAAGGCGAACGGTGTGTACTCAGGTATCGATTTCCTTCGCAATATGGAGATGACAGGCCAGAAATATGACTTTTCAGGAAAGAGAGTGGCAGTCATCGGCGGTGGTAACACTGCTATGGACTGTTGCAGAACCGCAATGCGTTGCGGTGCTTCTAAAGTTTATATTATTTACCGCAGAACTGAAAAGGAAATGCCGGCGAATCCGATTGAAATTCATGAGTCGAAACTCGAAGGTGTTGAATATATGTTCTTAACTGCTCCGGCAAAAGTAAACGTTAACGATGATGGTAAACTTAATTCTTTATCATGCTATAAAATGGAGCTCGGTGAACCGGATGCCTCAGGCAGAAGAAGACCTGTTAAAGTTGATGGTTCAGAGTTCAACGTTGAACTTGATATCATACTTGCCGCTATCGGTCAGAAGACTGAAGTTAACTTTATCGACGATATTAATAAATACTCAGATGAAAAACTCATTGTGAATAAATGGGGTGATATTGATGCAAATAAAAAGACCCTGCAGACTTCAATAAAATCTGTTTTCGCATGCGGTGATGGTGTTACTGGTCCTGCTACGCTTATTGAAGCTATTGCTCAGGGTAGGAAAGCTGCAAAGAGCTGTCATCAGTACTTATCTGACTTGCCTATTACTGGTGACAAGTATGAGTTTATATCTAAACGTGAAAATTTTGAGAAGCAGATAAAAGATGATTATTTAGGAAAATACGCTGAACAACTTAGAAAAGAAATGCCGACTCTTGCTCCTGAAAAACGCAGTAATTTCTTTGAAGTAGAACTTGGATATTCTCACGAAGCAGCTCATGAAGAAACTAAAAGATGTATGGAATGCGGTTGCACAGAATACTACACTTGTGACTTAAAGAAATACTCAACTGAATATGAAGCTGTGCAGACAAGGTTTGACGGTGAATACAAAAAATATGATGTTGACTTCAGACATCCCTTTATTGAAATAGATAATAATAAATGTATCCTGTGTTCTCGTTGTATTAGAATTTGTAAAGATGTTGTGGGTGCAAATGCTCTCGGTCTTGTTAACCGGGGATTCGAGTCTTACGTCGCTCCAAGCCTCGGTGAAAGCCTTCTCGATACTGATTGTGAATCTTGCGGAATGTGTATTTCTACATGCCCTACAGGTGCAATAACTGAAAATTTCAAGTTTAAACCGGGCCCTCTCGAACTCGATTCATTCGAATCAATCTGTAATTATTGCTCTGTCGGTTGTGCGATTAGAATACACCATAAAAATGGATTTGTTATGAAAGTAACAGGAGTGAGCGGTGAAATTAATAAAGATGAAAATATCTGTCGCTTCCCAAAATTCGGATACAGATACCTCAATGACGGCAAACGAATTACTAGACCTTTAATTAAAGTAAATGGAACGTTTCAAGAAACATCTTTTGAAAATGTATTCGATGTTATTAAGATGAAAATTCAATCTGTTTTGCCTGATGAAAATGCTTTCTTTGCTGGTGCTCGGCTGACAAACGAAGAATTATTCCTTATTAAAAAATTATCAGCTTCAGTTAAATCAGTTAATACTTCAAGTTTTCACTATTTAAATAGGGGAGATGGTTACTTAAACATAACCGAAGCTAACGTTCCATTCTCTCAAATTAATGGCTCGGGTAGAATCTATCTTCTCGGTTCTGAAGTAAATTATGAAAACCCCGTTGTTGGGTATATGGTCAATAATGCAAAAACACAATACGGTGTAATAGTCAGTGTCATTACGGATAAAGAGTGTGACAGAACTCTGAACAAAGCAGATAAAATCATTAATGTTGATTCATATTACTGCTTTATAAAAGCTGTTAATCATTACATACTATCCAACAGTATGGAAAACAGTGTTTTCATAAATGATCGTGTAAAAGGTTTTGATGAGTATAAGAAAAATATTCTCTCTCTGGACTTCAATGATCTTGTCAAACAGTCCGGAATAGCTTCCAAGAATCAGCTCGTTGAGTTTATTGAAGAGTTTAATAATGAACCGAATGCAATGCTCATCTTTGCAGAGAAGAATGTAGCATCGGAAACAGCTATGGAGATTTTCAATCTTATGCTTATTACTGGAAAACTCGGAAAATCATCATCTGGGCTTATTTCTCTGAAAGAAAAGAACAATTCTCAGGGACTTTTTGATATGGATATTTATAACGGTAATATTACATCTGAAAAGTTCAATAACCTGAAAAACCTATTCATATTTGGCGAAGATCCCGTTGGTTGTTCTTACAACAAAAATGAGATCATCGCTATGCTGAATAAGTCGGATTTCAAAGTCGTTCAGGATTATTTCATGACCGATACTGCATCTCTTGCGGATGTAATCCTTCCTGCTTCATATCCATTTGAAATAGGCGGTAGCTATTCCAATACGCAGAAGTATATTCTCAATTTTGACGCTGAATCTGTGTCAAAACTTGAAAAAGATTCTGTCACACAAATAATAGAATTATTATTTTTATTTAGTGATAAGAAAAATACAGTTCAGTCTGAGGATATTTCTCTTGAAATTGCATCTATGTTGAATGATAAAGTGGAAGGCAATGTCGAAAGTTTATATTCTTTGAAAATAACAGCAGAAGATTCTAAATCGAAGTTATTCGATTATGGTTGCGATTATCTTACGAAACGTTTTGAACTGTACTTCGACACTCAAATTGAAGAATCAAAAGAATTATTAAATTAATTTAAATTACTTTAATGGATAAATTTGAAAATATTGACGATGTCCTCGAATTTGCAATGGATTCTGAACAGAAAGCCGTTGATTTCTATAATCAGCTTGCCGAGAGAGTGAAGAATAAGGATATGAAAAACATCTTCCTTGAGTTCGCTCAGGAAGAAGTGGCACATAAAGCTAAGCTAAAAAAGATAAAAGAGGAAAAAGTATTTATCGCTTCTTCGGAAAGCATTTCGGACCTTAAAATCAGCGATTATGTCGATTCTGTTGTTATTAAACCCGATATGAGCTATCAGGAAGCGTTAATTGTTGCAATGAACCGCGAAAAATCTTCCTTCAACCTATACACACGTCTCTCTCAGAAAACCGACATTCCTGAACTGAAGGCTATATTTCAAATGCTTGCACAAGAAGAATCTAAACATAAACTCCGTTTTGAAATGGAGTACGATGAATTTGTTCTTCGGGAAAACTAATTAATTTTTCATATAAAGAGAAAAGCTCTTTCACCATCGAGTGAAAGAGCTTTCTTCATTTAGAACTAAAATCTATTATCTGCCTACACTGTCTAAATGTTCCTTCTTTGCCATGAGTTGTTCTTTTGTTTCTGCATGGTCGGGATCCAATATAATTGCTTCTGTAGGACATGCTGGTATACATTGGGGCTCATCGTGAAATCCTACACATTCAGTACATTTATCGGGGACGATATATGTATGTTCGTCTGAAAGTGATGGTTTCGTCTCGCCGCCTATTACCCAGTCTTTTCCTGCTTCATAAATTGCATCGTTTGGGCATTCTGCTTCGCAGGCTCCGCAGGCTATACATTCTTCAGTTATCTTTACTGCCAAAGTATTACTCCTTATTTAATGATTAATTTATTAACATACAAATTTAGCAGAAATATTATTAAAATTAAATTCAATTATTAGGTACCTTTTGATTAACCTGGACACCTTAAAATTTTACAAATTTAATTCCATTTTTATTGTCGGTCTTTCGTACCGGGTTTTTGTGTTTGCATCGTAATTTACTTCTTCAAATCCAAGCTTTTTGTACAATTTGACGGCTTTTTCAAGTTTTAAACTCGTTTCCAGCACAATTTTCACCGCTCCGAGTGAAACAGCTTTTTTAATTGCTTCCTTCGCAAGTTTTTTACCAATTTCTTTTCCCTGATATTCCTCCGATACTGCCATTTTGGTCATCTCATATTCTGCATCATTGATTCTTTTTACTGCAACTGTCCCGCATATTTTACCCTCTGCTTTTGCAAATAATATGAATCCTCCCTTATTTATTATGTACTTTTCCGGATTGTTAAGTATCATTTCATCCGCTTTTTCTACCTCAAAGTATTTGTTCAGCCATTCTAAATTCAAATCTTTAAAGTGCTTTTTTAGTTTGCTCGAATAATCAACTATCTTTACCGTTTTCTGTCGTTTCACTATTACCAGTGTGTAATCATCTTTATAGTATTCAGACTTGGAAAAGTTCTTTGTTTCTTCAATAATCTTATGAAGTAAATCACTCACCTGCATTTTTATTTTTGGTCTAATTACATCAATTAACTTATCTAGTCCGAATTCTTCTCTCTTGTCATTAAATACTTCTGTTACACCGTCAGTGTAAAGCACAATCTGGTCTCCCGGATTTAGCTTGGTTTTTCCCGTTTGAAATATCACGTCCTCCATTATACAAAGTGTTGGACCATGTAAATCAAGCAGCTCAATTTTTCCATTCGCTCTAAATAGCAACGGCGGATTGTGCCCGCAGTTAGTGTAACGGAAAGTATTGTTCTTTGTATTTAATATACCGTAAAATGCCGTTACAAAATCTTTCTTCCTCGTGAAGTCTGATAACTGATTGTTCAAATACTGCATTAAATCTGAAGGATTACTATACGTTTTTACGTGCGAACGCAGAAGCGCCCTGTATGCCGTCATTATTAGCGCTGCTGGAATACCGTCACCTGAAATATCAGCTACCGTTATTGCAGTATTGTCCTCATCAATTCTTATATAATCAAAATAATCACCGCCGATTTCATACGTCGGTATGCACAACCCCGCAAATTCATATCCTTTTATTTTAGGAGAGGTCTGCGGTAAAAGTCTCGATTGTACTTCTCTCGCAATCTGAAGCTGCTTCTCAACCTTTTCTTTTTCAAGTATTTGTGTGTGGAGCATTGCCCTCTCTATTGATATAGATGCCGCATCAGCAAAAAAACTCAATATCTCTAAATCGGTTTCATTGAATGCTCCTATTTTGTCGCTCTCCACATCAAGCGCACCTATTGTCCTGTTGTTCTTCCTTATCGGAACTACTATCTCGGATTTTGTCTGCCTCCTGCCCGGAATGTACCGTGAATCAAGCCGTACGTCGGGTATCACAAGGCTAACTCCTGTGCTGATAACATGCCCTATTAAACCTTTACCCGAGGTTAACATATCATCTTTTTCCGGCGGCAGGTTAAACCCCCTTTGTGCAATACCTGCTATGTGTTGTTTCGGGAAATTGTAATGTGGATGCGAAGATATATCTTGACTAAGTATAAATATTCCCGACGCATCGTGTTTTACAACATTCTTCAGTGCATCAAGAAGTTTATTAAGTATTTCATCAAGCTCTAAAGTATCCCTCATTTTATTCGAGATTTCCTTTAGTAGTTCATACTTTGTTTCCGCAGTTAATTTACTTTTCATTGTGATAAATTATCAATTTCCATTTCGAAAATTTAATGTTATTTCCGGTTTCAACTAATTTACTACCTCAAACGGCTCATTAAAGGAATCATTAGGCTTTATTAGTAGTTTCTTCCCATTGTAATCAAACACAAGATTAAACCTGCGGAGCGCATCATTCGATATTACTCCGTCTGCATACCTGTCTTTCGAACGCGAGTTTCCTTCAAAGAAAGTTGCTGTCACATCTCTGAATTCATACTTCCCGATTTTATAGCCGTGTATTCTTGCTGTCTTTCCATGCACGTCGCCGCTCAAACCGTAACCTCCGTAATCCGCTATATATTTTTCGGGAAGTTCGAACTTCATGCCTTCTTTTATCGTAAGCTCCAGCGATAGACTTGCCGCATAGTCAATATACACATCCAGCTTAACAGGTTCTTCTCCGGCAATCGAAAGTGATATATCAAGATGCGGTTTGTTATTTAAGTCAAATGTAAGAGGAATTACCTCCCAACCCGCCTCATCTATCGTATCAGTATTTTCGTGTAATGTAATAATTTTGTTGTCATAATCCACTTCAACTTTGTAGTGTCCGAAATAAGTATATCCTATCACGCCGTCTGCGGATGATTTCTTGAATACTTCGTTCTGAAGAAAAATAATCCTTTGATTCGTAAACTCACAGCTTCCCGAATTGAACGTCATCGAGTCGGACATTATTGCATTCGATGGTGGTCCGTCTCCGGCTCCCGGTATCTGAACCGACATTCTGTTCCTTATCTGTATAGAATCGGCAAGATCGCCGTTAAACAATATTAATCCGTCAAACCCGAACCCGCTGTCAAGTATCACGTCAAAAGTTCTTGATTCCCCAATATTTACTGGTACAAGCACTTTGTTGTTGACAAGTTTAAATGGGAAAGTATACTTTGTTCCTTTTTCAAATGCGGTGCAATTGAATGATGTAATGTGGAAAGATATTACAATTAAAAGTACATATAAGTTTTTCATGATGTACCCCTTCCTTTTTATTTATCTGATTATTATACGTAAATCTAAGTGTTATTGTTCAGTACTATTTCCGGACTAAACTTATACGTGGAATACACTCTGATATTATCTCATCACATTCTCAACCCATCTCAGATATTTTTCTACTGTAGCAATTCCCGGAAATTCGTGACCTTTGTCCGGTTCAGTAAGTAATTCAATCTTTGCACCCGTCATTTTCATCTTGTTTACAAAATCTAATGTCGCCTGCAATGTTACGTTTAAATCTTTTTCCCCGTGAAATATAAATATTGGTACATTCTTAAAAGAGCCAAGATTCTTTTCATCCGTAAAATCAGGTGCAAGCTCTGCCGGTGCATACCTTGAACCTATATTAGGTCCTCCGCTGAATACAGCTAATGCTTTGTATTTGTTCGGCGTTTCATAGAACGTTCTGTAAACTCCATATCCTCCCATCGAAAATCCTGTTAAAAGAATTCGTGTTGTATCTGCATTGTAATCTTCAGTCACAGCGTTAATTACTTCAGCAATATCGTCCTGTGCATTGTCTCGTGAGTATGCGTTCGATTTTCCTCTCCCAAGCGGGCCTGCTGCGATGAAATCTTTTGGAATTATTCCAAGAACTCCGCGTATATTATTCTCGTCCGATGCACTTCCGTGAAGATATACCATCAACGGATACTTTTTGTTCTTATCATAGTTCTCAGGCAGATAAACTACATACGGCTGTAAAGTACCGTCAACTTTCGAAAGGTAAGCCTTGCGTATGAAACCGGCGCTGTTCTCAAATGGGTCAATTCCCGTCTTCACAGTATTAATCACTTTGTTTAATCTCGATAAATTGATTCTCTCTGTCCTGCATGTCTCGTAAATTTTTAATGCTCTTAGTTTTTCACCTAATTCTTGTATCATAAATTGTATTGTACTATACGAACTCTTTGAAAGCACTTCCTTGTTTTTTTGCACTACATTTTCAAATTCCTTTTCGTCGAACTTTGGTAATATTGATAAACCATTCGCTCCTAAACTTAACCTATTCTGTGATTTCCATCTGAACATATACGCACCTTCAGGGGCTTGTTTGATGTTTAGCGTAAACTCATGCCTCGTTAATCCGAGTGTGCAATCATATTTCAACACATCAATAACCGCTGGCTTTTCGCCCGATTCCTGTATAATAAATACATTCTCTTTTATTGTTTCATTGGAAATTGTTATTGCCTCACCATTTATCACATTACCCTCCATAGTGTGCCCTTCTCTGAATGATACAAATGTTTGCGGCTTTCCTTCCATTACAGGTCTCTGAAATCGCATTATCTCATATTTCCTTTTCTGAAATTCCGCACCAGAATTATCATCCGATGTCTGATACCAGATTTGCCCCTTCGGTTCTACTGCCTTGCAAAACGTAAGGTTAAATCCTATTCCCTCTGAAAGCCATGGATGGTTTGGCTTTACGTCGGTCCAGGGCAGCAATAATTCAAAACTAATCTTTCCATCACCTTCAGCGAATTCGAGCTTTGTATCCGTGCTTGTCGGTAAAAATATTCTGTCAACATTGTAGTTCCAGAATATATGACGCGTCCATTCTTTATCTGGTGAGTTTACAGCTGAACAGGCAAGCTCATAAAATTCGTCCGCTGGTTTATTGTCAGTTTGAGGTTTGCAAATTAATAAAAGGAATCCGTCTCCATTCTGATATGCACGGTCTCGGAAGGTTAAAAACTCCGTCTTTGCCTCAATGTAAACATACAAAAACTCGGTGCCGTAACCAATTCTGTACGTTACCAATGGAGCCGCATCGTTTATCATCCTCGATATGTAAGAAAATTTCCTCTCAGGAAGTGATTCCAAATTCTTATCAATTACCCCGTCAATTATTGGTGTGGATGATAGAAAATTTATATCAACTTCGCTGACACTTGTATTAGTCTTAAGAGTATCTACAATCCACTGCGCATTGCTCTCTGAAAAACCGCAGATTAATGCAATTACAATTAGTATAACTCGTATCATTTTATCCCTCCCGCTATTGTATGATGATAAGTCTAATTTGAATACGCAACCGCACCTGAAAAGTTAAAACTCCGGTTCATCCCCAATTAAAATAATCTCTAATTGTGCCTTGGTGTTTTCGTGTTAAAAAGCTCTTAACATCAAAATTATATATTACTCTTTTCAGTGACCACTTTCAATCAATATATTCTATAAAACAAAATACGGGATTACATAATCCCGCATAAATATAATTACGAATAAAATAACAATAAACCCGAATTATTTCATATACCATCCTCTTGTTACTGTATACTGTCCCGAAACAAGTCCGTAAAAAAACACCCCGCTCATCAGTCCCGAATGCGATATTCCTTGGGAATCCAGTTAAACAATAAACAAAGAACAAATCAAATAGCTGTCAAAGAAACCGCAACTTGTTTTTCGTATCTATTCCTTTTCTTTGCCGCCTTTGAACAAAGTGATTATTATTGCCGATATTAAGCAAACAATCCCCGTCAGTATCCCGGTCTCGGATACAAAGTAAGCGGCAAAGTCCTTTTGCACTGTCATTTCCCAGAACATCCCCAACAGTATAATATTTCCGCTTGAATGAAGCACAACACCCGTCCACAAACTTTTTGATTTCTTAACAAGCATTGTTCTCATAAAAGAATACCCGACCAGTACAAGCGTAAACCCGGGTAATGCAACCCAAAGCGGAGTACCCTGACCGTAGAATCCGCCGATGATTGCAGGGAAATGCCAAACCGACCAGAACAACCCTACAATCAAAGAGGTAACAGGCACTGGAAATATTTTCAATAGCTTTGGCGTTAAAAATCCGCTCCACCCGATTTCCTCCCCAAGTACAGAAATACAAGTAAATAAGAATCCCAGCGTCATTTTTGAAAGAGCACCAACGATGAATGGTGCCGGCAGCTCAAATCCCAGCATCTTAGACCATTTGTAATTTACAACTTGATCCGCAGTGAATTCTGCAAGTCCCGAAAACCACGCAATTCCATAAGCAATTAGTGAAACAGCCAGAGGAAATAAATATGCATAACCCAGATATTTTATCTTCCCGGGCTTCCATCCGTAGCCACCGATTTTATCTTTATGTATTAAAGAAGTTATTATTGCAGAAATTGCGGGGGTGTACATCATCAGTAGTATTGCAGCAATATTCTCTTTTGCACCGCTGAACATCCAGAGAAAAACCCCTGTCGTCATTAATGACAATATCACAAAGAATATAATTACCTGTTTGGAAATCTCTTTTCTCTCATCCATAATGAAATCAATTAAATAATTTTATACCTTTAATAAGGTTTTACTGTCCATATCGTTTCAATCAAATACAATCAGATTCCATTCAAATTTCTTTTAAAAACTCTATTTACCACTTCCAGACTAAAATGACTAAATTCTTACAATTTATTAATTGTTTTTCTAATACTTATACTATTTCACCTTCCTTTCAATCTTTGCTCAGGAAGTAATTTAATATATGTAAAATAATTATTATGAATATCCTATGTTTTTCAGAGTGAATATTCGCATTTTCTATAGAATAATATTTATACAATTCTTATATTATTTGATAGAATTACATAAACTCTTTATTTTATGAAATGGACTTCATCTTTTGATTAACGAAAAACCTAATATGAAATTTCCGGATAATTTTATTAATAAAATTATTTGTGGTGATTGTTTAGTTACGATGAAGCAGATGCCCAATAAATGTCTGGATTTAGTTGTCACATCACCTCCGTATAATTTAAAAAACTCGACGGGTAACGGAATGAAAGATGGTAGGGGCGGAAAGTGGGCTGGTGCGGCTTTAGTTAACGGTTATAACAATTATGATGACAATATGCCTCATGAGAAATATGCGGAATGGCAGTATAATTGTTTAAAAGAAATGTTCCGTCTTATAAAAGATGATGGTGCAATCTTTTATAATCACAAATGGCGAGTCCAAGATGGCGTTATACAAGACCGCAAAGATATTATTAGAGATTTACCAGTCAGACAAATAATTATTTGGAAAAGAAAAGGCGGAATAAATTTTAATCCCGGTTATTTTCTTCCTACTTATGAAGTAATTTACTTAATCCCTAAACAAAAATTTAAACTGGCTCCGAAAGCAAATGCTTATGGTGATGTATGGGAATTTAAACAAGAAATGAATAATACTCATCCCGCGCCATTTCCTGTTGAACTTATCGATAGAATAATAGCTTCAACAACCTCTAAAATAATCTTAGATCCTTTTATGGGTAGTGGTACAACAGCAATAGTCGCTATGGGACTAAAAAGAAAATTTATTGGTATCGAACTTTCCCCCGAGTATTGCAAAAATTCTGAGGAAAGAATTGAACGGAATAAAAAACACAGTGAATTATTAAAGTATAGACCACTTACTCTTTTTCAAAAAACAGAATGAAAATTTTCACTAAGGAAAGTTTAATAAAAGAACTACAAGATATCGCAGCAAGAGGATGGATTGAAAATGCTAGACATGGAAACTCAGGCGGTATTGGAAATACTCTTGAAGACTTGTTAGGTATTACAGAAAATAATCTGCCGATGCCTAATGCAGCAGAGTGGGAGCTGAAATCTCAACGCATTAACTCAACCTCTCTTACAACATTATTACATATTGAACCATCACCAAGAGCAGTTAGATTTGTTCCGCAATTATTTCTTTTAAAATATGGTTGGAAGCATAAAGAAGCTGGAAAGAAATATCCTAAAAATGAAATGAGCTTTCGACAAACAATTCATGGGCTGTCAGCCAGTGATAGAGGTTTTATGGTTAAGATAAATAGAAACGATAAAAAAGTTTTAATTTCTTTTGACAACACAAAAGTATCATGCAAACATAAATCATGGTTGAAACAAGTTAATAAGCGAATAGGACTTAGTGAATTAAATCCTCAACCATATTGGGGCTTTGATGATTTATCAAATAAAGCTGGAACAAAATTGATCAATTGTTTTTATGTTCAAGCAGAGGTGAAAAAAGAAAACGATAAAGAGTATTATAGCTATTGTAAAGTTTTAATGTTACAGAAGTTCAATTTCGAGGGTTTCTTAAATTCTATTGAGAATGGAAATATTTTAGTAGATTTTGATGCAAGAACTGGTCATAATCATGGGACGAAGTTCCGTATGAGACAAAATTGTTTACCAGAACTCTATGAGAAGGTAACTGTCATTGTTTAGTTATTAAGAATTAAATCTTTTCCTATTTCCAAAAGCAGTGCTCGGGAACTCCCACCCGCTTAGTCGTGGAAAAATTCATTTTTCTATGATATAGCTATTATTACGAGGTTGTCAATTCTTAACAAAATAACCATATGTTTATTCAATATTTACACTCATCTCATACGCCTTTTATACGCCTTTTATTCGCAAATAAGACGCAATTCATAGGCGTTCCTTTACCCCCCGATGGTCAATGTCCAATCCTAAAAGTGCCAACGAACTGTTTAAATTCATGTAAACTTTTTGTATTTTTGTAATGAATAAACTAATATTTTTCATCTATGGCTATCATTAAACGCTCTCTGCTTGGTAAATTCTCAGGTTCTGCTGGTGATATGGTATTCTGTATCAGGAACGGAAAAAGATATTTCCGCAGTAAACCAAGCCCCCGTGACCCAAATAAACCAAAATCCCGGAAAACTAAAGACAATGAAAGCGGTTTCGCTTATACTTCCTCTTTTACTAAAGAAATATCTGAAAATAAATATTTAAAATTTATCTGGAAAAACTCCGATTTGTTCGGTGAGAATTATTACGGACGTATTTTCAGTGCAAATAGAAGTAAAACCCCCTCAACAGGACTTACTCCGAATAATATTATTTCTCCTCCTAATATCTACATGAAAACTAATGCTCTAATCTGGGATGATGATTATTTTTCTCTTGAATACTCCTTCGATAGTAATCCCGAAAAAGTCTTTACTTTACCCTATCAGGCAGTCTCTATTGTTTACCTCTATGACCCACGCAATCCTAAAAAAGATACTGCTTTTGATTTCTTGTCTTTCGAAGAACTAATTTCAGAACAATTTAACCATAAACCTAATACTGTAACATTTAAATTTACCGATGAGAATAAAAAATTATTATCGGAATTCAAAAAAGGTATAATTTATATATCCTTTATTGCAAATTATCCCGACCCGCAAAATATATTATGGACTTCTACCGATGCAGTAGAAATAAATTTGTTGCAGTAATTTTATTTCAGTAAAATCATTTTCCGTGTCTCCGAAAATTCGCCCGCAGTAATTTTGTAATAATACACCCCGCTCGTCAGTCCCGAACCGTCAAATGTAATTTTATAATCTCCCGCATTTAGCGTTTCATTAACCAGAGTCTGCACCTCTCGTCCCGTAACATCATAGATTTTTATAACAACATTACTGGTCGGAGACCCGCCGTGGCGGGGCAGCTGAAAACCAATAACTGTTCTTGGATTAAACGGATTCGGATAATTCTGCTTTAGTCTTATTGTTACAGGTACATTCTCCGATACCGTGTTTATTCCTGTCGTGAATATACTTGAGTTCTTAAAAATATAAGAATCTAAAAGTGTAACAGCATACAAAATACCGTCTTGCGATAAATAAGAACCGTATATGTCGCTTATGCTCGATTGTAAAAATTTCTTAGTCCATGAAAGGCCGCCGTTCGACGTGTAATATCCCGTACCGTAAGTACCCATCACCACGCACTCCTGCTGATTCCTAACTTCAACTGCATAATTTGTTATTACAGTCGTGGACGAAAAACTTACGTTCGACCATGGCGTTGCTCCGCCGTTAGTCGTTTTGTAAACTCTGTTATTCGAACCGACGCAGTATCCAGTTTGTGCATTCAGCATCTTTATATCGTAAAGTGAACCTGCGAGATAATTATCCCCCAATAGCGTCGAATCCCATACAGCCCCGCCGTTAGTGGTTTTCCATGCTCTCGGCCTGCTGCTCAAAAGCCATCCGTTGTTCTCATCCAGCATACAGGCACTGTATATCGTATTACCCGTCGTGTTTGCGTTTATCTTTTGCTTCGTCCAGGTTGTTCCCGAATTCGTTGTTTTGAAAATTGTCGAATCATTACCCGCAGTGTATCTCGAAAATAACCATCCCGTCTGCGCATTCACAAAATCGACTTTCGATAATATTATTCCTGCAGGCATATTCGGTATAACAAGCGAATCCCAGTTGACTCCGCCGTTAGTCGTTCTGTAAACTGCCGACCTATTCCCGCATATATATCCCGTGTTGTCATCTATCATGTCTATACTGTAAAACTCTGCATTCGACGTTGCAGAAGGTGAAACAACCGTCCAGTTATTGCCCGAATTTGTTGACCTTAATATCTGGTCTTGTGTAACCGTCGAAACGGACGGTGCTCCCACTGCTAACAGTACTCCGGCATTCGCCGACGACCAGACGTCCCGCATGTTTCCCGTTTTTAAATACTGTCCAAGCGGCTGCTTAAAAGTTCCAAGTGTTTGATGTATGGAACCCTTCGCCCCTACGGTTATCATTGTATCCGCCGTTATGGAGAAGTCAGATGAATAATATGAGTTGCTCCATAATGGCTGTGCCGAAGGTGCCATAAATGCTATCGAATCCCACGTGTCGCCATGGTTCGATGAATGGTATATGTAGTTCGAATTTCCCGTCAGATAAACAGTATTATCCCTGTATTTTATATCCGTGAAATGTATGTTTCTGTCAAAAAGTATTCCTGCCATGTTCGCCCAGGTATATCCTCCGTCATTTGTATATCTGCACCTGCCCCAGTCACCGCATGCATAACCTGTGTTTGCGTCTAAGAAAACAGCTTTGTTAAAATTAACTAAATTGCCAATCGGATATGTAGTCCATGAAAATCCTCCGTTAGTCGTTATGAAATTATCTCCAAGCTGGTTGAATACTATAAGTTTATTCTCCGTAAAAGCATGCAGTTCGTATGGATTTGAATAGCCCGGCGTCGTACCGATGTTGTTATTCCAGGTTATTCCGCCGTTCGTTGTTTTCATTAATCTGTAATCTGTTAATCCGCAGACTACATATCCCGTCAGATTGTTTATAAAACTTATTCCTGTAAATGTAGTGTTTGTCGGCGCAGGGTTGCCCGTACTGTCAAATGTCAAACCGCCGTCAGTTGTCCTTAATATACTTCCATACGAACCGATTACAATTCCCGTACTCTGATTAAAGAACCATGCGTTCCGTAAGTCTGCTCTCTGTATCGGTATTCCCGATGTTCGCCCAGCCGTGTGATTAACGAACCAGTTTGCGCCTCTGTTCGTTGTCTTGATAAACGTTCCTTTGCCGCCTATTGCATATATCGTATTCACATCCCACATCTTAACCCATCTAAGTTCGTTACCCTGCGGTGATTGATGAAGCCATTTCCAGTCCTGATAACTCTGGCTTAATGCTCCCGTTGCAAACAAACAAATTGCTAAGAAAATAAATAATGTTTTCATAATATTCATTTATTTAATACGATTTATTAATTTGATGAATAATAATCAAGAGAAAAATGTTTGTCGTTTATCTCAAATCTGGCTTTGTAAAAAATTAATAGCTAGGTTATTTGATGAGTTGGATATGACTTATACTACCTAATATTTTCTTTAAATAATTCATTTTTTTGATACTGTTCTTCAATCAATTCATCAACACTGCTGTTGTTTAGCTTTTGCTTAAGTGTATTAAAATGTTCTATCGCCTTTTCTTTCCCATTTGGTACTGACCAGAAATACGCCGTTGTGTTAGATATTAATGTCTTTAAATATCTTGACTTTGGATTTTTTTCAAGAAAAAACTCAATATCATTTAAAAATGATTCATCAAATTTATACTTACCAGATTCCCGAACTAAAAAGCTTAAAGATAATATTCTTCCAGTATAAACTGAAGTTGGATATTTGTAGAGAAATTCTATTGCTTTGTCAACAAGAATAACCCTATCTTCTTGATTTCTAGCTCTATTTTTAATGTATTTTTTCTCATAATATACAATATAAGAGAAATCCTCAAATGCTTGTTTCTCAATTCCCTCTGGTTCTATAATCTCAAATTCTATTGTGTTTGATTTTATAGTTTGCCCTAATCCATCTTTACAAACACCTCTTACTTTATACTTCCCATTCGAGAAATAACTGTATAATGATACCCCATCATCACCGCGGTAAAATTGAAGTGGAACATCATCAGAAATTTTTTCGTTAGGTTGTATTTTATTATAATAAAGTGGTAAATCTAAAGCAGGCATTCCTCCGTATGGTAATGTGGGTTTTTTGTCACTGCTGATTTCTGCATCGGAACTTAGAGTAACTTCATTAAAGTTTTGAACAGAATCTATTTTACTTCCCACATTAGTTATAGAGAATATGATGTCAAATTCTTCACCTTTTAAAAAAGTATTTTTTTCTACCGATATTTGAAAATCAAGATTAGATGCAGATGCTTTAATCCTTAAAGTGTCCCATAACGTACTTGCTATAATCAGAATTATAAAAGTACCAAGAATTAATTTAATGTATCTTTTCATACTTTTATTAAACTAATGAAAATTATTTTTCTAATAACATAAAATTTTTAATTAATATTACTGTTCTTTAAATAATTCATTTTGCCGATACTGTTCTTCAATCAATTCATCAACTCTGCTGTTGTTTAGCTTTTGCTTAAGTGTATTAAAATGTTCTATCGCCTTTTCTTTCCCATTTGGTACTGACCAGAAATACGCCGTCATAGAAGATATTAATGGCTTCAAAGAACTTGACTTTGGATTTTTTTCGAGAAAAAACTCAATATCATTTAAATATGATTCATCAAATTTATACTTGCCAGGTTCCCTATTATGATAACTAATATAAAGTATTCTTCCTGTATAAACAGATGTTGGATATTTATGTAGAAATTCTATTGCTTTATCAACAAGAAGAATCCTATCTCCTTGATTTGTAACTCTCTTCTCAAGATTTTTTTGATAATTTACTATGAAGGAAAAATCCTCAAATGCTTGTTTTTCAATCCCTTCTGGTTCTATAATTTCAAATTCTATTGTGTTTGATTTTATAGTTTGCCCTAATCCATCCTTACAAACACCTCTTACTTTATACTTTCCGTTCGAGAAATAAATGTAGAATGGCGCCCCATCATCACCACGAAAGAATTGAAGTGAAACTTCTTCGGAAATATTTTCATTCGGTTGTATTTTATAATAATAAAGTGGTAAATCTAAAGCAGGCATTCCTCCGTATGGTAATGTGGGTTTTTTGTCACTGCTGATTTCTGCATCAGAACTTAGCGTAACTGAATTAAAGTTTTGAACAGAATCTATTTTACTTCCCACATTAGTTATAGAGAATATGATGTCAAATTCTTCACCTTTTAAAAAAGTAATTTTTTCTACCGATATTTGAAAATCAAGATTAGATGGCGATGTGTTTGCTCGAAAAGTATAATATAAAATACTTACAATAGCTATACTTAATAATAGTCCTATAATAATAAACTTTTTCATTCCTGTAATTATTTCTTAACCTGCATATTTTAGATTTATTTTTCAATTCGATAATGATTACATGAGAGGGGAGAAGTCTATGAATGAAAAATGGACACCCGAATATATCGTGTGTCCATATCGAATTATCTTTATGTTTTATTTTATCTTCCCGAAAGTGTCTTTGGTATTCTTCCTGTCTTTATACTTTCTGACCGGAGTCTTTTCCCGACTATCCTTTCCACCATCTTGCCTATGTTTAAAACTTTATCAACATCAAGACCCGTGTCAATTCCCATCTCATCCATCATTACAACCATATCCTCAGTCGAAACAAGTCCTACTATACTGGAATCTTTATAATAATATTCTCCCGTTCCGCTTACAGGTACTCCGCTTACGAAGTTTGCCGGCTGTCCGCCTAATCCGCCCATTGTTGATTCATAGTTTGTCATTCCTGCCTGAAGTGCCGCGAGTACATTCGCTAAACCCCAGCCTCTCGTTGTATGAAGATGTACTATGTGCTTGGCAGGGTCTTGAAACTCATCCATCAACATCGAAAAATATTTATAAATCCTGTCAGGTGAAGCCGAGCCGTCATGATCTGCATGCTCTACATCGCTCGCTCCTATGTCAAACCATCTCTTCGTGAATTCTACCGCCTTCTTCATTTCTGTCGGACCCTCTATCGGGCATCCCCAGATTGTGCTTACCGTTCCGTTAACTTTTATTCCTGCATCGCGTGCAAGTTTAATATACTTCTCAGACATTTTCCAGTAGTCATCAAGCGACAATCCAGAATTCTTCTTGTGATGCGATTCGCTCGTCGAAACCATCAGCAAAATCCTGTCGGGTCCGAATCCGTTCTTTCTGTTTTCAATCGCTCTCTCAACTGCTTTTTCCCTTATCGTAACGCACGTTAAAGATACCGAATCAATCAGATGTGCTATCTTCTTACTCGTTCTTAATCTCTTCATTAGTTCATCTGCATCCTTGAACTGCGGCATGCCTGTTGGATTGCCAAGGTTTGTTACTTCAACATGCTTGAATCCTGCAAGTATAAGCTGCTCTGCTGTCCAGAGCTTTGCTTCCATTGGAATGTATATCTCCTCATGCTGGAAACCATCTCTTACGGTAATATCACCTATTGTGACTTTTTTAGGATAATTCATTTATATTTAATTTGATTTTAATTCTTTTGGAACCCTGCCCGTTCTTATACTTTCCGAACGAAGCTTTCTGCCGACAATTCTTTCTACCATTCTGCCTATGTTCAAAACCTTTTCTATATCAAGCCCTGTCTCTATGCCCATTTCATCCATCATTACAACCATATCTTCAGTGCAAATCAGACCGGCAAGCTCTGTATCTACTGAGTAGTAATCTCCCGTTCCCATTACAGGCACACCGTCAAAGAAGTTTGCAGGCTGACCGCCGAGTCCGCCCATCGTTGATTCATAGTTTGTCATTCCCGCCTGAAGTGCCGCAAGAACATTCGCTAAACCCCATCCATGAGTCGAATGAAGATGGGCTATATGTTTTTCCGGATTCTGAAACTTATCCAATACCATCGAAAAATAATCATATATTCTGTCAGGCGTTGCTGAACCATCATGGTCTGCATGCTCCACATCGCTCGCACCAATATCTAACCATCTTTTTGTAAATTCTAAAGCCCTGTTTAAATCAGTCGGGCCTTCTATCGGACAACCCCATATTGTACTTACAGAACCATCAACTTTTATCCCAACTTCATCACATAGCTTTATGTACTTCTCCGCCAACTTCCAATAATCTTCATAAGACATACCGGCATTCTTGAAGTGGTATGAATAGCTCGTCGGTGTCATTAGCAGAATTCTGTCTGGACCAAAGCCGTTTTTCTTATCTTCAATCGCTCTTATTATTGCTTTTTCTCTAATCGTTACTGCGGTAAGTGTAACTGAATCAATAAGGTGTACTGTTTTTTTGCTTGTCTTTATCCTTTTTATCAGCTCGTAGCCGTCTTTGAACTGCGGCATTGCTCTTGGGTTTCCAAGGTTTGTAATTTCAACATTCTTAAATCCTGCAAGGATTAATTGCTCAGCCAGCCATAGTTTTGCTTCAAGTGGTATGTACTTTTCTTCATGCTGAAATCCGTCTCTTACTGTAATATCGCCTAATACAACTTTTCGGGGATAGTTCATAAAATAAAATCTTATAAAGCTATTTCAGGTATATCACCCTCAACTATCAGCGTACCCGCTGTAGCCGCCTTTATCTGCTCGACCGTTACACCCGGTGCTCTTTCAAGCAGCTTGAAACCCTTATCCGTTACCTCAAGAACAGCAAGGTCAGTCACAATTTTCTTTACACATTTTACGCCTGTTAAAGGTAATGTGCATTCTTTAAGCAGTTTCGACTGTCCATCTTTATTCGTGTGCTGCATTGCAACAACTATATGCTCGGCTGATGCTACTAAATCCATCGCACCGCCCATTCCTTTTATTAATCTTCCGGGTACTTTCCAGCTCGCAATATCACCTTTCTCTGAAACTTCAAACGCACCAAGTATTGTAATATCTACATGCCCGCCCCTTATCATAGCAAAACTTGTAGCCGAATCAAAGAATGATGCTCCCGGCAAATATGTTATCGTCTGCTTACCCGCATTTATAAGGTCTGCTTCAACAGTTTCTTTCGTCGGAAAAGGACCCATCCCAAGCATTCCGTTTTCGGATTGTAATATTACTTTAATACCCTCAGGAACATAGTTTGCAACTAATGTAGGAATACCTATCCCAAGATTTACATAGTAACCGTCGCGAAGTTCCTGACCTATGCGTTTTGCTATTTGATTCTTGTCTAATGCCATTTTTTATTTTGATAAGGTTAATTGCTCAATTCTCTTTTCGTAATTTACACCTTGAAATATCCTCTGTACAAATATTCCCGGCGTATGTATAAAATTCGGGTCAAGCTCTCCCGCAGGTACAAGTTCTTCTACCTCTGCAATCGTTATCTTTCCCGCCATTGCCATCATGTTATTAAAATTATTTGCTGTATATCTGTATATCAGATTTCCTGCCGTATCACCCTTCCATGCCTTTACAACTGCATAATCCGCCTTAAATGCATGCTCTAAAAGGTGCATCTTGCCGTTGAACTCGCGTGACTCTTTTCCTATCCCTACTTCCGTTCCGTATCCTGCAGGTACGTAGAATGCAGGAATACCCGCACCACCGGCTCTTATTCTTTCAGCAAGTGTACCTTGCGGTACTAACTCCACCTGAAGCTCTCCGCTGAGCATTTGCCTCTCAAACTCTGCATTCTCACCCACATAAGATGAAATCATTTTTCTTATCTGTTTCCTTTGAAGCATTAATCCTAAACCGAAATCATCAACTCCGCAGTTGTTTGATATTATCGTTAGGTCTTTAATGTCAGTTTTGGATAATTCAAGTATCGTGTTTTCTGGAATACCGCACAGTCCAAACCCTCCGAACATCATAGTCATTCCGTCTTTCATTCCTTGAATTGCTTCTCTTGCGTTGTTAACAGTTTTGTTCATTCTTCTTTATAAATTTCAGCAAATTAAAGATAAATATTTATTATTACAATAGATAACACTCAAGTATGCTTTTCAAGTTCAGTTAAACATGTAAAATCGGTATTTTAAAATATAAAATATTATACATATTTGTCTTTACTTTCTCACATATTTTTTGTATATTATTTTAGATATTACAGTCAGAATTTGTACCTCCTTTACAAATTTGACATACGGTTTATAAAAAAGAACCGCAAGATAATGTTCTGTAATAACAATTCTTTATTTCAACATACCATAAACATCCCATAAACATACCATGAACATACCATGAACATACCATTCTCCCCGCAACACGCCCGCTTCTTGCATGCATCCTGCACGCTTCCTGTCTGCTTCCTGACCGTTAAATCATGTACCCGGCTTAAATATCACTAATTATTAGTCAATTTTGCCAATATCCCTTGTCTTTATAACACTAATCGCTTATTTTTGTACATCAGTAGGGGATTTAGCTCAGCTGGTAGAGCGTTTGAATGGCATTCAAAAGGTCAGGGGTTCGACTCCCCTAATCTCCACTAAAACTGTTTAAACTTCAAAAACTTCTTGTATTGAATAATACCCGCACAATAATAATCCTTAATGGTGATGTTGTTCCAAATACAATATTCAGGAAATTCTATAAAAAGAGTGACTATATAATTTGTGCAGACGGTGGTGCCAAAGCTGCGAAGCATTATAATGTTTTGCCAAACATAATTTTAGGCGACCTTGATTCAATTACAAACTCGGATTTAAGTTTTTTCAGGAAAAAAGGAGTAGAAATTCGGAAGATAACAGAACAGGAGACAACAGATTTTGAAAAAGCATTGATGTATGTGGTTGAGTGCAATCTTAATAATGTTGTCGTATTTGGTGCTACAGGCGACAGACCTGATCATATCACGAACAATTTAAGCGTGATGAAGAGATACTCAAAGGTTTTAGATATAAAGATTATTGATAGAAAATTTGAGATTTTCTATTTAAAGAAAAGATTTGAAAGAGAATATAAGAAGAATAAAGTGGTTTCACTTCTTGGTTTTCCCGTGGCGAGTGGAATAACAATAAAGGGTTTTAAATACAAACTTGATAATGAATCACTTGAATTTGGAGTCAGGGAAGGGACTTTAAACGTTTCATCTTCCAAGAAAATTATGATTGAAAAGAAAAAAGGAGACCTTCTTGTCTTCTTAAGCCATGTCTAACGATTCAAATTCAGCAAATTACAATTCAATAGTGTGCTCTTTATTTTCTGTGATTATTCTTACTCTTATGTGTGTATTTTCATCTGAATGTACCGTACCCCAAAGCAACGCAAGTTGTTGTAACTGAATGTCAGGTTTATATTTAGCTGATAGTCCTATTATAACTTCACGCACTCCAAGTGAATGAGCAACATTCATTATAGAATAAAAAGCGTTGTTTGTTGGTACTACGACAGGTATTACCGGCTTCCCAATCTTTTCAGCTACGTTAACAACTTCACTAAATAAATTTAATTCATCAGATTTCAGTTCTTTTCTTGTTATTGTGTTTATTTTATCCGTGAATACTCTTGCTATCATTACAATTATATCAGTCTTATCCGTATCGGTTTCATTTATAATTTTCTTTAAATGATTAAGGTTGTTAGGGTCACGCACGGCAACCATAACTCTGTCCGATAGTTCACTCTCTATCGATTCAGGTGTAATTTGTGATTCATCGTCAAGATTAAAATGTTCAAGCACTCTCATATTTTCGTGGCTGTGAAACTCATCCTCAGTGAGGTTCTTTTCTTTCATTAATTTCTTCTTATTTATAAACTCGGAAATAACAAACACTACAAAGAACGTTATAGTGAATATTACACCCGAGATAGTCGCAATAGGTTTTGTGAATAAATTTGTTATACCCACGAAGAAGAGGACAAAAAATATGAGTAATAGACCGAAAGGTATTTCATTCTTTCCTATCTTAAAATTCAGCGGTACTCTCCATTCGCGATTGCGTTTATCTTTATACCTTAGCACAATCATTGAAAATCCCATGAATACAAGACTCCAGACTACACCAAATGCATATGCCTCACCAAGCAATAATATATTTCCTTGCGATAGTATAATCGTTATAATCTGAAATAATGCTATCAGATTCAACAACCTGTAAGTTGTTCCGTATTTCTTATGCGGTTTCCTGAACCAGTCTGTAAGAACCTTGTCCTCCGCAACTCTGTTAAGAACGCTGTTTGCACCAACTATGGAAGTATTTACAGCACCCGAAAGTATCAAAACACCGACTATTACAACGAATGCCTGAAATATTAAATTCAGCCAGTGCGGTCCGATAAGAAACATTGCGATTCCGCCGATTAAATTATCTATGTATTGCGGTCTTACATTATCCGGTATCAGCATTGTTCCGAGAAAAGAAACTCCTGGAGTAAGCGTAACGCTAAACAGAAATATTATGAGTGCAGTCTTTTTAAAGTTTCTCAGTTTAGGATACTCGACTTCTCTGTAAACCTGACCTAAAGTCTCGAGTCCGCTCAGTGCAAGCAATGAATGTCCGAAAGCAATAAGAATACTTATCAGCCCTATTGTTTTCGCCCAGTCAGCATTGCTTAGCCAGCCGTAAGCTTCGTGCGAAAGATTAATCTCGAAAGACGGAAAGTGTGCAAAGAATGGTTCGTCCTTTAAAAGCAATGTTACTATACCCCAAATAATAACCATCGCACCCATTACTGCTGTAATTATAAAAATCTTTAGTGCTTTTGAAGATGACTCTTCTATTCCTTTCACGTTTTCCCACCAAAAGAATAAAACAATACCTATTGCAATTACCATTGATAATATATTCCTATCGAATTGTATTTCTAACCCAATCATTTTGAATATATCGTTCAATAGTCCTGCGAAATAATGTCCGCCGGATACACTGCTGATAGGTCCGGTAAGTATATAATCAAACACTAAAGCAGAAACTGAGACCTTGGCGAACCATCCGCCCAGCGTTGATTTAACAACTCTGTAAACACCTCCGCGCGTGAAGAGTGGCGATGATTCCAAATATAATGCCATCACGCAGAATGCAAATATCATTACACCAAGAATAAAGTATGGTGCTACAGTTCCTACAAACTGCTCTGCAATGCCGCCCATATAATAAGCCGTAGAGCCGAGGTCGCCAATGACAACAGCGGCAGCCCGCCAGAATGAAATGAAGGTGAACATTACAGTGGTTAGAACAATAACTTTGGTAGTTTTGGCCGTCATAGACGGCTTAAGTATATGTGGCTCGGTATCCATTAGTTGATTAAGAAAATAATATAAAATTTACACATTTTCATGCAGATGCAAAATACATGAAAAGAACATCATAATAAATAGTAAATATTTTGCATTTAAGTTCTCATTTTCCCAAATATCTCCTCGAGCTTCCTGTACCTGAAATCAAAAATATCCTTCAACTTATTCTTTACCAGAAATGAATTTACTATTTTCCCGATAAAACCAAATCCGACTTTATAATGAAGAATATCATACATCTCAACCCCGCCTTCTATTTCGTAAAACTTATGCTGATGATGCCAGAATTTATAAGGACCGAATCTCTGTTCATCAACAAAGTAGTTCGGTTCTTTAACATGTGTTATTTCAGTCGCCCAGTTCATCGCTATATTGAACAGCGGAGTAACTTTGTATGTTATAATTATTCCCTGATACATCTTCTTCTCCTGGTATTCCGATGTTACTTCAAACCCCATGTATGGAGGTGTAATCACCTTTAAGTTTTCGGGCGATGAAAAGAAATCCCAGGCCGTTTTCAAATCTATCGGCAGTCTTTGAACTGTCTTCAAAAAGTGCATATAAAAAGTATTATTAATTCGATAGTTTGAACAAAGATTAATTATTAAATGTTCAATATGGGCTATCTTGAAGACTATAATCTTCTGAAAGAAATTTATTCCGAAAGTAAGGAATCAATCCAAATTCCCGGATGTGATATTTTTATCAGGAATTTTAGTTTCACTTCAGATGATAATAAATATTATCCTGACTCAAATAGATTTGTTAATTCCGTAAAAAGAGAACTTCAACAACTAAATGAATCCTCACCCCTGACGAATTCCTTTCTTGAGAATTCGAAGGAAGCAATGGAATGCGATAGAAAGTTTATATTTCCATTGTACTGTAAAAAACAAAAGTGCAATAAACTTATTATTTTATTTCATGGATTAAATGAAAGCAGCTGGGACAAATATCATACATGGGCAAAAAGACTCGTGGAGCTGACAGGTCAGGCAGTACTAATGTTTCCGATATCATACCATATAAATCGAAGGCCTTTAAAATGGGGTGATTCAAGAACTATGAATGCTCTTGCAAAAGAAAGAAAAACCAAATTTAACTCTCAGGAGTATTCATTCGTTAATGCTGCAATAAGCACACGACTGCAGTTCAATCCTGAACATTTCTTCTTTTCAGGTTTAAGGACTTTTAATGATGTCCAAAAACTTATTTCTAATATACGTAATGAAGAATTTAAAGAGATTGATAAAGGGTGCGAAATATCATTATTCGGTTATTCTATTGGAGCTTTTCTAATTGAAATACTCATAATGGCGAGAACAGATTTATTTGCCGATTCCAAAATTGTGTTATTCTGTGGAGGACCTACTATGGATTTGATGCATCCCGCTTCAAAGTACATTTACGATAGTGCCGCAGAAAGAGTAATGACAGCCTATTATCCGAAAGACTTTGAGGATAATTTAAAATCAAATGAAACACTCAAAAGATATTTTAGCGAAAATGAAAGCGATGGAATGTTGTTCAGGTCATTGCTTAATAAAAATAGATTTGAAGAATTGCGTACAACGAAACTTAAGAGATTTGAGAATCAAATACTTGCAATACCATTAACAAATGATGAAGTAATGCCTCCGGATTCGGTTCGGGAGACTTTAGATACTGATGGATTGAAAATCAAAATTAAGGAAATGCATTTCCCGTATGAGTATAATCACATCTCGCCTTTCCCATTAAATGAAAAGTCCAAGAATGAAACTAACGAGTGTTTCAATAATGTATTTTCTTCAGTTGCAAAATGGTTTAACTAATTTAATAATATATCTTTAACTTTATAACATAATAATGAAGATTTTAATACTTTTGTTCTATTCGGTATCTGTATTGTTAATAATTGCGGCTTTGTTCGGCGGCTCGCTTACTGAGCCGATAATAGAGGAAGTTTCTATGAAGACAATAAATACTATAGGAATTGATAAATCAAAGATTGATTCGCTTGATTCTCAAATAGATATGTCTTTTTACAATATGAATTTATTCATTTACAGATTAGAGCGAATAAAGAATTATTTAACATTTGGAGACGACGAGCAAAAGCCTATAGAATTAAAGAGACATAATTATATCAGTGATATTGTGTATGAACCGATATTGATTGCTGTTTCGTATGCGGTTAGGGGAATAATGTTTACATGCGGATTAGTGCTGCTTTTAATCACTGCTATAATTCATACAATAACATCATATTTTAATTTGAGAAAAAGAGTGAAAATTCTTGAGGAAAGAGTATTAACAAATAATCAGGGAATTTATGGAAAATAGATATTGTTAAGTTTTATAATTCAAAAATAAAATATTTTATGGACAGAAAAGAATGGCTCGAAAAAATTGGTGATATTATTGACGCAAAAGATTCAGCAGGATTTTCTAATTTATTGACTGAAGACGGTATATTTAAATTTGGAAATGCCGACGAAGTTAAAGGAAGAAAAAAGGTTGAGGAGTATGTGGCAGCATTTTTTAACATGATAAAAGGCAGTCAGCATAAAGTTGTTAATTTCTGGGAGCAGGGTGATAGCGTTGTATGGCAGGGTGAAGTATTATATACAAGGTTAGACGGGAAGCAGGTTAATGTTAACTTCTGTAATATATTCTACATGAAAGATGATTTGATAGAAAAGTATCTCATTTACATAGATAACACACCTTTATTTGCTTAAAGTATATTTCTATTTGAGCCGGAATTAATAGTCCGGCTCATTGTTTATATTCTGATAATATATTTAATCTATCGTTAAATTCCTTCATTATTTCATTTACAATCTCACCCGCAGGTTTAATTTCATTGACTAATGCTGATACCTGTCCAATCTCGAGTTCACCGTCTTCGAGATTTCCTTCAAACATTCCCTTTTTGGCTCTTCCTTTTCCAAGCAGTGCTTTTAGTTCATCAGGTGATGCGCAAGAGTCTTCAGCCTCTTTAATTTCCTCATAGAATTTATTTTTTAAAAGTCTTACAGGTACGATTTTTTTCATCATAAGTTTTGTGTCACCTTCAGAGGAATTTACAATCATCTTTTTAAAACTTTCATGTGCAGATGATTCAACTGATGCTGCGAAACGAGTTCCAATCTGCACACCATCAGCCCCGAGTGCAAAAGCAGCAAGCATTGATGAACCTGAGGCAATTCCACCTGCGGCTATTACAGGTATGTCAACAGCATTTCTGACTGAGGGTATCAGTGCCATAGTTGTAGTTTCTTCTATGCCATTATGCCCGCCTGCTTCAAATCCTTCCGCTACAACAGCATCAACACCTGCTTCCTGACATTTTACAGCAAACTTTGCGCTTGCGACAACGTGGACAACAGTGATTCCCTTTTCCTTGAACAATGAAGTGTATTTTTTCGGACTGCCTGCTGATGTAAAAACGATCTTTACATTTTCTCTTATAATGATATCAATAATATCATCGATTTGGGAATAAAGAAGGGGAATGTTAACTCCAAAGGGTTTATTGGTATTAACTTTGCATTTTATAATATGTTCTTCAAGTGTTTCGGGATGCATGGAACCCGCTCCAATCAGACCGAGTGCACCTGCATTGCTTACCGCAGAAGCGAGTTTCCATCCGCTGCACCATACCATTCCGGCCTGTATAATTGGATATTTTATGCCGAGTAATTTTGTTATTATATTCATAAATATTTTGTTAATAACCCTATCAATTTCGAATAAATAGAAATAAAATACCATGAAAAACATTAGAATAATTGTTTTAATATTATTAAGTTTGACCTCCTGTATTTCGAATGCACAAATCAAGATGCTTTTTGAGTCGGAAAAAAATGAGAAGGAGAAAATTGCAGGGTATATTAACTCAGGATTTTCAGATATTCAAATATTTCGTATTGATATAAGTGATTCAGAAGACGAGAACGATACTTCTCTGGTCTATAAGATTTCAATAAGTAACGATAAAAGTTTGGTTACAGAATTTGATGCTGTGACCGAATACACAACTTTAGTTAATTATGATGGTAACATTTTATATAGAGAAATAACGGATAAGAACGGACAGCTTGCAGGGAAGACACTTTACACTTATAATGATAAGGGATTTATTTCGAAGAGAGAATTGTATTTCGGTAATGTTAAAGCTATAGATGAAGTATATGAATTCGGAAATTATGAAAGCGGAGAAGTAAATAACTTTTCTGCCGATGGTACTTTAATGAACAAATCTTTATTTAAACTAAACAGCCAAAAGAAGTTAATAGAAGAATTGAAGTATAATTCGAAAGGAGAAGTTGAACAAAAATATGAATACACGTATGATTCGGAAGGGCGGATGATTGAAGATAGGATTATATTGATTAATGAGCAAAAGACGATTACCAATTATTCTTACGATGAAAACTCTAATGTTATTGAAGAGCAAACGAAGGATAACAGCGGAAATATATTGAGTTATAATAAGTTTGCTTATGAAGGAAATAAGATAATTGAAGAATTAAGGGATTCTAAGGATATAAAATTAAGAAAATTCTATACGTATAAAAATGGAATGCTGCAGAGTATTAAGTTTGAAGATTTAATTGAAAACAGTATATACATTTGGGAGTACAGATATAAATAAACAAAAAGCCCCTCGAGTGAGGGGCTTTTTGTTATATGATTATTCTAATTTTTTATAAATACTTATCTCTGTTATCAACTATCTTAGCATTGTTTGTCAGGTTAGTCATCCATTCCTGAACAGCCTGCTGCTTCTTGTTGGTAAGTAGCTGTTTGCGCAAATCGGCTGCTTTAACAACGTAGTCATTCTGGTCGAAAGGAGTTATCCAGTTAAGGACAGCAATATAATAACCACGAGTTCCTTTTATTGGATTTGTGATTTCGCCCGGTTTCATTGAGAATACAGCGTTATAGAGCGGGTAATCAATACCGAGTTTAACGTCCGGCTTTGCAAAAGAAACACTGTCTGCAGTACTGAATGAATATTGCGGAAATATAGTCTGAAGACCGAGTATATCGCTTCCTGATATTTTAGAACGAATATCTCCGGCTATCTTTTGCAAGTATCCAAATTTCTTTATTTGAGCGACTTTAGGTTTGACGAGAGTAACTTTAACAGAGTCGAAATTTTTTGTGCCTTCTGAAATTTTATCGGTAATCATATAAACACCATATCCGCCTTGGATTTTAGTCGGTCCATATAGTTTCGATTTCTTGTTTGAAAGACCGAACTCAATAATATTCTTGTTCTGACCCGCACCGGGAACAAAGCCCCCTTTTGATACTTCAGGTGTTGTATAAATAGGGATATTCATATTCTTTGCAAGAGAGTCGATTATAGCGCCGTTTTCTACATCGGACATAAACTCCTGTGCTTTCTTGCGAGCGACATCCTTAGTCCTTTGACCTGCGGTTACAGGCTTTCTGATTTCCGCAAACTTAAACTCTTTCTTTGATTTGTTTTTAATATAGATTATATGAAAGCCGAACTGAGTTTTAATAGGACCTATAATACTTCCAACTGAACCATTTAACGCGGCATCTTCAAATTCCTTTACCATAGCCCCTTTAGTAAACCATCCGAGGTCACCGCTGTTCTGCTTAGCAGATTGATCCTGAGAAAGTTCGAATGCAAGCTTAGCAAAATCTTCACCGCTCTTTGCACGTTTTAGAATATCTTCCGCTTGCTTCTTTGCAGCTGCTGTATCGGTTCCGAAATTTATAAGAATGTGTGAAGCGTTAACGAAAGATTCATCACCTTCTTTTGATTCGAGCATTTTAATAACTTTGTAACCGTCCTGATCGATAATTATATTTGAAACTTCATCAGGTTTAGCATTAAAGAGAAAGTTTAGTGCATTCTTTCCTGCAGCGCCTAATGCGTTTGGTTTCTGGAAATCTGCTTTGAAAGGAACGGAAGAGTTATCGTTAACAAGTTTGATTAAAGAAGAATCTTCCATCATTGCACTCTTCATATCTTTGACCATAAACTCCATCTGTTTCTTTACGGAATTTGTATCATCTATAGTTGGAGCGTCGGAGAAAACAACATATTTGAATTTAACAGCTTCTTCCTGTTTGAATTCGTCCTTATGCTTATTGAAATAATCTTTCATTTCCTCTTCAGAAACCTGGAACTGCATTGTATCAGTAACGGCATTAACGTCGAGGAAAGCATAATTAAAGCTTGCTTTTATATTATCATCTTTATATTTCTGAAGAACGTCTTCCTCGGGAATGATAACTGAAGCAGTGATATAGTTTTGAAGCTTATCGGATAAGAGAACTTCACGCATATAGACCTCGACCTGATTCCAGAACTGAGTAGCCTCTTTAGTTTTCATACCGAGAGCCTGCTGGTAGAACTCCATATTAAAGACGCCTGTTGAATCCATAAAGTTACGTCTTATGGCTTCGGGGAGCTCATCGGGTCTGTTGTAAATAAAGTCGAGTATTTCGTTATCGGAGACTGTGATTCCGAGTCTATCGATTTCCTGTTTAGTAAGTTTTTGCTGAACGAGTTGATTCCAAACCTGTTCTTTAATCTGTTCGAGTGTAGCATCATCAACGTCTTTGCCTCCATTTTGCTGTCTCATCATTTCGAGCTGCTGCTGGAGAGCTTGTTCATATTCCTGATAAGTAATTTCTTCACCGTTTACACTACCAAAGATAACCATATCTCCACCTCTTAAACCAACGTAATTCATACCCCATTCAAAAACAATAAGACCGACAAAAGCAATGATGAGAAAAACGATAATATAAGGCATCTTATCGCGCATCTTATTCATTACGCCTGTACCATGTGAAGCTTTTTGTCTTGTAATCATTACCGAAACAACTCCTTTAAAATATATTTAGTGTTATAAAATTAAGTTAAAACAAACATGAAAAATAAGTGATTTATGGAGGAAAATCAATTCAAATGTGTAAGAAACAGAGAAATTGAGAAAAATGAATGCAGCGGTATTTTACATTCTCAAAGCCGGACTAATTGGAATTAAGTGCCAGCTTTGTACCGGGGATGAACGGCGGATTAGGCGCACAGTAAGTGAGTACGACATGTGAACGAAGTAAGGAGGAAGTAAGACTGAATATATAGTGGATATAAAGTGGGTTTAAAGTGAATATGGAGAGGATAAATGTCTATTATACTGTAATTACAGTAAATATCTTAAAATTATGCGATTTGTAACTAAATAACATACTGTTTATTTGCATAATTCAAGCGTATAGTATAATATATACAATATATTATATTTTTTAAACATAGAATAGAAGAAAATAATTCCGTTGAAAAGAAAAAATATTTAGTGTATGTTGTACGAAATTCATTTCATGGGATTAAAAAAGAAATATGACATAGTAATACTTACTGACTCAAGGTTTGTGAATCCAGTTGGTGCAGACGAATATGTTCAGAATATTCTTTTAGAGGATAATTATGCGAAGGAGGCGTTAGAGAGAAGGGGATTAAGAGTCGGAAGGACGAACTGGGACAATTCTGAATTTGACTGGACTAAGACAGAATATACAATTTTTAAAACGACATGGGATTATTTTAACAGGTATGAAGAGTTTTCGAAGTGGCTTGATGAGGTTAGCAAAAAAACGAAACTAATAAACCGAATCGAGACGATTCGCTGGAATGCGGATAAACATTATCTGCTTGATTTGAAGAATAGTGGTGTTAACATACCGAAAACGATATTTATTGAGAAGGGTGATGAGAGAGGGCTGACAGATATATTTTTGAATTCAGGATGGATAGATTCAATATTAAAACCCGTTGTTTCAGGCGGTGGAAGACATACATATAAGATTGACAGAGTTAATGTCTTTGAATACGAAAAGAATTACAGAGAACTTATAGAGAAAGAAGGTATGATGCTTCAGGAGTTTCAGTACAGTGTGTTAAAGGAAGGTGAAAAGACATTTGTAGTTTTTGGTGGAAAGTTTTCACACGCTGTTTTAAAGAAAGCTAAAGCTGGTGATTTCAGAGTACAAGATGATTTTGGAGGAACGGTTCATAAATACGATGCGAGTGCGGAAGAGATTGAATTTGCGGAGAGAGTCGTGTCAATGTGCAATCCATTCCCGGTGTATGGTAGGGTAGATGCCATAAAGGACAATGACGGAAATCTTGCCGTATCAGAGCTGGAGCTGATTGAGCCGGAGTTGTGGTTCAGGACGAAACCCAAGTCAGCGGAAATGTATGCGGAGGCAGTACTTGAAGAAATGGTGAAGAACAGCAAAAGCATGTAGAGCAACAAGAACGGAAAGTGCAGAAAGAGCAAGAAGAACAAAGAAACAGGTAACCGGAAAAAGGAGTAACTGAAATATTTCGAGATTTGATGATGAGATCCCCGCTAAGAGAAAGCGGGGATGACATTCATTATATAATTTGGAAATAAAAATTATTTCTTTGGGACGTTTTTAAGAGTTTCAACGAGATAATCCCAGAACTTTTGAACTGTTGCAATGTTCACCATTTCATCGGGTGAATGCGGATTGCGGATAGTTGGTCCAAAAGAAATCATATCAAGATTCGGGAATACGCCTCCGATAAGCCCGCATTCAAGTCCTGCATGAATAGCGCTAATCTTTGGTTCCTTGCCGAACTGTTTTTTATAGCCCCCAATCATAACTTTAAGAATCGGAGAATTCGGGTTTGGTTTCCAGCCCGGATACTGACCATCGAAAACAATCTTCGAAGCACCAGCGAGTTCAAACACGGATTCCATTTTTCTCTCAAGAGCTTCTTTACCGCTATCTACAGAGCTTCTGAGCAGGCAGATAACAGAAAATTTCTTTTCGGAATTGTCAGATTTAACGATAGCGAGGTTTGTCGATGTTTCAACGAGACCGGGCATATCGTTGCTCATTCTGATAACGTTGTTAGGCAGAGCAAAAATGCAATTAAAGACATTCTTCTGTGACTTTGCGTCTATAACTCCTTCGGGTATTTCAGCCTTTTCAAATTTAATTTCAAGACCAGGATCTGCGGTTGCGAATTCATTTTTAAGAGTTGATTCGAAATTCTTTAAAGCGGATTCAAAATCTTTTGCTTTGGCAGACGGAACAACGACTACTGCATGTGCTTCACGTGGTATAGCATTTCTCAGTGTACCGCCTTCGACAGATGCTAATCTCAGACCGAAATTACGTTCTGCCATTCTAAGGAAACGGAATATAATTTTATTTGAATTACCGCGAAATAGATGTATATCGCATCCTGAGTGACCGCCTTTGAGACCTTTGACTACAATTTTATATGAAGCACTATCTTTCGGAACAGGATTAATTTCATACTTGAATTCAGCGAGAGCGTTCGTACCGCCTGCGCAGCCAATGAACAATTCGCCTTCATCTTCTGAATCGAGATTCATTAATATATCACCTTTCAGATAACCGGGTTTCAAACCGAAAGCACCCGTCATCCCCGTCTCTTCATCGATTGTAAAGAGAGCTTCAATAGGACCGTGGCTCAAATCTTTAGCTTCGAGAATGGCAAGTGCGGCGCATACACCCATTCCATTATCAGCACCGAGTGTTGTACCGGTAGCCTTAACCCATTCGCCGTCGATGCGAGGTTTAATAGGGTCTTTTTCAAAATCATGCTTTGTGTCGCTGTTAGCCTGAGGTACCATATCGAGATGCCCTTGAAGAATGACCCCTTTTCTGTCTTCGAAGCCTTTTGTAGCCGGTTTGCGAATTACGACGTTACCTACGGCATCGACTTCATACTCAAGCTTATTTTTTTTAGCAAAGTCGATTACGTATTGCCGCATTGCATCTTCATGCTTAGAGGGATGCGGGATAGCACACATTTCTTCGAAATGCGACCAGATAGCCGAGGGTTTCAGAGCATTTAAAACTGCCATTTTATTTTTCCTTTCTTAGTTCTTTAAAGTATAATAAATTATTTGCATATAAGCCATTTATGAACTGCGAGACTCTATCGACTGCGGGTTCAATCTTATCACCGAATTTTAGCTTAAGTTCTTCAACGATAGAAAGAACTTTTTTGCTGCCGTCAATTGCGAGCCAAGCAGCAGAGCCGAGTTCATCGAGTTTGACCCTTATATCTTTAGATTTATTTTTAGGGATAAATTTCTTCATGAACTCTTTTTTAAATTTAGGAATAAGTATATTCACAAGCCCGTCAACCTGCTCATGATTATTGATTCGTACAGGAGTAAGTTCCAGCAGATTAATATTAGTAGCTTTATTTTTCTTAAACATTTTACAAGATACTTCTATTAAAGCATTAAATAAAGTTACAAAGGAAAGAGAAATTTGGTTCGGGGGATGGGGCTGAAGACCGGATTTTTATTTGATGCATTTTTTATCCGTTGATTAAAGGCAACGGCAATTTATAGAGCAAGAAATAGAGTAAGTATAAGGCAAGAGATGGAGCAAGAGATAGAGTAAATTGTGGAGCCGAAGCCCGGGACTTCTTTTGATACATTTACAATCCGTTGCCTAAAGGCAACGGCAATGTGAAGAGCAAGAAATAGAGCAAGAGTAAGGCAAGAGCAAGAGATATAGTAAATTTTGGTGCTGAAGCCCGAGACTTCTTTTGATAAATTTACAATCCGTTGCCTAAAGGCAACGGCAATTTAAAGAGCAAGAGATAGAGAATGAGCAAGAGATAGAGAATGAGCAAGAGATAGAGAATGAGCAAGAGATAGAGAATGAGCAAGAGATAGAGAATGAGCAAGAGATAGAGAATGAGCAAGAGATAGAGAATGAGCAAGAGA
>JBAZNU010000009.1 GCA_041649015.1 Ignavibacteria bacterium
AGAACTACCCGAATCCGTTCAATCCGACGACAAAGATAGACTTCGACCTGCCTCTTGACAGCAGGGTAAACATAAAACTGTATGACATATCAGGAAGGGAAGTGAAGACGATTATGAACGAACAAAGAGCAGCGGGATATTACACTGTTCAGTTCAATTCAGCAGAACTTTCAAGCGGTGTTTATTTCTACAGGATTATGGCAAAGTCTTCGGGTGCTGATTTTATTATGACGAAGAAGATGATGCTAATTAAATAAAATTAATAATATTTCTTTACTTTTTACAAAGACTCTCACAAAGGCGAGAGTCTTTGTAATATATAAGAGTATGTATAAACAAAGAAAGAAATTATTTTATTAAAAAGAGCTTAAAGATTATTAACTTCAAAATACGCAGAAAGCAGATTTTCAGCAGAATATTTACTTCAAAGTTGGTAGAGTTCGTAAAGTTCGCAGAGATGCGCTATAATAGAAATTTAAAACGATAACCTTAATCAAGTTAACAAGAAGCCATGATACCAATTCTAAAGCCAGTTGTGAAATAAATGGAAAAATTGGGAAATAAAAGAATTCGATTAGACTTTTAGGCAGATGAGAACCAGTTACATCAATGTTTCTTGTAGGCATTATTCTTATTAGAATTATGGTACTTTCGAAACTGATTTTCGAGCGTCAGTTATGCTGATTTTATACTTTAGATTTGTTATTTTGATTGCAATATTAACTTCAATTTAATCTAATTATTACATGAAAAAATATTCTTTGAAAATTTCCATACTGTTTATGATTTTGACAATCTTAAACGGCAGCGTATATGCATGTACGAATTTTCTTGTTACAAAGGCGGCTTCAACAGATGGCTCGACTTTTATTACTTATACGGCTGATTCACACACTCTTTACGGTGAGCTTTATTTCTGGCCTGCGGCAGACCATCAGCCGGGTGCAATGCTTGATGTTTATGAATGGGACTCACACAGATACCTCGGACAGATTCCGCAGGTTCCGCATACTTACAATGTTGTGGGGAATATGAATGAGCATCAGCTTGCTATCGGGGAGACAACTTTCGGCGGAAGGCTTGAGCTTGCAGATTCAACGGCGAAGATGGATTACGGCTCCTTGATGTATCTTGCTCTTCAGCGCGCAAAAAATTCACGCGAGGCGATTAAGGTGATGACACAACTTGTTGAAGAATACGGGTACCGCAGTGAGGGTGAATCATTATCGATTTCTGACCCGAATGAAGTCTGGATTATGGAAATGATAGGCAAAGGTGTAGGCAATAAGGGGGCTGTTTGGGTTGCTCAGAGGATACCCGATGGTTATGTTTCGGGACACGCAAATCAGTCAAGGATTACGAATTTTCCCCTAAACGACACAATGAATTGCTACTATTCAAAGGATGTGATTTCATTCGCGAGGAGCAAGGGTTATTTTAAAGGAAATGATTCCGAATTTTCATTCTGCGATGCTTATGCACCGATTGATTTTGGTGCTGCGAGGTTTTGCGAGGCGAGGGTTTGGTCTTTGTTTAATAAGGTTTCTTCCGGAATGGGCAAGTATGTAGATTTTGCCAAAGGCGAAGACCTTAAGAATAAGATGCCACTCTGGGTTAAGCCCGATAAGAAGCTATCTGTTTATGATGTGATGAATGCAATGCGTGACCACTATCAGGGAACACCTCTTGATATGACGAAGGATTGGGGTGCAGGACCTTATTCATGTCCCGTACGCTGGAGACCGATGACATTCAAAGTTGAAGGAAAAGATTATTTTAATGAAAGAGCAATATCAACACAGCAAACAGGATTCTCGTTTGTAACACAATCACGTTCGAGCCTTCCGGACGCAATAGGCGGAATAATATGGTTCGGTGTAGATGATAACTATACAACAGTATATTCGCCATTCTACACAAGCATAAAAGAAGTACCGCCAAACTTTGCAGTCGGCAACGGCGATATGATGGTGTTTTCAGATTCATCGGCATTCTGGATTTTCAATCAGGTTTCAAATTTTGCTTACACAAGGTATAAAGATATGATACAGGACATCCAGCCTGTGCAGAGAGAGCTCGAGATGGGCTACATAAACAATACAGAAGCAGTTGACAGAGAAGCACTCGAGCTTTACAATCAGGACCCGCAGAAGGCAATTGACTATCTTACGGAGTATTCGCTTACAGCAGGAAAGACGACATTCAACCGCTGGAAGCAGTTGTATGGTTTTCTTTTCACAAAGTATATGGACGGCAATATTAAGTTTCCTGTTGAAGGGAGCAGAGTGCCGAAGGTTACACAACCCGGGTACAGCGAGGAATGGTATAAGAATCTGGTAAAAGAGACAGGTGAAAGGTACAAGGCAAAGGGCGACAGCGGGCATTAATAAACTGAACGAAAAAATTTTATGTCAAACAAAGAGCCGGTGAAAGCCGGCTTTTTGGTTATTAGAAATAGTTTTCAATTTCAAATTAGGTATTTCTTAACTATATTCACCAAATTATTTTGTATGTATAAATTATTAATATTATTATTCTTTGCTGTAGTTGTCACATCCTGCGGGAGCGAAAATACCGTGGCTCCGCCCGTTGTGACGAGTACGTATTCCAAGGTTCTAACAGTTGATTCAGCTAATACGAGAATCGAACTTTATAATGAAAATTCAAGCATTCTTCTTGTCGGTTATAATGAAATAGGGTTTAAGGTTTTTGTTGATAATATTGAAAAGAAAACAGGTTTCTTTAAGTATATGCCTGTAATGTTTCATACTTCGGGTCCTGGTCATTCAACTCCCGTGCAAAGCGATTTTTACTATGATAATACAAAGGGAATGTTCACGGGTTATGTCTGCTATTCTATGCTTTCAGATTCAACTTCTTTCTGGTTTGCGGATTATAATTACAACAATGAATTTAGTGTAAAGAGAAGGCAGTTTGACGTAGTACTTGGAACGGGAAATCAGATGAGAATCTGGTTTGATGCAGGAGCAAATATGCTTTATTATCTGACACTGATTTCACCTAAAGATCCTGTTGTAGGTCTTAATGATTTTAAAGTTATTCTTCATAAATCAGCAGACCAGGTAAACTATGATGAGGTCAGCAATGCACAAATGTACATAAAACCCTGGATGCCTGCTCATGGTCATGGTTCAAGCAGTAATGTTAACCCAGCTTTTTCATCATACGGCAGGTATGAGGGCAAGGTGAATTTCACTATGCCGGGTCAGTGGTTTGTGTATGATTCAATAGTTGTTAATAATCAGACGATTTCTTCTCCTTCTTTGTATTTAGTTTTTGATGCACGGTGAAAAGACTTTTCTTTATACTAATAATAATTATTTCATCTGAGTATTCTGTCTCTCAGGTCTGCTGCGGAGGGGGAGTGTATGATATTGCAGTTCTTTCATTGAACAAACGTGCGCTTTTTAACTTAGGTTACAAGTTTGATAATTATATGGGAGTTTGGGATGCCAACAACCAATGGAGGAAAGTATCGCAGACATACTATCAAATGACACCATCGCTTTCAGCGGCGTACAGGTTTAACAAGCATCTTCAGGCGGGGGTTCTTGTTCCTTATATTTTTAATGTAAATGAACTACCGGGTCTACCGACTAACGGAAGCGGAATAGGCGATGTAGTGCTTAGCGGCAGGTATGAAATATTTCACGAGTATGCATTGTATAAAGAGAAGGGAAAAATTAAAACGGATAAAATAACTCCATACTTTGCTGTTACATTTGGTATGACGTTTCCTTCGGGAAAATCTGATGAGAATGCAAACAGCGAGGTTGATATTACGGGAAAAGGTTTTTATACTTCTTCGCTCGGACTTTCGTTTATTAAAACAATCATGAAGGATAAGATACAGCTGGGTACGGACTTAAGCTGGCAGCATAGTTTTCCGAAGACTTATACGAAATACTACAATCAGGAAATTCAGCCGTATGAAAGGAGGCAGGGTGACAGGTTTAATTTCGTGCTTTCAGGAAATTACTTTATTAATTTTTACAATTCAATTTCGCTTGCCGTTTCGGGTTTCTTGCAGAATGGATATTCAATAAACGATGTTAAAGTTGAGAATACAAACGAAAGCGTTGTTAATTTTACGGCTTCTTATACTTATTATCCTAAAACTTACTTAAGAATTACACCTCTTTTCAAATGGAATATCCCGTCTAACGGATTTGGCTCTAATACAGCAGGATCGCTGCTTTTCGGTATCAACCTTGTGTATTATATTGAAAACCTTGATGATTTTTAAATTATCATTCGATAATATAAATGCATTTTTATTAATATCCCATCAATTTTTTAACACAAGTACCAGCACTGAACAATTGCTCTATTGCAAATTTGAATGAATCAAATCCTTTCGACAATTCGTACACAGGCATCATACCAACAGCAGAAACATCTGTTTTCTCGTCATAAAACATGAATGATATATATCCATGTGTAGCCCCGGTATGCCCGTAACCAAAATCGGGAAAGAATGTACATCCGAGTCCGTATTTAAAATTAGAGGCAGAAACATTTGTTCTCATAAGGTTTACAGATTCAGGAGTGAGTATATTCTTTCCTTTCATCAATGTACGGATATAAGTGTTCAGCATTCTCAACGTACCACAGCCGTTTCCTTCGGCGACTCCCGCACTCATATTCGCAATAGTTTCCGATATAGTGGTATCTGGATTGTATGTAATACTCGTTGCATAGGGAACAGGAGGGTATTGGTCAGATGCAAGATAGGGAAACTTAAATCCCAATGGAACCGGTGCAGAAGCACCAAACAGGTAATCATACATGTAATCGGAGAAAATTTTTGCAGAACCTGAACGAAAAGAATAAACACGTGCAATAATTTCACTTAGTATTGTATAACCTGTGTTGGAGTAATGATATCCTTCGCCTGGAGCGAAATAGTATAAATTATGAAGGGTTAATTGATTCACAAGTTCTGATGATGTAAACTGGTGGTTTGGGTCGAGAGACAGAATGTAATCAACGTAACCTGTACCATTGCAACTCGGGACGGAGTCATTTAAAATATCATATACTCCTGCGGCGTGCTGAAGCAGTTTTTCAATTGTAATACTATTTTTAAAAGGGATATTCCATGCGGGTATTTCGGGAACGTATGTAATATCACTGTTAGGAATGTATTTCGTAATAGTATCATAAATATTCAGCCATCCGTCTTCGTACATGTTCAATACCGCTGCAGCCACCATATTCTTGGTATTGCTTGCAAAGCGGAAATATGTATCAGGAGTAATTGCGAAACCGCCGGTAGGAACAGAGCTTACGAATATCTCATCTTCCGGAGTTGTAACCATTATGTTAATTGAAGGGATGTATTTCCCGGATATCTCCTGAAGCACATTTCTGACGCTATCCACAAGCCTCAGTGCCTCTTCTTTGTTGGCTTTTTTATCCTGCGCAGAGATATTAGAGAATAAATTAAATATATAGAATAGTAAAAAGAAAAGCGAAATGTTTACTGCATACTTTTTCATGTGATAATATTTAAAATATTATATTATGTTAAATTTATATAGACTTAATTATTATTACAAGTCATACATTTATGAATTGATGATACGCAGCTCTATACTATAGGGTATAATAAAGGAAAGTATTAATAATACTCTGCAAGATATGCTTTCAGTTTTTCGAAAGCTTTTGCCCTGTGAGATATACGGTTCTTTTCTTCTATATCAAGTTCGGCAAATGTCTTATGGTATCCATTAGGCAGGAATACTGCATCGTACCCGAAACCTTTTTCACCCTTTTCCTCAAGGGTTATTTTACCTTCGCATACTCCGTCTAATAACTCGTATTTATCCTTGGCGTAATAGTAGCAAACAACCGTTCGGAAATATGCGTTACGGCTCACCATAGGAACACCTTCAAGTTCTTTTAATAACTTTATTCTATTGTCAGCATAAGTAACATTTTCACCTGCATAACGTGATGAATAAACACCGGGTGCACCGTTCAAAGCATCAACGAATAATCCTGTGTCATCAGCTGAGCAGGGGATATTTACACGATTCCATATTTCTTCGGCTTTCTTGAGAGCATTGCCTTCGAGAGTATCTTCGTCTTCTTCAACATCTATATTAAGATTCAGGTCATTGAGAGTTTTAATCTCAATGTCTAAGTCTTTGAGGAGTTCTCTTATTTCCTTAACTTTATCTTTATTGTTTGTCGCAGCTAAAAGTTGTCTTTTGTTTATGCTCATAAATTCTGAAATTCCTCTTTGTATTGTAACTGATAAAGTTTGTAATAAAGACCTTTTTTGTTGAGAAGTTCCTGATGATTGCCCATTTCCTTTACTTCTCCTTTGTGCATAACGATTATTTTATCGCACGATTGTATGGTTGAAAGCCTGTGGGCTATTATAATCGATGTTCTGCCCTCGATAAGTTTTTTAATTGCATTTTGAATAAGTATTTCCGTTTCCGTATCAACGCTTGATGTCGCTTCATCAAGTACGAGTATCCTCGGATTGTAAGCAAGAGCACGAGCGAAAGATATTAACTGTCTTTGACCGACTGAAAAAGTAGTGCCGCGTTCATTAACTTTGTGGTTAAGCCCGTCGGGTAGTTCGTTAATAAATTTCCTGAGTCCTACGTTATCTATTGCATTGTTAATCTGCTCTTCTGTAATGTCCTTGTTCCCAAGGTCAATATTATACCTGATATCTCCTGAAAATAAGAATACATCCTGAAGGACTACTCCTGTATTCTTTCTTAATTCTTTTTGATTGATATCTTTAATATTAACTCCGTCAATTTTAATTTCACCTTTATTGACGTCATAAAACCTATTGATTAGATTTATTATGGTAGTTTTTCCTGCGCCTGTATGGCCTACAAATGCTACTTTTTCGCCCTCTTTGAAATCAAAGTTTATATTTTTAAGAACATAGTCTTCATCGTTGTAAGCAAACCATACATTCTTAAACTGTATGTTTCCTCTTATTTTATCAAGCGGCTTTGGCTCTACAGGATCAAGAACCGGATTAGATGTATCAAGCAGGTTGAATATTCTCTCGCTTGATGCCATTGCTGTCTGGAGTATATTGTACTTTTCCGCAAGGTCTCTTATAGGTCTAAAGAACATTTCTGTGTATTGAACAAAGGCGATTATTACTCCGACTGATACTGCATTCTGCAAAACCTGACCGCCTCCGTACCAGATTATTAAGCCCACAGCAGCGGCACCGAGAAATTCGACGACAGGAAAGAATAAAGCATAGTACATTATGCTTTTCTTGTTCTCCTCAGTATGTTCTCTGTTAATTTTTTCGAATTCATCCACGGTTCTCTTCTCTTTACCGAAAATCTGGACGACGCTAATGCCCGTGATATGTTCCTGAATGTATGTGTTTATATTCGCGATAAGTACTCTGATTTTCCTGTATGAATTTCTGACAGCCTTTCTAAATATCGACGTGGCGTAAACAAGAAAAGGAAGAACGGCTAATGTATAGAGTGTTAATTCAAAATCCAGTGAAAACATGAAATAAAGTATCCAAACAATTGTGAGTATGTCTCCGAATGCCGTTACAAGTCCCGAAGAAAAAACTTCGTACAATACTTCAACGTCATTCGTTACTCTTGTTACAAGCCGTCCGATAGGATTTTTGTCGTAGAACTTCAGGTTGAGGTTAATCGTGTGTTTGTATATTTTCTTCCTTAGGTCATAAATAATTTTTTGTCCTATCCAGCTTGTCAGATAAGCCATTGCATATTGTATAATTCCCTGCAATACAAGTGTACCGAAAAGAATAATTACTATTAATTGAAGACCGGGAAGATTCTTGTTTACTATCATGTCATCAACCGCTATAGGAGTAAGTCTTGGCCTTACTGCAGCAAGTGCTGAAATGAGTATTGTCAATGATACTGCAAGAACGATATACCATTTATAAGGTTTGAAGTAGGATAACAATCTCTTGAAAATGACAGAGTCAATCGGCTTTCCGAGTGCTTCTTCTTCTTTTTTTGCAGATATTTTCCTTACGCCCATTTCCTTTTACATTTCCTCAATTTCTTCTTCAAGCAGTTGCTTGACATGAATGTTGTAATAAATGCCCTTTTGCTCGAGTAGTTCGTCATGTGTTCCCTGCTCGGCAACTACTGATTTGTCCAGAACTAAAATTTTATCGAGATTTTTCAACGTAGAGATTCTGTGTGAAATAATTATTGTAGTACGGTTTTCCATGACTTCCTTAAGACCGTTAAGTATTTCTTCTTCTGTATGAGTATCAACTGCTGATAGTGAATCGTCGAGTATTAGTATTTTAGGGGTTTTGTAAATAGCCCTTGCTATTGATGTTCTTTGTTTCTGTCCGCCGGAAAGAGTAACTCCTCTCTCACCGACAACAGTTTTGAACTTGTTCGGGAATAAATTAACGTCTTTATACAACCCTGCAAACTGTGATGATTTTATTAAGTTTTCTTCGTCAATAGTATCAGATGAATAACCAATGTTGTTTTCTATAGTATCTGAAAATAAGAATGATTCCTGAGGAACTACGCCAATCGAATTTCTTAATAATTCAAGAGGAATTTCTTTAATGCTAAAACCGTTGATTTTAATCTCTCCTTCCGAGGTATCATAAACTCTCGGTATAAGATTAATAAGCGTAGTTTTTCCGCATCCGGTATGACCTATAATTCCGAGACTGCTGCCGTTCTTTATTTTTAAATTAATATTCTTTAAAATGTAGTTCTCAGTTCCATCATATTTAAAGCTTACATTTTTAAATTCTATATTGCCGTTAATATCTTCTTCTTCAATCTCATCGTTTGTGTTAGAATTATTCTTAATGTCTGGCTCGGTATTTCTAATCTTCATAAGTCTATCCATAGAGGGTGATGCTCGTTGAACAAGGTTAATAACCCACCCGAATGCTATCATTGGCCATGTCAATTGTCCGAGGTAAACCATAAACTCCGTTACATTTCCGAGCGTAAGTTTTCCGTTTATTACATCAATACCTCCGAAGTAAATAACAAGTATTATTGAGAGTCCTGTCAGGAGGAACATCATCGGGAATGAATATGACTGTATTCTTGCAAGAGAAAGACTCTTTGCCTGATAATCGGCGGATACTTTGTTGAAGTGCTCTATTTCCGAGTCCTCTCTTACGTATGACTTCATAACACGAATTCCGGAAAAGTTTTCCTGTACTTTAGTAGTTAAACCCGAAAAAGCTTCCTGTACTCTCTGCGAACGTCCGTAAACGGATTTCATTACTTTATACACTAAAATGGAAATCAGAGGCAGTGGAATTAATGCAATCAAGGACAGCTTTACTGCAATGCTGAACATAATTATTAATGTTACAACTGTACGAAGGAATGTTTGAATAGAATACATTATACCCGGTCCAAGAAAGTTTCTTATGTTGCTTATATCGTTCGTTGCATGCGCCATTAAGTCGCCGGTTGTGTTTTTGTCATAAAACGATTTAGGAAGATTCTGGAGGTGAGAAAAGAAATCCTTCCTTAGGTCATTCTCAATTTCCCTCGATGCTACAATAATTGTTCTTCTTGTAAGGAATAAAAATACACCGCCAAGCAGAATTAAACCAACGCTTAATAAAGCATAATGCAGATATGATACTTCTGTAGTTCCTCTTGAGATCTCATCGATTGCATTCCCTATTACTAACGGGTACATGCTTTGAAGAAATATACTTATCGAAACAAAGATTGTTCCGAGAAATAGTTTTACCTTTTGTGATTTTAAGTATGGTATTAAGGGATAAAGCGATTTCATCAAGGAATAACGTAATTTATCATCAAATATTAATACTTCTCATTAATTAAATTGAAAATTGTGTTAAATGTCGATATATTTAACAAAACTTTCGATTATATAGTTTTGAAAAGGCTCATATCAATATTGCTTGCTTTGACTTTAATATTTAATTCCGCAGGGTATATATTGGTATTCTTTCAATTGAAAAAGTATTTTAAGAAAGAAGCATTTTCTAAACTGGAAAACTATATCGATCCTAACGACCTAACAACCATCGTCATTTCGAAGTATCATTATGAAAATGAAGACGAAAACTTCTTCTTTGTTGAGCCGCGTGAAATAAAATATTACGGTAAGATGTACGATATTGCCCGAACGGAATTCACAGAAGATTCAGTGATTTTCCATGCTTTAAGTGATGAAAATGAAGATAACCTGCATGAACTTTTCGCTTTCTTCTTTACAAGAAATTTAAATGACAAATATTCACATACTGCCTCTGTTATTAATAAAATAATAAAGGATGCCGGATTACCGGCTGTAATAACATTAAATGCATTCTGGAGAGAGAATGTATTTTTCATTTTTGTTTTTTTACTTGATTTATCTGGATTTACAAATTTACCTGATCCCCCTCCAAAGAATCTCTTGTAGTTTTATTTAAATCATTTTTTAAATTAAAATTGAATTATATGAGAAAAATTTTATTGTTTTCTGTTTTTCTCTTTGTATTATGCTTCTTTGGTGATTTGTATTCACAGATTGATACAAGTTTCTACGAAACAGAAGAAGTTGTTATTACAGGGACGAGAACGGAAAAGAAAATTATTGATATTCCGTATTCAGTTAACAGGATTGCTTCGACTGAATGGCAAGTGACCAGAAAACAGGGTGTTAATGAAGTTCTCAACCTTGTGCCTGGTGTTTTCTTTCAGTCAAGGTACGGAAATCATGACGTAAGAATCTCTATCCGTGGTTTCGGCAGCCGCTCAAACTCAGGCATCAGAGGTGTAAGAATCCTGCTTGACGGAATTCCCGAATCTGAACCCGACGGTCAGACAAGAATTGAAGCTATTGATTTTACTTCAATCGGAAATATTGAAGTTGTTAAAGGAAACTCCTCTTCGCTGTACACTAACGCTCCCGGAGGTGTAATAAACTTCCTTTCCGATGTTAATTTCACAAAAAGCTTTGTCGTTATGGATAATGATTTTGGTGATTTCGGTTTAAGAAAGAATGCATTGAAAGTAGGCATAAATACAGGTAATTCAAGGTTCATGCTTACTTCAAGTTACGAAAATTATGACGGTTACAGAGAGCACAGTAATGAATACCAGACTCGCATTAACTCAACTTACATTGCAGAAATTAGTCCTCGTACTACATTAAAAATCTTCGGCTACTATGTAAATGGGTTGATCAAACTACCGGGTTCTTTGACTCTTCAGGATTATAACACAAATCCTTTTCAAGCGGATACTGTTGCTTTAGCTTACAATCTCATGAGATACACAAGAAAAGGTAGACTTGGTGTTACTTTCAATACTAAGTTTGGTAAAAATGAAAGTAATGTCTTAGAATTTACAGGCTATGGTACAATAAAAGAACTTACAAGAACTGACAGACGTTTTAGAATCTTTAACAGGAACGGACTCGGTGCTACTGCAAAGTACATTAATTACTCTAAGATAGGTGACAGAAATAATGAGTTTACAGTTGGTATTGACTTCTTCTGGCAGGGGGGGCCGATGAATTACTTTAATAATGTTAATGGTAACAAAGGTGATATTGTCACGGCTGTCGGAAATGAAAAACTCGGGAATATGGGTATCTACTTCCTCGACCAGTTTTCAATTATACCCTACAGACTTGATTTTATGTTCACTGGGCGGTATGATAGAGTAAGTTATACATCTGAAGACTGGCAGCAGGGAAACACCGATACATCAAGGGTTTTTGCCAGATTTACACCCAAAATCGCTTTGAATTACAAAATTACTTCAAAGATTGCTGCTTATACGTCATTCGGTTTAGGATTTGATACCCCTGCTAACAATGAAATGTCTAACTATCCGACTTCATCCAACCAGGGCTTTACAACTCTAAACCCTGATATTGAACCGCAAAATTCTGTGAACTTTGAAATTGGTATAAAAGGAAGTTCTAAAGGTATTGAAGGGAAGTATTTCACAAATACTTTTGCTGAGGTCACTTTCTTTCATTCATTAATCGAAAAAGAAATTATTCCTTTTGTTATTGATGAAGATTATTTTTACAGAAATGCAGGAAAAACAAGGAGAATAGGCGTGGAGGCTGGTTTTAACACGGAAATCGTTAAAGGTCTTACTCTTAAAGCCGCCTATACTTTTTCAAAATTCGAATACATTGATTACGAAGCTTTGATAATTAAAACGGCCCCTGTTTTTTCGCAATATACTGAAAACTATTCTAACAACGTAGTACCTTCAGTACCGGAACAACTATTCAGTACAGAACTCGGGTATTCACATTCGTTTAATAAATATATCAATGCATTTATAAAAGGTAATTTGAGATATACAGGCTCTATGTTCGTTAATGATAAGAATGTTGACAGCCTCAAGACTACGGATTATCTATTGTTAGGAGGACAGCTTGGTCTGTCCTTTAATTACAATAACTTTAACATTACTGCTTATGCGGGTGTCGATAATATTACTGACAAGAAATATGTTTCCTTTATCAACATAAATGATATGAGCGGTAAATTTTACGAACCGGGTCCTCTAAGGAATTTCTTCGGTGGAGTAAAACTAGGTTACATTTTTAATTAAAATTAAACATACACAAGGGAATCTTAATATGGTTCCCTTGTTTTATATCGTAAAGGATAATCACACATGCTGAACAATAAAAATATTCTGACAGCTTTATCTATCATTTTTATATTTTCCGGTTCTGTTTTTGGACAGTTCAATATTTATAAATTATTTCCTTCTAATTTCAATCAGATAGAGCCCTTAATCGTAAGACATCCTTCTAATCCTCAAATTCTTCTCGCAAGTTCTTTTACTATTAATTCTAATGCTTCTATCAGAAATGAAGGTGTTTACGTTTCAACTAATGCCGGTGTTTCTTGGTTCGGAAGTGATATTGTAAACGATGGCTTTTCTCAATTTCACAACGGCGACCCGGGTCCTGTGATTGATAAAGATGGTGTTTTTATTCTTATGCACTGGCAGACATTTACTGGACAAACAAACAGAATTTATTCCAATTCATCGACAAATTTAGGGGCTAACTGGTCAGCTCCATACGCTTGTTTTTCACCGAACGATAACCAGGATAAAAGTGATATAACAACCGACGACTATCCCTCGAGTCCTTACTATGGAAGAACTTACGTGTCGTCTGCAATTCTTTTATCACCAGTTTATATAGCATCAAATTACACTACAAATAACGGCGCTACTTGGAATAGTCCATTCGTTAGAGTAAATCAATCTTACCCCGGAAGAAATGCTTTTGGACCATCTATTGTTGTTGGACCGCAGGGACAAGTATACATTACATGGGCAGGCAGACAGAATGTTAGCCCATTTAATGAAAAGAATATTGGATTTGCTGTCTCAACAAATGGCGGAGATAGCTGGTCAGTTAATGAGAGTATTTATGAATGTAATGGTATTAATACATCTTCGCTTTCGCCATGGGGAATTAGAGTAAATAGTTATCCGTCACTTGATATTGATAGATCAAGCGGACCTCGTAACGGCTGGCTTTTTAATATTACTTGTGAAAAAAATTTTGCTCCTGCAGGTTCCGATGCAGATGTTGTTATGAGGTGTTCGTCCGATGGAGGGGCTACCTGGTCTGCCGGTATCAGAGTCAATCAGGATCCTATCAACAACGGCAAAGTACAACTGTTTCCGGCTTTAACGATTGATGATGATGGCGGTTTAAACGTTGTGTACTACGATACAAGAAATACTCCTACTGGAGATTCTCTTCAGGTTTATATATCTCGTTCACAGGATGGAGGTAATACATGGAAAGATTATCTTGTGACTGAACAAAAATATTACCCCGGACCTGTCTTCGGCGGGGGAGTGGGTAATCAGGGTGATAACATCGGTATTGTTGCTTCAGCAGGTAAACTTTTTCCCGTCTGGATGGCTAAATATCCGGGTGAAAGTACTTATCAAATCTGGTGTGCTAATATTGACTTATCAACTATTGGAGTAAATCAAATCAGTTCTGAAATTCCAAATGGTTATGATCTTTCTCAGAACTATCCGAATCCTTTTAATCCTCAAACAAAAATTAAATATAGTATTCCAAAAAATTCTAATGTATTAATTAAGCTGTATAATATTCAAGGAAAAGAATTGACAACTCTTGCAGATGGTATGCACATAGCGGGTACCTATGAAATTAATTTTAACATAAACAATTTCGGAACGGTTTTGTCAAGCGGTATATATTTCTATAAACTTATTGCTGATGATGTATTAATCAGCCGTAAAATGCTCATAACAAAATAATTGCTTTCTCATCTCCAGCCGAAGTATCTACTTCGGTTGGAGTCTGAAACCGAATCTATTTTTAGTTTATCATTTAATACTATTTGACTATCAGCATTTTCTTAGTCTGAGATACAAATTCATTGCTCTTTCCTGTCAAATCCCTTATAGTAATTCTGTAGAAATAAACACCGGAAGGAAGATTGCTGCTGTTAAATTTTATGTTATATTTCCCTTGGTTTTGCTGTCCATTCTGCAATGTTCGTATTTCTTTTCCTGAAATATCGAAAACTTTTAATACTACATAACTGCTGTTATTAATTTCATAGGATATCGTAGTATACGGATTAAAAGGATTCGGAAAATTTTGCTTCAATTCAAAACTTTTAGGTTTCAGCTTTGCTTCATTACCAACTCCTACGGTAGTAGCATTAAAACGTAGCATCTTGCCGTATTCTCCAAAAGCGTATCCGTGCTTCGTTCCGGGAAATACAATGTCATTAATAACCGCAGAGTCTGGAGTATTTATCTGAGTAAAAGATCTACCGCCGTCCTGTGTAAATACAAAAGTCTGTGTATATCCAAGCGAACCCCAGCCGTCTGTTAAGGTTCTGAATGACATAACAGTCGGCAGTCCGAATAATTCAAGTGATTCATAAACCCAGTTTTCACCTGCATTAGTAGTTTTAATTACACTAGCACCGTATTCAAAATCACCCCCGAAACCGAGTGCATTTAGTGAATCAAAAAACATCATGTCTATATTCGGTTCGGGCGATACAATATAAGGTGTCCATCGTTGTCCTCGGTTTGATGTCCTCCAGATTACTCCTGCAATATCCATCACCCCTCCAACGGCATATCCATAGTCTTTGGAATAAAATGAAAAATTCAGGACTGGAAAATTCATTACGACGAGAGAATCGATTTCAACATCGAGCCAGGTTTGTCCGCCGTCAGTAGTTCTTAATATGTTCTTGAAATTGCCTCCCAGAAATCCGTATAGTGAATCCTGAAAATAAACCTTCTTTAAAAACACATTTTCTATCGGAAAGAATGATGTGTCCCAGTCAACGCCGCCGTTGGTTGTTTTCAAAATGTATGAGCCGTACGGGGGCTGTGGATTAAATATATTCCATCCAAGTGCCCATCCAAGCCTGCTGTTTAAAAAGAATACATCATGAATAAATGTCTTTGTTCTTGTATTCTGTGTTGTCCAGTTCTGCCCGCCGTTCGATGTCTTCATTATTAAACCCGAATCACCGCAAACCCATCCTGTAACACTGTCAATAAAGGATGCTTTCTTTAAATTGATATTTGTCGGACTGTATGCGCTCAGCCAAAAATCCTGTGCCGTTAACGATACTGTGGTAACCGTGATTATGAATAATATTAGTAATCGTTTTAAATACATTTAATTATTCCTATGCTAAATTATTTCTTTTCCTTATAAACCATTCTATAGATAATAATATTAAAATAAATATTAAATACCAAATCGAATTTCTAAATAGAGATTTGTATGGAAACGTTTCTGTGTTTCCATCCTTTGAAATGAAAAGACTCTCGGTCCCAGCCTCATTCTTTCCCGAAAGATTAACACCTCCGGTCATATTTGCAATTTCCTTCAATATTTTATCCGTTGCTCTTGTCTCCTTGTATTCTTTAAACGGTTCATCTACAGAAAATTTTGTTGTAGTGCTGTATTTTATACCATCATTTTCATACAGGTCTGCTTCAACTGTGTAGTCACCCTTTTCAAAATACTTCATGTCACCTTGAAATATATTCTCTCCGGTTTGAGAAAGTTCAAGCTTAAAATATTTACTCCGATTACTTATATTTAATTTAACATTATATTTATTTGCTGCATCAATTTCTTTAATTACTGACGTGAAGTAAACAGGCTCGCTTATCGCGTAGCAGTCCTTGTTCGTTTTCACCGTAAATTTGTCTTTTGAATTCTCGTCCGTACAAAGAGTTATGAACCCTGAAATCACATTCTGCATATATTCATGGCTTCCTCCCGGTTTTAAATTCCATTCATAAAAACCGTATCCTAAAAATGCAGCAGTCTTTATTTCTGATGAGTTGTCAACTACTATTGCCGGTTCGCTGTTCTGAAGTCCCAAGAGTGTCGAATTGGGTCTTCCAGTAAATACTCCCTGATAGAAAAATGCCGGTGGAAGTGCTTTCAGCCTTCTCAAACTTTCGGTATCATCGTATAGTTTATTCGGCGTGAAAAATACGTTGCTTTTTATTTCCCTTTTTCCTGTTTCATTGATTGCAAAAGGAAGTATGTCCTTTAATTCGCTTATTTTATCAAAAGATAAATCAGATGAATTAAAAAAGAATACAGCGTTTCTTGATTTCATAATTCTGCTAACAACTAAATCTGATGATTCTTTGCTTGTAAAATTATTGGGAAAACCGATCAAAGTGATTATATCATAATCGCTGAACTTTGGTAACACTCCCTCGTAATACTCAGATGCATTCTTTTGTACACGAGTATCATACTTTATGTTTTCTGACCTGTTAAGTGTCTGCTTTAATGAAGATAGATCATAACTCGGTGCTCCTGCTAAAACAAGCATACTTACCTTGTTATCCGAATAATTAATGTAAAAAATTTCACTGTTGTTTATTTCAGTTAATTCTCCGGTTTCAGGTTCAATCTCCATTCTGTATTTCTTTATACCTGCAATCGGCGATATTACATCAAACACAGTCTCATAGTCATACTTTGAACTGCTGACTAAAATTGAATTTGTTCTGATTTTAATATCATTCTCGAAAAGATTAATCTTGACTTCTTTATCAGTGTTGAAAGATTTAATTTCCGCAAATACTTTTGCCGTGCTGATGATAAACTGTCTCTTGTTGTACATTACACGATTAAGCACCAAATCCTTCCTTTGTGAGGTATCTCCTATAAGCTTGTAATGAATAGGTGCTTTTAAATTCCGCGCAGCTATTAACAAATTATTCCCTTCGTTAACTAATCCGTCTGACACAATACTTATCGAGTTTATCTTCTCGAAATTAAGGTCTTTTATATCGTCAAACGAAGAAGCAAGATTTGTTGAATATCTGTTGTAGACATTTGAATCTTTTGTTAATTCCTTTTCTTCCTGTATTATCCTGCTTCCGAAAGTGTAAAGCTTAAAATCCTCGCCTCCTTTGGTAATATCAAGCACAGAATTCAAAATAGCAGTATCATTGCTCACGATTTCGGAACTGAAACTTTTATCAATCAGTATAATATTCTTGGCTTCTTCAGATACATTTTTAAAATGTTCGATGAATGGATTTAGAAGCAATGAGAGTATTAAAAAAAGCGATATTGCTCTTAATGTTATCAGTATCGCTTTTGTAAACTTAGGAAGTTCGTTTTTATTATATAAGAAAAGACTTAAACCAATCGATATCGCCGCAAAAAGTATGAACGATAAATATTCTAATATACTTCCCGAGAAAATATTCATCGTCTAAAACTTTATGTCAACATAAATAGACTTTTTAAGTTCTTCAATCCAGTCTTCATAATGTTTATTATCTTTAAAAACTGTTGCATATTTCTTTATCCTGTCAAAATCAGTTTCAAGCGTTAGCTTATGAGGTTCATTCTTACCTGTTACTTTTAGCAGTTCATACCCGTAATTTATGTCATCTCCTACTTTAAGTGGTTTGCTTATATCATTCGTGTTAAGCAATCTGATTTCTTCTACATAGTTGCTGTCGAGTTTTTCAGCGGGTACAAACCCAATGTATCCGCCGGTTTGACTCGTTTCCTTATCTTCTGAATATCTTTTTGCACCCTCTTCAAACGTAAATCTGCCTGCATTAATGCTGTCCTTTATGTTGTTCAACAGTGCAATAGTTTCAAAATCTGAGGATTCGAGTTTCTTAAATGATACAAGTATATGTTGCGCCCTTAACTGGTCTCCTTTTTTCTCTGTCAGCTTTATTATGTGATATCCAAACTCAGTTTCAACAACATCCGAAACTTCGTTTAAATCAAGACTGTACAGTGCCTCTTCAAATTCTTTTACAAATATACCTTTCTTTGCAAAACCGAGATCGCCGCCGTTTACAGCCGAACCCTTATCATCAGAATTTCTTATTGCAAGTTCTGAAAAGTCAATACCCGCTTTAATGCTGTCAAGTATTTTTAATGCTGTTTCTTTTGAAAATTGTTTTTCTTGCTCGGTAAGCTTTCTGGATTTAAATATATGATACAGCTCAAATTCTTCCGGTGCAGGTGGTAAAGAGTCTTTATAATTGTTGTAGAAGTCTCTCACCTCTTTATCCGTTACCTTTGTCTGGCTCGTGAATTTCTTCCTCTTTAATTTGTCGCTCATCATTTTTTTGATGAGATCTTCTTTGAGCGTAAGTCTTATCTTCACCAGCGGCATTCCGTATATTTCCTGTATCCTCTCTTCTGAGCCAACTTGCTGTATAAGTGATTTCAATCTGTATTCAAGTTCTCTGTTTACTTCTTCATCCTTAACCTCAATGCTATCCTGCTCTGCTTTCGCAAGTATTATCTTGTCGGTTATCATCTGCTGGAATATCTGTTGTGCAATTACCGGACTCATTGAGGTAAGATTGTTCTGTCTTGCATACATTTGCATCTGATACTGAAGGTCGGATTCAAGTATTATATCGTTTCCTACAACAGCTATAATCCTGTCACCTTCTTTCTGTGCATAAATGTTAAATGCTGCCAGAAAGAAAAGTGGCAGTAATATTATTTTAAATATTTTTATTATCAAACTTTTTATTCTTTAAAAGCTTTTTTTAATTCTTCTTCGTAAACCTTAACTGGATATTTCTGTTTAAGTGCATCTACATAAGCCTTCTCGGTCTGTGCAAATTTTTCTTGTCTTAATGTGTTCGTTATTTCAGCTTTAACTTCATCAAGCGTTCTTGTCTTTTCAGTTTCACCGTCTTTTATCGTGTATGCCGCAATATTCGTATTGTAATATGCACTGATGTCTTCATCCGTTATCTTTATCTTGCTCGATATTTCTTCAAGGTCAACCTTTTCTCTTAGAAGTCCAGCCGTATATTCGTTCATCAGTTCGAGATAATCATCGTCTTTTTCAATATTTTCTTTTTGTGCAACTATGAATAATATCGGACTTGCAGAGATTTCATTTATTATCTTCGTTAATGTTGCAATTCCAAGGTTTGATGATGAGTATTCTCTGTTTACCTGTAAATACTGAAGAAAATCCTGAAGTGTTACAGAACCACCGTTGTAATTTGCGAGTTTGGTATTTTTATCAGTTGCTGCGAAAATACTGTCAAGATTCAGCATGGAAATTACTTTACTTGAATCAACCATCCTGTATAACATCGCTATTCCGCCCTTGTCCAATTCAAGATTGTAATCTTTTAGAGCTTTAGAGACGTATTTGTCATATTCCATCTTATACTGCATGCTTCTCTTAAACTCGTTCTTAAGATTTTCCTTTGCTTTATCGAATTCAGGATACTCTTTTATTTCAGTTACTTTGATTATATGCCATCCGTATGGTGTTCTTACAGGTGATGATACCTCTCCCACTTTTAGCAAAAATGCAGCACTGTCAAATGGTTGAACCATTCTCCTTCTGTCAAAAAATCCAAGGTCACCGCCTTTTGCTGCTGAACCGGGATCTTGTGAAACTTCCGACGCCACTTTACCGAAATCTTCACCACCTTTAATTCTTGCATACACCTCGTTTATCTTCTTTAATGATGCAGAAGAATCTAAAATTGCACCGGAACTATCTCTTTCATCCTGTATTAATATATGTGATGCTTTAATTCCGTCATTTCTTTTTTTCTTGTCTGTTACTTGCACTATGTGAAGTCCAAACATCGTTCTGATTGGTTCCTTTGTATATTCACCGGGACTCAGTTTATACACAGCTTCTTCAAATTCTGGTACTGTCATACCGCCCGTGAAATAATATAAATCACCACCGTTGCTTTTCGCTGACGGGTCTTCTGAAAATTCTTTCGCTACTTCTGAAAACGCCGTACCACTCTTTAATTTTTCGATAACCGCTTTTGCTTTCTCAAATGCTTTAACTGAATCCTCTGGAGTCGCCGTCTGAGGTAAATTAATTAGTATATGTGATGCTCTGATTTCAAACTTCTTTCTCTCATAAAGATCTTTTATGTACGGATCTGTTACTTTTTTATCAATTAAAAAAGCTGATAAATAATTCTTCTTGTATGAATCAAGGTCTGCTTTTATTTCTGCGCTGTTTAAATAACCTTTTTCCGTTGCATCAAGTACTTTAAGCTTTAATTTTATCATTAAATCTAAAAACTCTTTTCTTTGTTCCAGAGTTGTCTTTTTTGCAGAATCAAGATTGTTACCTATTGACTTCAGAAATTGGTCCTCAAACTGGTACATTAAAATCTTTTCGCTGCCTATTTCGGCTACTACAGATTTGTTTTTCTTATTATTACATCCTGTCGCTAAGAAAACAGACGAAATAATAGTTACTATGAGCAATAAAAGTAATGGTTTTTGACTTTTCATTTTAGCAATTAAATTTTGAATAAACTTCAATTTTACCTATTTTATGAAAGAATAACAAGTCAATGAATTTATTAAAATCTCCATTTGGGCTTGTTTTACAAGCTGTTTTTAAAAAATTTTCATAGTAAGAAGTGATTTTGACTTTAATCCCCTTAATACTTTTGGTAGTCTTAATTGTTGTTTTTGCTATTGGTTTTATTACTTAAATGTAAATCCTCCTTTCAACTTAATAAAAACAATATCTTAATAACACTATGTAATAACAAACCTTTATTCAATTTTCCGATTCAAAATCCTTTCACATCCAGTTCATTTTCGGTTCAAATTCGATGCTTTATGGGTCAGGAAGGGTGTTCATTAGGTAAAATATGGCGTAATTACAGATTCCGAACTATTATAGCATAAATCATCTGATTGTCATCGATTTAGGCTTATTTACTCGTATTTTAATCTTATTTTCTATTTCTTTTATTGGTTTAACTATATATTTTACTGTTATTCAAAAATTTGACCCATAACTCAGATAGAAATAAGTTATTTTTACTTCTAACAGCATCTTTTCTCGTGAGAAGTATTGTTGCCGCTAATATTGACTTGAGCAATGATGAGGTAAATTACTGGGCTTATGCAATGTATCCCTCACTGAGCCATTTCGACCATCCCCCCATGGTTGGCTACATCATTCAGTTGTTCACCTTAAACCTTACGTTTCAAAGTGAATTTTTTATCCGTTCAGCATCTCTTGTCATTGGTACGGTAAATACTTATATATTTTTTCTCATAGGTAAGCGTTTGTTCGATTTCAACACAGGTCTAACCGCAGCAATCCTTTATACAGGTTCTGTGTATTGTTCTGTCATACTTGGTTTGTTTATTCTGCCCGATACTCCCTTATCTCTTTTTTGGCTTCTGACATTTTATTTTGCATTAGTCGTTGTTCCTCAGAAAAGCCCTGACAATAGAAATCGAAAATTATTTCTTCTGCTCGGTGTTTTAATTGGTCTCGGTATGATTTCTAAATATACCGCTACTATTCTTTGGATAGGAATCATTGCATATATACTCTTCGTAAACCGTTCATGGCTAAAGACAAAAGAATTGTATATCTCTATCCTGTTGTCGGTTTTATTGTTTCTGCCTGTCATTATCTGGAATTTTCAAAATGATTTTATAAGCTTCACTTTTCAGGGAGAAAGAGTAAGCCTTTCAGAATCCAAACTTCGTTTTGATTTTCTTGGAACTGAACTGGCTGGTCAAATATTTTATAATAATCCAATTAACTTTGTTGTTATCATATTGTCTTTGATAGCTCTATTCAAAAAGAAATTTGCAATTCAAAAAGATTACGCCGTTCTTCTTTTACTATGGAGTCTACCTATTATATTTGTATTCCTGCTCTCGTCTTTGACCCGCAGAACCCTTCCTCATTGGTCTGCACCTGGATACTACGGATTAATTATTATTGCAGCAGCTTTTCTTAGCAGTATCTCTAAAAACAAAGTTCATGTCAGCGCTAAATTGTCTGTTTTTCTTATCACCATAGTGATTCTCCTCGGATTTATTCAGATCAAAACAGGTGTTCTCTATAACGACGTTAAAGATAGAACTCCCGTTAACCTCGGGGAAAATGATGCCTCCTTGGATTTGTTCGGATGGCATCAGCTCTCAGAGGAATTCAGTAAAATTTATCAAAGAGACTTAGCTAATAAAAGCATAACTCCTAATCCTTTTATTATAACATGGAGATGGTTCCCTGCAGCTAACTATGACTACTATATTGGTAATTCCACAAAAGTATTTTCATACGCAATAGGTGGACTTGAAAACATAAGAAATTATTTCTGGATTAACAGGAAAAGAATCCCTCCCGTAATTGGCAGTGATGCTTACTATATTTGTTCCAGCAGGGATTATAACCTGCCCTCAAAGTTCTACTCAGAATATTTTACGAAATTTGAAACTGCTGATACAATAAGGATTATGCGAAGTGATTTAAATGTGATGAATTATTTTGTATTCAGAATGAAAGGTTTGTCTAAAAAGCCATAATGTATACTAAATTTATTAAATCACTCCTCCCGATTTTTTATTTGTACATACAAACATACATTGAATGAAGTTATTCTTAAAAATATTCCTTTGGGCGGTCATCATTATAGTATTAATATCATTGATACCTTACATTATTTCTCCCGCTTATGAATTTGATGATCCATCTCCGTTTAAAGGCAGCAGTCTATACAATCCTTACAAAGATATTCAAAACAATAATTGGTATAAAGCAAACCTGCATTCACATTCTGACGTCTGGGGGAACTTGGCTGACGGTAGATCGTCAACTCCTGAAGCGATACATAAAGTATACAGTGATATGGATTACGATATAATAGGAATCTCAAATTACATGAACCTTAACGTAACTGATTCTCACAAAGATAAACTCTTTCCGGTGTATGAACACGGTTTTGGTATTTGGAAAAATCACTATCTCGTTGTAGGCGCCGATGATATAAGTTTAATTGATTTCGTTTATTATCCAACATTGAATAATAAGCAGTTTCTGATTAATCTTCTTAAAACAGAGAATAATCTGATATCTATAGTTCATCCATGGATGCGGAATGCCGTTTCTCTTAATGATGTTGCTTATCTTGATAATTATGATTGTATTGAAATTTGTCGATACAGCAGAACTTCAGTTGAATACGTTGATAAAGCTCTTTCCTCTGGCAAGAGCATCAAACTTATTGCAAATGATGATTCTCATAATATCAACGACCAGGATGAAATAGGTAAAGGTCTAACAATTATCAACTCAAAATCAAAATCTTACGATGATTTGATTTCTGCGGTTCGGCAGGGAAGTGCTGTGTCTGTAAACCTGATTAAATCTGGATTTAATTCTTTTGAATTAAAAAATTATAACATTACCAGATTACCGAATTTAATCAGGTTCGATGTTACAGGAGATTCTATCAGTTTAGCCTTCGATTCTGTTGCTGCAAAAATTAAATTTATTGGCCAGGATGGTGTGATGAAATCGATAGTCCCTAACACTTATGAAGCTGCTTATACGTTTAAGAACGATGACTCTTATATTCGCGTTGAAACAGAATTCAGTAGCAATGCAATTTACTATTTAAATCCTGTTTACAGATATGATTCATTGTACAGTAAAACCTATACAGCAAAAATTAATTATCCGCTGTCTGTTATTTACTATGTATTATGGATTTCCGGAATAATAATAGTAGTATTAATATATAAAAGGAAGATTTACCGTAAAAATAATCTTTAGACAGTTTTTATCATTGGTTTAAGTCTGTAAGTCAGGTTATAAAGCAGCAGTTCAAGATTCACATTCTTGTCAATATCACTGATAAACATTTCTAAAGTGTTTATTATCTCATATTCGTTGCATCTAAGTCTTGTAACAAAATTTGTTACATTTTCTTCTATGTCCCGGTTTATCAGCCTGTTTTCGTTCTGGGATTTCTTTATTATTATGTCTCTGAACCATAACTGCATTAAATAAAGATATTGCTTTACAAGGTTCCTGTCCCTCTCCTTTATTAATGAAGAAATTATATTCGTTATTTCCAGATATTTGTTTCCAACAATATATCTTATATGATTTATCCCTGTATTTCTTAAAGAAAGAAAATTACAGTTTATTATGTTTTTCAAATTTTGCAGACTTCCGTTTGCAAGATTAATAATTAGCCTTATTTCTTCCTCTATTGTTTCTGGATGGTTTTCCTTAATGTATTCCTTTAGGTCGTAATTGCTTATAGGACTAAACTTAAGTTTTTGGCATCTCCCGACAATAGTTGGCAGTAATGAATTCAGCTTCGATGTTGTCAGTATTAAAACCGAATCACCGGGAGGTTCTTCAAGTACTTTCAGGAATGAATTTGCTGATTCACGTCTCATTAGATCTGCATTCGAGATTAAATAAATTTTCTTCTTTCCTCTTTCTCCGGTAAGGTATATCTCCTTCTTAATTTGTCTTATACTTTCAATCTTTATAGTGGTTGCTTTAGGTATGTCTATTCGGTGATAAGGATCTGTTGATTTTAACTTTAACTCTGTATTTAATGTGTCAAGGTCAGAGTCTGTTAAAATACCTTCTCCCTCACTATCCTCTTTCTTAGTCGTGGGAAGTGCCGTAATGAATTTAAACAAAGTGGAGTTTAACCTCATCGTTGTTTTGCAACTGTTGCATTCATCGCATGAACCTAATTCTTCATTTGGATTATCGCAGTTTAACAGTTTTGCAAATTCTATCGCAACGGCATCTTTCCCGGTCCCTTCTATTCCGTAAAATATGAATGAATGCGGTACCCTTCCGCTTTTGTAAACGTTTTTAAGAATATTAATAACATGCTTCTGACCCTTGATGTTCTTCCACATAATCTAAAAAGTGTTTCCTATACCAAATTGAAGTGCAAACTTGTCTTGAAATATCTGTGTGATATTATTCTGCCACAACCAGGTATTCGTACCAGGTGCTGGCTCGTAGTCATAAAACTTAAATCCGAAATCCAGTCTTACCGGTCCCACTATCGTGTAGTATCTTAATCCTACTCCGATTGCCACCGCAAGATCATTAGGCCTAAAGTCATTTATGTTGTACCAAAGGTTTCCTATATCGATGAATGATACAAATCCGAAATCTTTTATTATACCCTTCATATCATAAAACGGTCTTGTCCGGTGCTCTATAGTTCCCTCAACTATAAAATTACCTCCGTTTTCCCTACCGTCAAACGTTCCAAGTTTTCTTGCATTCCATCCCCTTACACTCGTACTTCCTCCTGCAATGAATCTTGAGTCAATCGGAACAACATCAAGCGTATAATCCTCATCACTCGTACTTAATTTTAGCGAATTATCTCCGTACTCAAATATATTTCCGATTAGGAATTTCGTTGCAATTGTCGATTTATCGGGCCTGCTCGTTATCGGAATATAATATTTATTGATGAATGACAGTTTAACGTAATTAACTGTCGAGATGTCAAAAAGTTTACTTATAGCTGTGCCAAGTAATCCGCTTTCTTCTACCAGAAATGATTGATATATCCCACCGGTTGGAAACTGGAAATTGTCAATCCTGGAATGGACAAGTGTAAGTCCTAAAATTGAGCTGAATATGTTTACAAATGCTCCGGTTGGAATTGTTGAAAATGATGAATCATCTTCGTTATATCCTAACAATGGATATTTGAAAGTTACCCTCTGGTTTTTAAGATTCCAGTCTAATGTAAGATTGTTCAGATATGTATGTCTTGGCAGTTCGTAATTAATTGATGCCTTATTCTTTATTTCCTCAATTCTGAAATCGTCAATTGAAAAAATCGCAGTGCTTAGATTGTTGCTGCCTGTAATTTTATTATTGTTAAATATATGCGGCTGAAATAATTCAAGGATTAATTCAAGTCTGTAGTTTTCTAATGAGTTTGCAAGTGCTCTTGCTTTTATCGAAAAAGTTCTCGGATCTTTTAAGAAATACTTATCCGAAAAAGTTAACCCTATCCCACCGAACATCGAATTACTAATATAATATGCTAATATCTCAGGCTGTATTTCATACTTATTTCTTACTGACCCGACGATTTTAAAGTTAATATTATTGTTAACAGTATCAATATCAGACAGGACAATTCTTGCATTCTCAAGTATTGCTATTCTGTTTAATCTGTTTTCACTTTGTACTAGTACCTCTTTGCTATATATATCATTCTCTTTGTATTCAAGCTCATACATAATATCATCCAGATCAATATTGTATTTCTTGTTATCAATATCAATAACGGTTCTTCCAAATCTGTAACTTGATCCCGTCTCATATTTTAAATTTATTGAGAGTTTGTAATCCAGTTCCGGTTTGTTCGATTCATATTTCATAATCTCCGGTGGTTCCATGCTTGCAAATGAATATCCGTTATTCTGAAGGAACCTCAATACTCGTCCCGCTTCTGCCAAAACAGCGGATTTAGTGTACCTGTCTCCTGTATAAATTTCAATATCATCTGATTTAAATAGATTCGCACGCAAATCTTCAGGTAAATTCTCAAACCCGGTGTAGTTTACCTTGTATATAAGATAAGGGGAATTTGCTGTTATTTTAAAACTTACCGAAATCTCGTTCTTCTCGATTTTGATGTTAGTTGAAGTGTCGATGAATGCATCTATGAATCCGTTATCAAAATAAAATTTCTCGATTCTTTGTACATCAAGTGAAAATTCTTCAGCATTGTAATAATCAGAACTGCCTGTTTTTATGATGTTGTATATTTCACTTCTGCTGAAGATGTCAGAATCTTTGAATTCAATATTAACTTCATCGAGTTTTAATTTATTCGATGAGTCATCATCTTCATCTTGAGGATATGAAAATTTAGCAATAAAAAGAAATATTATTAAGTATAGTAAAAATCTGTCCAACAAACATCCTTGTTATTTAATAAATGAGCCTGTGAAGTTTAATTCACAGACTCAAAATCATTAACCTTTAATAATTGTTTCTAAATTGATTAGAAGTCTTTATTTTCTTCGTCATAAAAGAAATCCTCATCAGTAGGATAATCGAGCCAGATTTCCTCTATGCTCTCATACGGTTCTTCAGTATCCTCAAGATCTATTAAATTATCAACAACTTCTTTTGGCGCACCTGTTCTGGTTGCGTAATCTATAAGCTCTGCTTTGTTTGCAGGCCATGGAGCATCGTCGAGATATGATGCTAACTCCAATGTCCAGACCATTAAATAACCTCCAAGTTAATTTAGTATTTTTAAAATTTTCTTATTCAAAATCATGTTCAAAATATTCAGTGCTTCTTCCGTAACGTAAGCTGTCTTTGTTCCTTCCGTTTCTGGAATTGCTCTCTATCTTTTGGGCTAATTGTTTTTCAAATACCTTCGCGGCATCATAGCCGTAATGCTTGCAAAGATAGTTAAGTGCTATAACTTCTGCAATGACAGTAATATTCTTACCCGGAAAAATGGGTAGATTTATTTTCTCAACATCAACTCCCAGTACGTTTATCATCTTGGAATCAAGACCTGTCCTGTCATAAGCCTTTTCGCTGTCCCAGTGCTCAAGCTCAACAATTACCTCAACTCTCTTTTGGTATCTTATTGCTCTTATGCCGAAAATTCTCTTTATATCAATTATCCCCAGTCCCCTTATCTCCATAAAATGTTTTACAAGTGATGTCCCCGAACCCATCAGAACATTTTCGTATTTTTTGGATACTATCGTTATATCGTCTGCTACAAGCCTGTGTCCTCTCTCTACTAAATCTAATGCAATTTCACTCTTTCCGATTCCCGACCATCCGCAAAATAATAATCCAACGCCATACACATCAACAAATGAAGAATGTATAGCTGCCTGAACTGAAAATTGATCATCCAGAAAATCACTTAACAGCGATACCAGCGTTGTCGAATGATGAGAAGTCACAAAAACTGGTACACGATTCTTGTCAGCATATTTAAGTATTTCTGCAGTGGGTTTGTTTCCGTGCGTAAATATAATACATGGAACACTAAACGAAAAATATTTCTTAAATACCTTAATCCTCTCCTGTTTGGTGAGTTTTGAAAGGTACCTGTTTTCGGTGTTGCCGAATATCTGTATTCTTGTAAACGAAAACAATTCTACGTATCCCGCTAAGGCTAATCCCGGCCTGTGTAAATCTTTGTCCGTTATTAGCCTTTTGGTATCAATATCTGATTTAGTTGCTTTCTTAAGTTTAAATCTGTCTTTACATTGATTAAAGAAAAACTCAACAGTGATATTGTCTTTCTTAATATGTTTTATGTTCTTGAGGCTATCTATCAATATTATATTTTTTTAGCTTTTTTGTCTCTTTTCTTTTTATCTTTTACTTTATATAATTGTGCTCCGATTTTCTCAATGGCTGCATCTATTGCTCGATCAAAGTCTCCCGATGATTCTTTCGTTGTTAATGTTTTTTCCTTCAACTTTAAAATGATTTCACAGTATTTTATGTCTGCAGGTGGTTTATCATATGATAAAATCACATCTGCGTAAATAATATTTTCGTTGTATTTGTTTAATTCTTCAACCTTAGTTTTAATGTAATCTTGTGTTGATTCCTTAGCTTTGAAATGTCTGGCTGTGATTTGAATTTTCATATCTGTAAAGTTTAAAGTTTATAAAATGTTAAAGAACGGTTTACTCTGCAATATGCAAAACTATATAAAATTATGCAATAAACAAAATATAAAGTTGCTTTTATCCTATAAAATAGTTAAAATTGTATATTCCTTCTTGATTTTTTTATTATTATACTCGGTTTTCTTGAAATTGTTTTAAAATTATTGAAATTTTCGCTAAAAATATACCTGGTTTTCCTTTCGGTTACTCTTTTATGGACTTGCAGTTTGGTTCTAATTCCTTATTTGGAGTCTTTGGGCGGGAAGTTGGCTGATATTTCTTTGTTTGGTTATTCATTCTTTTCATCAACTTGTCATCAGATTGAAGAAAGATCTTTCTTTCTTTTTGGATATCCTCTCCCGGTGTGCTCAAGATGTTCTTCTGTTTATTTTGCATTTTTGCTTTCTGTTGTATTCTATCCTTTTCTTAAGGGGATTGAAAATAAAAAACTCCCCTCAATCTGGATTTTATTGATTGTTTCTTTGTTTGTATTCCTGGATGCTATTTTAGATATTTCAGAAATAATTAAAAATACTTTTATTTCAAGATCCGTGACTGGTGCTTTAATAGGTTTTTTACTTCCGTTTTATCTGATTCCGGGCACGATAAATTTTGCTAACGAAATATACATAAAATTTTTTGACTCATAATATGAATGAACAAGATGGCTTAAATCGCTTGAAACCTGTGCTGATTAGTTTTTTAGTGATGTCATTGTTATCTATCGCTCCATTATTAAATTTCATTAACCTGCTTTTCTGTGCCGGTATTATGATGGGTGGTGTAGCTGGTGTCTTGTCATTAAAAAAACAATTTCAGCAGCCTGATTCTGCTATCGTTTATAAAGATGCTGTCTTGATTGGTGTCTTCAGTGGTATTATGTCCGCTGTTTTTGTTAGCGGATTCAATATTATAACGATGATGTATTCGGATGTTAATCCTATCTCAGAATCGCTTAAATTTTTTGGTGACTTAGTTAAAGACCTTCCTCCCGAAGCAAACAATCAGATTAGTATTCTTGCTGACGAATTCAATAAATATGGTTATTCTCCAACTCTTGCTGTATTCACGTTTATTTCTAACCTTATTATATACCCTTTGTTCGGTGCTATTGGTGCTTTAATTACTGCAACAATAGTAAATAATAAAAATAAAAATACCGCAAAGTTATAATGGAAATATATTTCAATTATTTTCAAACAATGTTAAATTATTAATAAAACTATTGCATGCAAGAATATTCTGGAGTACTACATATTCATTCAACATATTCGGACGGTACGGGTTCACCCGATCATATTGCTCAGGCTGCTAACGAAACAGGACTGGATTTCCTTATTCTTACCGACCATAATACTATTCAGGCAAAAACCGATGGCTATGAAAAGTTTTACAACAATACTTTGTTTATAGTTGGTTATGAATTAAATGATGTATATAATAAAAATCACTATCTTGTTTTTGGTCTTGATGAACTTGTTGGAACTTATAAAGTGATTGAGAATAATGAACTTGGTTGTAAATTAAGTGCTTCTGAATATGTTAGCGAAATCCGGAATAAAGGTGGAGTGGGTTTTATTGCTCATCCTTTTGAAAAAAGGAGCAGCTTTCCCGAACATCCCCCATATCCATGGACAGAATGGAATACTGAGGATTTTGACGGTATCGAGATTTGGAATCACATGAGTGAGTGGGTTGAAGGTTTGAATGAAGTTAACAGAATTAATCGTTTTATTCATCCTTTAAGGTCTGTTATTGAGCCGTGTAAAATGGCCGTAAAAAAATGGGATGAACTGAATCTTAAAAGGAATACTCCAGCTGTCGGAAGTGTTGATGCTCATGCTCATAAAATGAACCTTATGGGATTTTATAACGTTGAGGTCTTTCCATATAAGGTTTTGTTTAAATCCATTCGTACTCATGTATTGATTGACCAAAAAATTGTTTTTGGAGATAATAACAATTTTAATACATATAAGAACAGCATAATTGGTGCTCTTAAAAAGGGACGCTCATTCATCGCAAATTATTATAACGGCGATGCAAAGGGTTTTAGGTTCTTTGCTGAATTCGATGGCGTTAATTATCAGATGGGAGACGATATTATATTAAATAACGGTAAAAAAAGTGTTGTTCTGAACTTCCTGCTTCCAGGAGAAGCTATTGTTAAAGTTATGCGAAACGGTGAATGTATTCATGAGTCAAAAGGATTTGGAGGTATTTGGGATGTTAATAATGAAGGTTGTTATCGGATTGAATGCTGGAAAGAGGGAAGAGCATGGATATTTTCTAATCATATAAGAATTTTAAAAAACTGATATTTAATTGAAAGAATTCATACTACCCGAAGATATCTATTTATCGGATGATAAATCCGTCAGGGCAAATTGTGGTGTCTTTGGAATCTTTAATCATCCAAAATCTGCAATTATGACTTATTATGGACTCCATGCCTTGCAGCATCGAGGACAAGAATCTGCAGGAATTGTTGCTTCAGAATTTATTTCCGATAAAAATAAATACAGGTTCAATGTTCATAAAGGTCACGGATTGGTTTTATCAATATTTGATGAAGATACACTGGTGAATAATCTTAAAGGGACCTCAGCTATCGGTCATAATAGATATTCTACTACAGGTTCTTCTCATAAACGGAATAACATTCAACCCTTTAAAGTTAATTATAAAGACGGAAATCTTGCACTTGCCCACAATGGTAACCTTACCAATGCAAATTTTCTCAGAAAAATGCTTCAGGATGATGGTACCATTTTTCAGACATCAACTGATACAGAAATTATGCTTCATCTTCTTGCTCGTAGTAAAGAAGATGATTTTATTCATCAATTACTAGATGTTTTTAGGCAGGTTAGAGGTTCTTATTCTGTCGTTATTCTGACTGACGATAAATTAATTGCTGCTCGGGATCCTTATGGGGTTCGTCCCTTTGTAATGGGTAAGCTTGATGATAGTTACATATTTGCATCAGAGACTACCTCACTTGATATACTTAACGCTGAATATATTAGAGATGTCGAACCGGGTGAAATAATTGTCATCGATAATGAAGTCATTAAAACTGGTAATGTAAAATCATTCTATATTGAAAAGGTTTCAAAATATAAGCATTGCATCTTTGAATATATCTATTTCAGCCGTCCCGATAGTCAGATATTCGAGGAGAAAGTAGATAAGGTCAGAAGGAAAATTGGTGCTGCTCTTGCAATAGAAAACCCGCCTCCGGATAAAGACAATCCCGCTGACGATAAAGAAAAAAAGGTTATTATTATTAATGTTCCTGACTCTTCCAATACAGCAACGCTTGGCTACTTCAATGAATGTGTAAAGAAGACTAAAAATATTAAGCACGAAATAGGTCTGATAAGAAGTCACTACGTTGGTAGGACATTCATTGAACCCGGACAGGATCATAGGCAGATGAAAGTTAAAACCAAATTTAATGTTGTTAAAGGTGTTCTCGCTAACAGAAAAGTTGTAATCGTTGATGATTCCATCGTTAGAGGTACTACTCTAAAACTCCTTGTCGATTTAATAAAACAAGCAAAACCAAAAGAAATTCATCTGCGAATAACTTCGCCACCTATTGTTTCTCCATGCTATTATGGTATGGATTTCCCGTCAAAAGAGGAACTGATAGCAAATCAGTTTAATTGCGATATTGAATCAATTCGAAAATCACTTGGTGTTGAATCTCTGAACTACTTATCCGTTGAGAGTTTGCTGGAATCTGTTCCTAAAACGACGGATAAAACAGACTATTGTACTGCATGTTTCACTAAAAATTATCCAATTCCTATTGAAATTGAAACCGAGAAAACAAAATTTGACGAATAAAACAAATAAAATATTATGGAATTAGCACAAAAATTGTTTCACAAATCCCGTAGAGAAAAACTCAATAATATCCTTGATGAAAATTCATTGGTTATCGTTTTGAGTGCAATTAATGTTCAGCGTTCTTTTGACGACAGCTATAAATTTAAGCAGAATAAAAACTTCTATTACCTCACTGGTTTTAATGAACCGAATTCAGCTTTGTTTCTCGCTCCCGGTGGTATGGAGCTGTTCGATGAGAAATCGAGGAAGAAAGTGAAAACTAAAGAAATCTTGTTCGTTCAAAAGAAAGACCCTTTGAAGGAAACGTGGATTGGTAAAAGACTTGGTTTTGAAAACGTTACTAAGGAAATCGGTATTAATACAGGTCTTGTTAATTCAAAACTTGGTGATGTTCTCGCAGATTTAATCTCAAGAGATAAGTACAATAAAATTTATTTAAGTCTCTTTGATATGGGCTTCATACGTGGTGAAATAAAGGAACAGCTTAAAAGTTTTATATCTTCTTTCATTACTCTGTCTTCGAATGTTCAAATATTGGATTATAATTTACTTCTCGGGAAAATGCGTAATATCAAAAATGACTTTGAAATTGAACAGGTTAGATATGCTTCAACAGTTACTGCTGCAGGGTTTTACAACACTATTCAGTCAATCAAACCTGGTATGTATGAGTATCAGGTGCAGACACTGCTTGAGTATAATTATAAGCAGCTCGGTTGTCAGGATGTCGCTTTTGAAACGATAGTTGCAGGTGGTAATAATTCATGTATCCTTCATTATAACACCAACAGAAATAAATTGAAAAGCGGAGAACTTGTATTGATAGACTCTGGTGCAGAGTTTAATTATTACAACGGCGACCTCACAAGAACAGTTCCTGTAAATGGTAAATTCACAAAAGAACAAAGGCAAATTTATCAGATTGTTCTCGATGCTCAGTATGCTGTCATTAAGAAAATAAAACCCGGTGTCAAACTCACTGATTTAAAAAAGTATTCAGTAGAACAGCTTAAGAAAGGAATGCAAAAACTCGGACTACTTAAAAAAGGTTTTGACATTACAAAATATACTCTCCACGGTGTTGGACATCATATAGGGCTCGATACACATGATGCAGTCGCAAACAAAAAGATAGGAAATAACGATTTTGATAAATTGTTTGTCGGAAGTATAATTACCGTTGAACCCGGTATTTACTTCCCTGAAGATGCTAAAGAGATTCCTGCAAAGTACAGAAAAATTGGTGTACGTATTGAAGATGACGTGCTCGTAACAAAAAATGGTTGTGAAGTCCTGTCTGATTCGCTGCCAAAAGAAATTGAGGATATTGAATATTTGATGTGTTAATCAAATTTTAATTTATATCTGATAATCAAAAGCCCGTGAGTACCGCGGGCTTTTGATTTAGCTATGTAAATATTAATCCTCTATTAATAAGTTTTCAGTTCACCAATCTCTGTCTCAACTGCTTTCAATATATCATGACTCTTCACACAAACCATCATATTGTTATGGTCTTTAAAAAGCGGCCTGTCAATATCAAGATGTTCAACTACTTTCCTCACTGCCCTATGCGCTGCCTTCGTTCCTTTTCCTACACTGTAATCTCTGAAATCAATGGCTTGTGCTGCCGCAATATATTCTATCCCGAGTATTCCCCATGCATTTTCAATTATCTGCCTGTTCTTTAAAGCTGTATTCATACCCATACTCACAAAATCTTCTTGATCAGCAGCAGCAGGAATCGATTGTATTGAAGCAGGCATAGATAGTATTCTCTGCTCAACAATTAGCATGTCAGCCGTGTACTGGCTCAGCATATGTCCTGAAAACATTCCGGCACCTTTTGTCAAAAATGCCGGCAGACCAACACTTAATGCCGGATGCAGCAATCTGTTTAATCTTCTCTCTGAAAGTACACATACCATTGTAAGCGATGCACCAAGCATATCAAGTGGTACGCTTATCGGTGAACCTTGAAAATTCGCGCCGGTTAATACCACTTCATCATCCGGTATGAAAATCGGATTGTCGCCTATCCCGTTCAGTTCTATCTCTACCTGCTCGCGAGTCCATCTCAGTTGGTCTCTTGCAGCACCAATCACCTGCGGAGTCGAACGCATCGAATATGCATCCTGTACTTTTACCTTTACCTTGCCAAGTAAATCCGAACCCTCAATCATCTTTTTTATATTTTCAGCTGAAGTTATTGCACCCCTGAATCCTCTTAACTGATGTAATCTTGCATCGTAAGGTTTAAGGTTTGCCATAAGTGCCTCTAACGACATAGTTGCAGCTATCTCAGCTTGCTTTAAAAGTCTTTCAATTTCGTAAACCTGCAGGCACCCCATTGCATTCATAACATTACTGCCGTTTATTGCCGATAGACCGTCACGTGCCTGTAATCCGGGTACGGGTATTCCCGCTTTCTTTAACGCTTTAATCGTTGGCATTCTCTTTCCTTCATAAAAAGATTCGCCCTCTCCCATCAAAGAAAGTGCGATCTGGCTCATCGGGGATAAGTCTCCGCATGCTCCTACGCTGCCTTTCGTGCATACAACCGGTGTTACTCCTTTATTCAGCATTTCAACGTATGTCTGTGTTATCTCCGGTCTACATCCGGAAAGACCGTTTGCATGTACATTAATCCTGGCAAGCATCGCGCCTCTTACAATCTCAATTGGAAATGGTTCTCCTATACCTGCCGCATGATTGTAGATTAAATACTTCTGAAACTCTTTTATTTCATTCTCATTCAGTACAACGTTTACAAGTTCTCCTATTCCTGTATTTACACCGTACATGATTTCTTTGGCTTCTATTCTCTTCTCAAGAAATGCTCTGCACTTTTTAATTCTTTCAATGGCATCAGGATGAAGTTCAACTTTATCGTTCTTTACTGCTACGTTGTAGACGTCTTCTATCTTTAGATTCTTTCCTGTTACTGTTACTGGCATGACATTATTCCTCTTTTGTATTTTGATTTATACAAATATAGTATTATTAAGATACCTTAAAAATTCAATTTCTTAACTCTTGTATTAAAAATGTTCTAATTCTTATTTGTCGTGTATTAAATAATTCTTATTGCCAATAATGAATTATTCCTTTTAGAATAAACATCTCAAGTCTTACATTTAAAGGTTTTTTCTTAACTCATGTATCTGAAAATTTTCTCTTTTATTTTCCTTAAATAAACAATATCTTATCTTAAATTCATACGTAATTGGGTCATGAGGACAGTATTTCTTAATATTTTATTTTGAGATCTGATATTCGGTACGTTTCATCAAACGGTATTTAGCCCATTTATTTTTTAAATGAATTAAAATTATTCAACCTATTAATATGCCGGACACTAAAGATTCTTACAAAGTACTTATTCTTGAAGATAACATAAATGATTCGAACCTCATTAAAATCGAATTATCTCATAATATCGAAGCCAACTTGATTTTTAAAACTGTAAACAGCAAAAACGATTTCATAAATTCATTAAAAGATTTCATTCCCGATATTGTAATAAGCGATTTTAACCTGCCTCAATTCAACGGTTTCGAGGCTCTTGCATTGACCATTGAACATGATAAGAATCTTCCTTTTATAATTTCTACCGGTTCTTTGACTGAGGAACATGCTGCTGATTCAATCAAACTCGGTGCTTGGGATTATGTTGTTAAAGAAAGACTGCACCGCCTTCCGACAGCTTTCGTAAACGCATTGAAAATCAAAAAAGAGAGAATTAATAGACTTCAGATTGAAAAAGATTTACGGGATAGTCAGATGTTTGTTCAAAATCTTGCCCAAGCGTCTCCTGTCGGTATTTTTCGTACTAAAGTTGATGGTTGCGTTACTTATGTTAATCCGAAATGGTCCGAATTAACTGGACTTAAATCTGCTGATTCAATGGATCTAAATTGGACTTCAGTACTTCATCCCGAAGATAAAGAAAAATTATCTGGTTTGTTTGATAATCATGGCTCTTCTGTTGAGTTGAGATTTTTAAAATCGGATGGCGATGTTGGTTGGGTCATTGCTAATACTGTACCTGAAATCACAGACGGGAAAACTATTGGCTACATTGGTACTATTACTGATATTACGGATAGGAAAAATATTGAATCTGAAATTATAAAAGAGAAGGAAAGAGCTGAAGCAAGCGATAAACTTAAAACTGCTTTCATGAACAATATATCCCATGAAATACGAACTCCGTTAAATGGAATTCTTGGTTTTTCTTCTTTGCTTTTTGAACCTGATATCACAGATGATGATCGAAAATCTTACTTTGATATCATCGATAGCAGCAGTAAAAGACTCATTCAGACTATTACTGATTATATGGATATTTCGCTTATCACCTCAGGTAGTGTTAGTGTGGATAATACAATGTTTAAACTGATTGATTTACTCGATGAGATATACAACTTGAATAAGCCGCTTTTTGTGAAAAAGGGAATAAAATTTGAATTTAATATCCCTCCGGATTTAAGGAGTATTAATATTGATGTTGACAGAGAATTGTTGAGTAAGGTCTTTCAGCATCTTATTGATAATGCCCTTAAGTTTACCCAAAAGGGGAAAGTCATTCTTGGCGGTGAAATGAAAAAGGGTTTTGTAGAATTGTATGTTAAGGATACAGGTGTTGGAATAAGTAAAGATGTCCTTGCTATTATTTTTGATGATTTTATGCAGGAAGATTCATCCTCGTCTCGAGGTTATGAAGGCAGCGGTCTTGGACTTGCTATTGTGAAAGGATTTATAAAAATACTCGGAGGCTCAATTAAAGTTGATTCCGAAAAAAGAATCGGCAGTACTTTTACTTTTACTATTCCTTGTAATAATAAAGAACCTATAAATTCAATTGATAATAAGAAATCCGAAATAATTTGTAACTCAATTCCTGTTATTCTTATAGCTGAGGATGATGATTTTAACTTCTTCTACCTACGGACTATCCTGAAGAATTATTTCGAATTAATTCATGCTAAAGACGGTGGAGAGGTTCTTGAATTGTTTAACGCAAATCCTGATATTCAACTTATTTTGATGGATATAAAAATGCCTGTTCTAAATGGAATAGAAGTCACTAAGAAAATCAGGGAAACAAATAAAGATATACCCATTATTGCTGTTACTGCCTATGCTCAAAAAGGAGACTATGAAAGATGTATCCATGCAGGCTGTAATGAATATGTAACTAAACCTATCCAGAGAGAATTGTTATTCGATACTATCAAAAAATTTGGAATTACCGTTAAAAACAGAGCAAAAAGTTGAAATAATGATATTTATAGTCACTTTTTCTTTTGATAATATGAAAAAATGTACCTTCAATGCTTTTGATATTCAATAGTCGTGCCATAATCATTCTAGAAAGAAAATTATTATGTTGTATTAATTATTTCTTCTGCTTATTTTAATAAAAAATTATATTACATTTATTACAAGTTTAACACTAAATAATAGAAAGGACTAAACATGAAAAAGTACACTAATTCAGCAATTGTGCTGCTGATAATCTTATCTCTCAGCATAGTTTATGTATCCTGCAACAAAGATGAAAATCCCCTTGTTCCCCCAAGTGATGTTACATCTATTCAGGCGAACGGTACCATTCAGCAGAATACTCGTACTAATGCAACTGGTACTCTAATTGTTGTTGACCAAAATGGTGCACCGGTTTCGGGTATTTCTGGTTCAAATGTAACAGCATACATGAGATGGCCTGCTAAGGTTGCGGATTCTGTCGCGGGTGCGGTTACTGTTACTTCAAACACTGGTTCAGGAAAAAATGTCTCTGGTGCCGTTACTATGGACTACAGTGGAAGCATGGGTTCTTCTCAGATTCAGTGTATGGAAGATGGTGTAAAAACATACATAAACGCTATGGGCTCAAATGACCAGTCCGAAATTATTAAATTCGACGATGTGGTTATCGTAGCTCAACCTTTTACCAACAATAAAGCTCTGCTTATTAACGCTGTTGACAGTAATTTTAGTCTCGGTGGAAGTACTGCTTTATATCAGTCTATTTACAAAGGAACAACCGACCTGATACCTGTGAGTGGAACGTCGTACACTAAAGCTGTTATTGCTTTTACTGACGGTGGTGAAAATGCTTCATCAGTATCAAGAGCTACTATGATTAGTACAGCTCTGAATAACGCTATTCCTGTTTACTCTATTTTCTTGTATAACGATACTACAAATTCTCTTGCAAGAGATATGAGAAATATTGCTGATACAACTGGCGGATTCTTCTTCTGGGCTAAACCCGATGCAACTTGTTCTTCTTCATTAACGGGTGTGTATAATACTATTAAAGGTCAGATTTCAGGTTCCTATTCTATGGACATAAATTGGCCGGCAAGTACATTACCTCCTACTGGTACATTAGTTAGGGTAACCATAATAATTAGTTTCAACGGAATGAAATCATCATTTACAAAAACTTATAATATCTTGTAATTAAATCTTATCTATAATTTAAAGGCATTCTGTAATATAGAATGCCTTTTTTATTTAACCTCCATTCTTCTTAAGGTATCAAATCCTTATCAGTCATCGTATGTTCCGGTAATTCTGCTTTGCTCGTAAGAATAAATATTTTATTCTCTGAGTTTACTTTATATGTGAAAAGCATAAATTGATATGCTGTTAAACTTTGTTTCATATTTTCATGTCTATTATATAGAGCCAAAACTGTGCTTAATGTTGGTTATTAATAGATGAAGGTTCTTATGCGAATTTCATAATCTTTTGGAACAAAATTTTATTTATTGTGTTTGAAATGTATAAGCATTATTATTACAACTATGAAAATTCTGTCACTTTTATTTTTGATGTTTATTACTTCGGGTCTCTTTGCTCAAAGAAATGATCTGCCGTTCGGAATTTCTATCGGTGCTACTCTCGGCACTTACGCAGGTGCTGACTTTGGGAGTGCTTATTACATGTCATTCTATAACTCTGATTATTACGATGATTACTATCGTAACAATGGTTATTATTATAATAACAACTACAATAATAGTTTCTTAAGCCCCCTTGAATTTGACCTTGGTATGGATTTCAGGATTACTGATAATTTGTCTGTTAACTTTGAATCTTCTTTTATATGGCATATAAACGGTAAACCTCACAGAGACTATATGACCGTTATTACAAGTCAAAGAAGTTATACGGAAAAGTGGGAAAACTCTTACATGTACTCCGTTCCTTTGTTTTTAAACTTGAAAGTGTATCCATTCGGTAGGCAGAATTATTCCATGTATATCTCGGGTGGATATGGTATGCAGTATACTACTGAATCAATGGATAGGGTCAGAGAAGACATTAACTATGGTTATAATTACCACGGATACAGGTCTTATGTATACGGAGTGTCTGACGCTAAATGGCTTCAGGGTATTAAGCTTGCTGTCGGTATGAGCTTTTCGGTCAGTGATTATCTTAGTAACGAAACCGAAATAAAAGTCACTAATTTCTTTCCCCAGAGAAATGCCTTCTCTCCTCTTGCTATGAACACTTCCACAAATATTACATTCATCGGTATTACTTCAAAAATGTACATAAACTTTTAATCAGTTTTAACAAATCTATTGTACATTGAAAACAATCTCAAAATTGCATACTTTGTAATCCTATAGCCCGTGTGGCGGAACTGGTAGACGCGCAGGACTTAAAATCCTGTTCACTGCAAGGTGAGTATCGGTTCGATTCCGATTGCGGGCACAAATGACTCTCAGGTGTAATCCTCAGAGTCATTTTTATTTTCTAATAAGAAGTATCGGTTCGATTCCGATTGCGGGCACAAATGACTCTCAGGTGTAATCCTCAGAGTCATTTTTATTTTTATCCCTTTAAACCATTCCTTCCAAACAGTTCTTAATATTTACAGATTATTTCAAATTAAATAGAATTATATTTATGTAACTAATACCTTATTATGAAAAAAACGATTCTAATTTTTTTACTTGTTTTTTCAGGTTTGTTACAATCACAAACATTAATAAATTCATATCCCTTCCCGTACTATAGTCCTTATAATTATTTCTGGGGTATAACTGTAAAAAACGATACTCTTTGGGCAGGCTCGGATTATACCGGCGGGACTTCTTATCCCTTTTCCAAATTATTTAAAATTACAAAAACGGGAGTTTTAGTTGACAGTCTAACAACTTCTTTAACATTTAATCATGGTTTGGCGTGGGATGGAAGCGGGTTTTGGATTGCAGAATCTTACCGCTCTTCTGGAGCAAGATTATATAAAATAAATCTTGCCGGTGCGAAAATTGACAGTATCTATACTGGTTCCTACGCACAAGGGATTGGCGGTGTTGCTCTTGACGGTAATTATCTCTGGTTCTCAACTTATTATCCTGATTATGCTTCTTATCCTTATTCTTATGCTTATAAAATGAACTTATCTACAAAAACTCTCGTAGATACTATTCCTTTAAGAGGCAGGCAAGTATATGGTATCGCTGTTAAAGGTGATACTATTCTTTATGTAACGAGTAGTTTTCAGGGAGATGCTGAACGTATTTATGGTTTCAGAAAAGCTATTGGTGATACATTGTTCTCTTTCTCTGCACCCGACCCTGATAATGACTGCGACCCAAAAGGTTTACATTGGGACGGACAATATTTGTGGTTAGTCGCATACAGAGTAGGTAATAATGTTTATCCATACAGAAATATTTATAAGTACGGATTGACCGGCGGTGGAACACCTATTATTACTGCCTCATCGGTAAACTTCGATTTCGGAAATACTTTAATAGGTTCAACTACTACACGTAATTTATTAGTGACAAATAACGGTACATCGAATCTAATAATCACCGGAAAAAATTTCAACAACCCAAGATTTGGAATACAGCAGAATTCCGTTCCCGATACCTTAATCCCTCAGCAGTCTAAAAGTTATACCTTATCATTCTCTCCTCTTGTTTTTGGAAATGATTCAGCTGTGTTATCTTTATCAAGCAATGATCCGGCAACTCCAATAAAAAATATTTCATTAAAAGGTAGAGGAATTTATACTGGTTCATTCGCTTATTTTCCAATTACAAGTTACAACTATGGCGAAAGAAGGCAGAATTCTTTGTGCGGTTTTACCCTTCCGATATCAAACAGGGGAAATGCTCCTTTAGTAATTAATTCTATTACCTTGGCTTCAAATCGTTTTAGGTTAGATACTGTTGGTTTGACTTTTCCTGTCGTAATCGATACCCAAAAAACCCAATCGTTTAGAATTTGGTATAATCCGAATCAAGTTGGAAATTATAAAGATTCTGTAAAAATAATTTCAAACTCAATAAATTTACCCACAGCTTATATACCGCTTTCAGGGAGTGTTATCATTTCACAATATCAGTTAGGTACAATTCTGTGGCAGGGAGTAATTCCCGATAACCCGAACTCTGTTTATAACAATTACAAACCCATTAGCATAAAGCAAATTAACGATGTTAACGCGGACGGTTATAATGATATTCTCGTAGCCACTGATAATTATCAAACAATTTGTTTTAACGGAAATTCTTCTGTTACTTCTGATATACTCTGGATTTTCAATACATACTCATCTTCCAGTAATATTGGGTCAGTGACTTATGAGGAGGCAATGCAAATCCGGGATGATATTGACGGCGACGGTATTCAGGATGTTGTAATTGGTTGTGGTGCTGGTAATGAAAATGTTTATACAATTTCCGGCAGAACAGGTAGAATGATTTGGGTATTCGGTGATTCTACATCCTCGAATCAGGGCGCAATTAATGGTATTCGCGTTGACAAGGATTATAATGGTGATGGAATAAAAGATGTTCTTGCATCAGCAAGCGGAACGGGCGAGCCTGCAACACCCGGAAGGCGCTCAGTTTACTGCCTGAACGGCATTAATGGTAATGTGATATTTCAGAATTCACAGACCGATTGGGAATTTCTTATGGACGTAGCAAATAATCAAATCGGAGGTGCCGTTTCGGTTCATAATAATTATGGTCCTTATGCAGTAAGAGGTTTCAATAATACTGGAACTAATCTCTGGACATACTCAAGTGCAGATGTTGTATGGCAATTAAGCGATGTAAATAGTATTAATGCCGATACGATAAGGGATTTTCTTGGATTTGAAGGATTCAACGGAAAAATCCTTTCTTTAAATGGTTCAACAGGACAGGAAATATGGTCAAGGAATCTCGGAAATAGTGTAAACGGAAACATGAAAATTATGCAGGATTATAATTTTGGAAATAACATTTATCGTGTAATGGTTTCGGGAGCTAAAACATTGCACCTGATTGATCCGGTTACATCTACTTCTCAATGGTCAAATCCGCTTGATAATTCTTATGTCTTCGGAGTTTGTCAGTTGAATTATGGTCAATTTTATACACCCAATGTCGTTGCTGCAACTTTTGCTAACCACGTGTACGTCTGCAATTTCCAAACAGGGAGCATTTTATTCGAATATTCATTCGGTTCTGGCGGACCCGCTACAGCTGCAGAAAAAGTCTCATCACTTAAGAGTTTACGCGGTATAAATTCATTCGGATGTTCTGATGAGTTTGTTGCAGGTAGTCGCGACGGTAGAATTATTTGTTTTTCAGGAGGAAGTTTCCTGACTCCGGGTGTTCAGACAATAAGTAATAATGTTCCTGATAAATATAAACTCGAACAGAATTATCCTAATCCTTTTAACCCCTCTACTGCCATACGTTTTCAGCTGCCGGTAGCAGGTAATGTTAAATTAATAATTTATGATTTGCAGGGAAGGGAAATAGAAACCTTGGTTAATGAAAGGCTCGAGGCAGGAGAGTATCAAACCGAATGGAATGTGAAAAATTATTCCAACGGAGTCTATTTCTATATTTTGTCCGCAGGTAATTACAGAGAAACAAAGAAAATGATAGTGCTGAAATAAAAAAGAATAACATGTGTTTATAAAGAGCCGAAGAGGTTATACTTTCCGGCTCTTTTTACTCCATAACTTCATAACTATTTCACTTTAAAAGAATCATCCTCCTCGTCTTTCTAAAGTCTCCAGCCCGCAGTTGATAAAAATACACCCCGCTATTTAACCTCGTACCATCAAAATCAACCTCATACCTTCCCGCTTGCACCCTCTCATTCACCAGCGTCTGCACCTCACGACCCATCACGTCATACACCTTTAACACTACCAAAATATTGTCATCCCCGAATGTTTTTATCGGGGATCTCATCACATCAAATCTTATCCTCGTCACAGGATTAAACGGATTCGGATAATTCTGATAAAGAAAATATTTGTCAGGAATATTTTCATTAATGTTATTTATCCACACTTGACCGCCACCGTCAGTAGTTCTAAATATTGTTCCTAAGTAACCTGCCGCATAACCTGTCAATGTATCCAGAAAATATATATCATTTATTTGACGATTTACACTTAGTGGCTGTGTAATCCAATTTTGACCACTGTTTGTTGTCTTTAGAATTGAACTTCCTAATGATATATACCAGTTATTAAAATTTACTGCGTATGATGATGTTATTCTGCCGCTTAATGGTAAAACTTTAGCAGTCCAGTTAATTCCACCATTTGTTGTTTTAATATTATATCTATCGGTTATTAATATTCCATTAAGAGAATCAAAAAAAGTGATTGATCTAACATCATCATCTAAACCACCGTCATAAATCAAATTCCAGTTTAGACCCCCATTAATAGTTTTAAATAAGTGAGGACCCAAATGTCCAGCAAAACCCGTGTTTTCGTTAAGGAAAAACATTTTATCAAAACCTCCTATTTCTGTAGTTATATGCTGCCAGGTTTCTCCGCCATCTGTTGTTTTTCCGATCACAGTTCCTGCATTATAATATCCCGTATTGTTAATAAAACAAGCAGCATTTAAAGTAGGAGGGATGCCACTCTCTTTTATTACCCAGTTCAAACCACTGTTTGTTGTTTTCTGAACATTGCTCCAAGAAATCGCAATTACAGTAGTTGAATCTAAACAATGCACATATACAAAGTGACCACCACCGTTAAGGTTTGTCCAATAATTTCCGCCGTTAGTTGTTTTTACTATTGCGTTATCGCCCACTGCAAATCCTGTGTTTGCATTAGCAAAATGAACTGAGAATAATTCGTTTCGTGTACCCGAAGAAATCACATTCCAGTTTATACCTGAATTGGTTGTTTTGATAATTCTTCCCTGAGCTGAATTAATGTAACCAGTATTGATATCAGAAAAATCAAACGAAAGATTCCCAGAATATGCTGAACCCATTAATGCTGTCCAGCTATTGCCTTTATCAGTTGTTCTGTAAACTAATCCAATTTCTCTGCTGAAAAGATACCCGTTGAGAGAGTCTAAAAATTTTATATCTTTAATGTTACTAGCTGGAGATACTTGTGTAAGAAAGAACCAATTATCACCGCCGTCAGTTGATTTTAAAACATTGCCGTTAGACCCGGTTACTAACCCTGTGTTCTGATTAAAGAAATATGCACATGATGCAATATATGGATACAAATTTTTTGCAATCCAGTTTATTCCTCCATTTGTTGTCTTTAAAATATTGTCTCCAAGACAACAAATTCCCGTACTTTCATTCTGAAAATACAACACCTGATAAAGAGAAGAAATCATTAAATCTGTATTAATTGTACTCCAGTTATTTCCGGCGTTTGTTGTTTTCATAATTACATTACTGTTATCCTGATAAGCATATCCTGTATTATTATTTATAAAAGATATACAATGAATCCCATAATTTGAATTTGAATTGTAAGAGATACTCCAATTCTCGCCTGCATTAGTAGTCTTAATAATGATAGAAGAATCACCAATTGCAAAACCCGAAGTCGAATTAATAAAAACAAGGTGTCGCAGATATTTTGTAGTATTGGAATTTATATTTTTCCAATTAGCGCCTCCGTTTGTAGTTTTAATTATTGAACCGACCGAGCCAACTGATATGCCGGTATTATTATCAATAAATTTAACAGAAACAAGTGCAGTTATGGTCGGCAAAGGACTTTGCATAATCCAGCCAGATTGAGGGTAAACATCATTAGCGGTTAATATTAGAAAAACAATTATTGCAAATATATTTTTCATATTTTAAAATGTATATAAATTATATAAATATCAAGTCCCGAATTGTTTTCGGGACTTGATCTATATTTCTTATTTGATCAAAACCATCTTACCCGAGAAAACATTGTTGTCTGCTACTAATTTATAAAAATATATACCACTTGAGTATTTACTTGCATTAAATAACAGGGTATGATAGCCGGCATCTAAATACCCATCAACTAAAGTTTCAATTTCTTGTCCGGATATATCATAAATCTTAAGTGTTACAAATGATTTTATCGGTAAACCAAACTTTAAATTTGTTTGTGGATTAAAGGGATTTGGATAATTTCCGAACATTTTAAAATGATCCGGTACATTATTCCCATTATTTATTTTCTTCGAATTCTTTTTATTTAATTCAGATATAGGAAAATTATTATATCTTAACGGATTTGATAATCCATTTAATGTATCTTGCTTTATAGAAATCAAAGATTCCTTATTTATCAGTGCATGAATCCCTTTCGGTGTGTTTTGATTTTGTAAGTAAATTTCGTTGTATTCGGATATCGCTTCGTCGATAAGAGAACGCCTTAATTTTGATTTTATTATGAAATCTTCCGCTAATTCTCTAATCGCTTTTGAATATTTATTGTTATTTTTAATTTGAATAAGATAATTTTGATGGGAAATGTACTGCCCATAGTTTGACTTACTTTTTTCTAAACAATTAAATATATGTGCCAAAGAGTTATATGCGAATATACTGTTTTTAAATTTAATTATTAATTGTTTATATTTTAATATTGCTTGATTGAACTGACCTTCTTTTTCAAGCTTATAAGCTTGTAAAAATAGTAACTCACCCCCTGTTGCATTACTTAAATCTTTAATATACAAGGTATCCATTAATCCAAACCCTACGTCGGATAATTCATAAGAGTCATATCCTGGAACATTTAAACCATCAAAAGTTGGGTCATAAATTATATTACCATTATCAACTAAAAATTTACTTTCTATTGGCTGTTCATCCTGCCAATTATTCAAGGTTCCAGGTAAAAATCTATCTAATGTTGATGGTAAAGTTCCTTTCATGTATAATGCCCCATTAACGACTATAATATTATAGCCGTTATCTAATCCCGGATAGGATTCTTCTGAAAATAAAATACCACAGGATTCAGGGTATCCGTTTAAAATATTATTACCCGATAACCAATTTAAACTATTTCCGGAAATTAGCGGTGCCATAAATGGAAATGAATTTGAATATAATTCAATATTACTTATAGTAGCATTATTAAAGTTGTTTTTTAATAAGTATGGTGACGAATAAAACATGCAAATCGAACTCTTAAAATTATCAACATTATTATTCTTAATTATTCCATTAGAATTATCCAGAAATATTCCATAATCTGAATTATTTGTACCCGTAATTTGGTTACGAGATAAATATGGTGAAGTTTGAATAACATTAATTCCTATCAATGAATTATTAATGTTGTTACCAATGATATTTATATTTTCTGCGGGACAATACTCCAATGAAATACCATTTGAAAATCCATTAGTAATATTTGTTGATTGAATTAAGTTATCTTTAATTAAAATATTTGCAAAGTTAGTGACATTAATAGCATTAGAAAACAACAAAGATGTACTATTTTTTAATGTACAACTTACAATTTCCACACTTTGAGAAATAGTTTCAAGTGAAGTTGTTTGGGTATTTACCCTTATACCATTAGTTGAGTTTTCTACTAAACAATTTTTAAAAGAGCTAATTCCTGCATTTTCAATAAATATTCCATTCCAAGTGGAATTACTATTTAAAGATACAAATTTAGCATAGGATGCACATATTTTTGCTCCATTGCGGATAATTAATTTAGAATTATTTCCTAATTTTATCGTACTATTTGAATCTAATATTAATTCGGTTTCGGGATCTTCAATTATTAATGATTTGTTGTTTGGGATTTCAAAAACACAACTATCGGCTAACTGGATCTTGATACTATCATTAAATATAATATTATCTTGTGACGAAGCACATTGTGGTATTAAATAATTATTAAAACGTATCCATAGTCTTCCTTGAATTATAGCTCCTTGATTGCAAAATTCACCTCCATTGACAAAAATATGTGGTCTGTAAGTATTGTTATTATAAACAACATTTAAATGACTTCCATTTTCAAGTATAAGATGTGTTTTAGAATTTATTATAATTCCAGAATTCAAAAGCATCTCTAAAAATGCTCCATTCTTAACCGTAAAATTAAAATTAGAGTTTTCATAAGGGAAGGGAGTTTCTCCTTCTTCATATCCACGATTGCATGTATAAACAATGCCCTCGTCGAATGATAAAGTTGCAGGAGAATTAATAGTTAAAGGGATCATATGTTTTAATGGATAGTTGTATATCCACGAATTATCTTGATAAGTCGAAATGGGTTTTTTTATCCTTAAATTCAAATTTAAATCCCCCTGTCTATCTTCATAAATATTTGGATCATGAATCCAATTACCATTTTCCTCTTTAATTGGAAATTCATGGTTTTGTCCATAAATATTAGAACAAGGTATTATATGATTTCTATTTGCAAGGAGTCTACAATCAATAGGAAAATTATCATAATTGCAATCTGCAACCGGGAAATCCTCATCTTTCATTTCATAAGGACTATTATTAAGGGCATTTAGTCTTTTAGGTCTTCCATCATCATCATCGGAGTCAGGTCCATTAGGCCTCCAGCATTGAATCTCGCGATATGCGGGTCCATTATTCATATTTACAGTATTATTATAAGGTGGTGTTGCTTTAAGGAATGTATATTCAAAAGTATTATTACCAACAGATATACATAAATCACCAGGTGATTCAGTATTAACATCATAATAATCATATTCAAATGTGCATGTATCTCTGTAGTATTCGTTTCCATATCTGTTTAAATGGATAACTTCTATTTTATATTTTCCCCGACCTATAACGCAACTTGTAGCCCCATCTTTAACAAAATCTAAGGTTGAAATAATCCCGTCGCCAATATTCAAAAGATAATAAAACTTCCTATCTGTTATTGATGGAGTGAATTTGCTTGCTCCAGTTATGTAATCATAATTATTTCGCATAGGCCCAGCACAGATTGTATTCAATGAATAAGAATATAATAAATTATTAGTATTCCTTTTATTGAAAACAATACTTATTGGATATATTTGAACAATTATTTGGTGAGTTGTATTGTTCGTTACCTCCAATTCTCCATTTGTTGCACATGAATGCAGATTATTGTCATAAACAAATGCAAGTAATAATAAAGCTATTATGACAAATTTAATTCTTTTATTAATGTAATCCATAATTATTTTAGTTTTTAAAATTTACAATAAGTTTATAAAGCTATATGAAAATAATGAAACCAAAAATATATTTCAGTTGATATTACTTTTTAACTCACTATATATTACTAATAAAAATTTAAGATCAAGACAATTCAATATTATGGATCCAACAGTAAGTTGGCGGTGTATCCATTTGATACTCCTTTGATTTTAATTAATATGTAAAATAAAAAATGAAAGTTTTAGAAAAACAGAAAAAATAAGTAGTAAGGTTTTTCTTTTCATAATTTTGTAATTTTAGATTTAATTTCCCTTTAAATCCATTTCTCATGTTTTGTAAGTGAAAGTGGTAAGTTCTGTGTTTTTATTTTACCAAAAACATTTTATTTGTTTCTGAAAACCCTTCCGTCATCAGTTGATAAAAATACACCCCGCTTGAATAATTTGAACCATCAAATGTTGTTTCATACGTTCCGGGATTCAGTTTTTCATTCACCAGCGTCTGAACCTCTCTTCCTCTTACATCATATATCTTTATTATCACCTCACTGACCGCTGGCAGATGAAAGCTGATTACTGTTCTCGGATTAAACGGATTCGGATAATTCTGCTCCAGTGAATAACTCTCGGGTATCTCACTGCCTGTCATCCTCACATCACCTAACGGAATTAATTTCCCCGCAGTTTCAAGCATCGAAAATCCCGCAGAATCCTTCGTATAAACCACCCATGACCTTCCAGTCCATGAACCGAGTCTTATCACTCCTGTACTCATCGTCATTACACAATCCGATGTCGAATCACCAACAATAATTGAATCCATCGGAGGCGCTAATACTATTGTCGAATAGATTTTCGTCGAATTTCCCCTTTGACCAATATAAGAAGTAAGCATAGAGTAAAACTGCATCGGCGAGTTTGTTATCATCGGATATATATAATTCTTTAAATTCCTGTAATTCGTTACAGAATTCTGAAGTAATGTAGTATTATTACTATTACTCTCTCGGTATTCATAAACGCCCCACTTCCCGGAATAATTTGTCTCAAATGCTAAAGATATATCATTAAATCCGTTTATAAAATCTGCATTACGGTTATTTCCGAGTGTCGAAATCGTATCTCCCGTAAACACATAATTGCTTTCAGATTTCTTGTAATAAATCGCAAAGTCTCCGTTAGGCTTTTGTCTTTCGTATGCTATAAATAATGGTTGTGTCATGCCTACAGAATTTACTCTCGGATTCCTGCATATTGTTGTGTCGGTTTCAGTGAGATTAGTCGCGTTCAGGACTTGATGAGTCGTGGACTCATAATTCTTAAATATTATATCACCATCTTTTTCATAAACAACACAATAAAAATTCATTGACGATATTTGTGTGTTGTATGAAATGTTTGGCGATCTTTTATTCCCTGCTCCTGTATCAATAGGGTAGGGCATTGACCAGCTTCCGTTCGAATATGTACTCCCGTATATATTGACTCTCGAGTTCTCGACTCTTTCCCAGACAGCCATGGCATTTGTGATTGAATCAGCAACCCAGGATGTTGACTTAAAAGCAAATTTCTGATTCCTGTTTATTACGTTCGAATCACTTGTAATATACCCCACTGTGCTGAATGCGCTGTCATACCCGAATCTCAAATGACAGATATTCGAACCTCCCTGCGGCGTGTGTCTCTCGAATAATAAGAATGACACAAAAAGCAATTCATGATTTATAGTTTTTCTGCTGTCAAACGTCGGATTCTTATCCACATGTCCGCTCGTAACTCTTTGCGTCTTATCCCAGAATGTCGTCTGTCCCTGTGTATCGTTTATTACACAGAAAAACAAAACCACCAAAATTAACCCAATTAATTTTCTCATCCCTAATAATTTAAAATTTTTAAAAGATTGTCATTTCTCTATTTTATCATCCCCGAATGTTCTTATCGGGGATCTCATCACAACAATCCACCTTCCCAACAACTGTCATCCCCGAATGTTTTTATCGGGGATCTAATCACAACAATCCACAACCTCATTCTCCAAAATCTCAATCCGTGTCAATCCGCGTTCTATTGTTCTTTACGTCCTCGTTTCATAATCATTTCAGCAATAACATCCGTTTTGTTTCAGCAAAATTCTTTGTTTGAAGTTTATAAAAATAAACCCCGCTTGAATAATTTGAACCATCAAATGTTGTTTCATACGTTCCGGGCTGAAGTCTTTCGTTTATAAGTGTTTGAACTTCTCTGCCCATCGCATCGTAAATTTTTAGTGTTACTACTGAATTCTGACTTCCGACTTCTGACTTTTGAATATCGAACCTTATCTTCGTCGAAGGATTAAACGGATTCGGATAGTTTTGTGATAATGAATATCCTGAAGGAATATCTGTGGATATGTTATGGATGCTTATGAATTGTGACATTTGTCGACGCCAGGTACCATATCCTCCTGTACCGGCAAAGACGTACCCGTTAGCACTGTATAATATTACAATCAAATGTGTTCCTATCCCCTCATTAATTGATGTCCAGCTTTGCCCTTGATCGTTTGAATAAAATACGTTAGCTGGATTATCTAAAGTTGCTATTACCTGATTCCCGCTTGTAATCACAGAATAAATTGTACTGTTGGTACCGAAGAAAGGGCTTTGAATCCAGGTGGTTCCCGAATTTGTTGAAATCCAGAGTCCATTAAAATTAGTCCCTGCATACATTGTGTTTCCGCTCATAGAGAAACTCTGAATAGATTTTCCGCCTAAACCGAGAAGAGACCAGTTGTATCCCTGATTAGTTGATGTATATAAACCGCCGGAGCCATACTGTCCAAGAAGCGTTTCACCGATTGTTGCAAATAAATGTACTGAACTTTGAAAGGTCTGAGTCCAGCTGATACCGTTATTACTTGAAATATACAGCCCTGAACCCGTACCCGCATAAATATTACTGCCTACAACAAAAAGAGAACTCACATATCCCGTATTCAAAGCAGTTTGAGTCCAGTTAGTACCATTGTTTGAAGAAACCCAAACCCCCTGGTCAGCCCAGGTACCTGCAAAAATATTTGTATTACTGACAGCTAGTGAATGTACTGCTTTATTCAAGGAAGTCTTTGTCCAAAGGTTGCCATTGTTTGAAGTTTTATACAATGTATCACCATCCGCCATATACATTTCTCCACCAAACAGTGCAAAAGCACGTATATATGTAGGGTTAGGGATTCCATTGTTGCATAAAACCCACTGGCTTTGGCAATTCTGAATTAAGAATGTAGTATTCAAAATAATGACAAACCCTAATGTATAAATTATTTTTTTCATTATTCTAAAAATTATTTTGTAAAATTATCCAATTATTTTATTTATCACTCTCATTTCCATTCTTCAAAGCATCCGCTGCCAATCCGCGTTCTATTATTCATCCCTGTTCTATTTCAGCTCTCCGTTGTTACAATTTCTTCCTCTTCACTTACCTTACCACGCTTTTTCTTGTTCTCTCACTTAGATTCTATGCCTATCAACTGACAACTAAAAACTATTTTAGCAATAACATCCGTTTTGTTTCAGTAAAATTCTTTGTTTGTAGTTTATAAAAATAAACCCCGCTTGAATAATTTGAGCCATCAAATGTTGTTTCATACGTCCCGGGATTTATTTTTTCATTCACAAGCGTCTGCAATTCTCTTCCCTGCACATCATAAACCTTTATCATAACATCACTGACCGCTGGCAGCTGAAAGCTGATTACTGTTCTCGGATTAAACGGATTCGGAAAATTCTGCCCCAGCGAATATGAATCAGGCACTTCACTCGATATGCTCTCCGCCCCCGTCAGTAGCGTATCTCCGTACGTAATCCCGTTTAATCTGCAACCTACAAGATTTGTAGTTGAACTCGTAATTTCCCAGGTAGTCACTTGTGTCACCCCGAAATTCTTTGAATATGTTCTGTAAATAATCATTAATCCGTCTTCTTTGAATGTCTTCTGTTTTGTGGGTATGCCGAACACCGAAAAATTTGTCGTGTCGTAACATTGCGATAAATTTTGCCCGCACTTCAAAAGATTATCGCCCTTCTTTGAGCCAAGCGAATCTACATACCTTTCGTTAACTAAATAGTTGTAGGTGTAATTGTTCGCAAGCGCTGTAACCACTCCCGTCGCACTGTTTACCCTGTACCAGTTACCGTATTGATTGAACCCGGGCAGTGACGGAGAAAAATGATAGTATCTCTGTCCGTCAACCATAGAATCTTTTGTAATGCTGACTTTTGACCTTGAGGTAAATGGGGGATATATAGAAGATTCTTCATAAACATAAATATTCCCAACCGCCATCGGAAAATAGTTCGTCACACTCGTATCAGCAACCGACTTCCCGAATACTTTATAAACCGCCTTATTGGTCGAAACATAAAGCGTATCGCCCGTATTCGGATTCTTCACTATTCCCCTAACGTTTAAATCAGGACTGAATGTATTGTTGTATATCGACCACGTGTTTCCCTTGTTGCTCGATTTATAAAGCCCATCATCGCATCCCGCGTAAATCACATTGTTGTTCAAAGGATCAAACTCAATATCATTAACCGCTTTGTTCATCAGCACCGTCCAGTTCGTTCCGTTGTTTGTTGATTTCAGCAATCCCTCCGCCGATGTGTTGCACATATAAATCGCATTCTCGCTGTCATCAAAATATATCTGTACATTGGGAATCCCCGTTCTTATTAACTGAAAATCTGTTCCTCCCGTCGTGCTCCTGTAAAGAGTTGAATATAATCTTGCAAATATTGTATTGCGGTTAAATGTATTAATAAAAAATCTTGAATAGTAAATGCCCTCTGGGATAGTATCCGTACAAAACCAGTTAGCTCCGCGGTTAGTTGTCTTGTGTACATTTCCGACCATAAATTGTGCGCTGTAACCAACATACATTATTGAATCATTAACGGGGTCAATTGCCATACCTCCGCACCAGTTCAATAAAGACCCGGGTATGAATTCATTAGTGGTCAGTCCGTTATTAAAGCTGATAGCCGTGAAATCTGCAGGCTCCCAGTTTGCACCTCTGTATGCATATATGAACAGATTTGTATCCTGTCTCGAAAAAGCAACGTCAAGCAAATAACCAATATAATATCCATATTGAAACGACCAGCTGTTATGAAATCTCCAGTAATGCGCTGTGTCTGAAAAACCATTAAGAGAATAAATATATTTGTAAACATTCCCAAGTCTCATATCATATACATATGGTGGGCTGGCATAACCGCTCCTCTGTACATAAAAATTCTTGTACCCCTCTTGCGGCAGCGGTATCTTGTAAAACCTCATAACTCCCCCCGTATCAAGGTCATATATTCGGATTGTATTCGTGAAAGGAATATTTTGTGCGGTACTTGCTGAAAAAATCAGCAACGTCAAAGTTAAGAGGAAAATTAACTTTTTCATAAAAGTATATTTTAATTTCTCAGAAGCTAAAAATCATCGTTTTTTGAATAAAATATTGCTTCCAATCATATTTACCTATCCTTATCTGGAATTTATAGATTCATAATTTAAATATCAACGGTAAATTATCACATTGTATTGGAAAAGTATCCAAACCTTTCTATGATTCTTATCAAAAGTGCGCACAAAGTGCGCTCAAAGTGCGCATAAAGTGCGCATAATGTTGTCAAAAGTATGTTCCTAATCCCTCATAAAATTAATGTTTTGAGTTATTAGTCCTGTAATCTCAAAAACACGTTATGACTAATTTATGAATTTATATTAATCATTTTTTTGAATAAATTACACTATCACAAATTTTAATTAACATAATAACTATTCGATATGAAAATCTTCATTGATACAGCTAATCTTAATGAGATTAAAGAAGCGGCTGATATGGGTCTGCTTGATGGTGTTACCACTAATCCTTCTCTCGTTGCTAAGGAGGGTCATAAGGATTTTAAATCAATGCTCGAAAAAATCTGTTCAATCGTCGACGGAGATATTAGTGCCGAGGTGGTTTCCACCGATTACGACGGTATTGTCAAAGAGGGTAGGGAACTCGCCAAAATTCATAAAAATATTGTTATTAAGGTCCCGCTTATTAAAGAGGGGCTCAAAGCTGTTAAAACTTTATCGGGTGAAGGTATTAAAACAAACGTTACTCTTTGCTTCTCGCCTTCTCAGGCTTTCCTTGCCGCAAAAGCAGGTGCGTATCTCGTAAGTCCGTTTGTTGGCAGACTCGATGATATTTCCTTCAATGGTATGGAACTTATTTCTCAGATTAGACAGATTTATGATAACTATGACTATCAGACTCAGATTCTAGTTGCCTCTGTTAGGCATCCAATTCATTTCGTCGAATCTTGTATGATCGGAGCTGATGTCTGCACTATGCCGTTCAAAGTTATTGAGCAGCTTGCAAAACATCCTCTGACTGATATCGGTCTCGAGAAGTTTCTCGCTGACTGGAAAAAACTTAATAAATAATTATTATCATGAAAAAGACAGCATTTAATGAGTTACACAAAAAGTACGGAGCTAAGCTAGTTGAATTCGCAGGTTATGAAATGCCTATTCAGTATGAGGGAATTATCGCTGAACATAAAGCTGTTAGAAATTCTGTCGGCGTCTTCGACGTTTCTCATATGGGCGAAGTAGAGATTCACGGTAAAGATGCTTTTGCGTTCGTCCAGAAACTTACTACCAACGATGTCTCTCAACTTTTCAAAGGTAGAATTCAGTATTCATCTATGTGCCTTCCAAATGGTGGTATAGTTGACGATTTGCTCGTTTATCACTGCGGAGAATATTTTATGCTCGTTATAAATGCATCCAATATTGAAAAAGATATTAAATGGATGAAAGAAAATGTCTTCGGTGATGTCGTTATTAAAGATATTTCTGATGATACTTCTTTGCTTGCAGTCCAGGGGCAAAATTCTCTGAAAACTCTGCAAAAACTTACTGATACTGACCTTTCAAAGATTGAATACTATCATTTTGAACCCGGCAAAGTAGCGGGGCAGGATGTTATCATTTCTCGCACTGGTTATACAGGCGAAAAGATTTGCTTTGAAATCTATTCCTCTTCCGATGTTAAGAAATCTGAAGAACTCTGGAATGCAATCTTCGAAGCAGGAAAGGAATTCGATATTAAACCAATTGGACTTGGTGCTCGTGATACTTTAAGGTTGGAATATGCTTTCAGACTCTATGGTAACGATATGGACGAAACTACTAATCCCCTCGAAGCTGGTCTCGGTTGGATAACCAAACTCGATGTAGCTGATTTCAACGGTAAGGACGCTATGCTGAAATCAAAACAGGAAGGTCTTAAAAGAAAACTCGTCGGCTTTATTGTAGACGGCAAAATGGTCGCAAGACACGGACAGGACGTCTATAAAGATGGTGTTAAAATTGGTCACGTTGCAAGCGGTGCTCCTTCTCCGATGTTAGGAAAGAATATCGGCATGGCTTATGTCACTTCTGATTTCTCTAAGAATGGTACCGAAATTGAAATAGATGTTCGCGGCAATAAAATAAAAGCTGTCGTAACTAAGACACCTTTTATTAGTTAATTTATTTGTTTAATTTATTATGAAAAGAGGGGATTCATGAATCCCCTCGTTTATAAAACTTAATTTCGTATTTTGATTAATATTAATGTTTCTCTTTCACAGTTTTTAATTACTGATGACCTTGCTCTAAAGGATAAAAATGTGGTAATCATCGATATACTTCGTGCTTCCTCTACTATCTTAACGGCACTCACTAACGGTGCTAAAGAAATTATCCCTGCTGAGAATGCTTCCGTTGCAGCAAGAATTTCCAAAGGGCTTGGTAATTCTATTTTGTGCGGTGAGCGTAACGGCAAGGTAATAGAGGGCTTTAAATACGGTAACTCACCCTTTGAATACACACCTGAAAATGTAAAAGGAAAATCATTAATATTTTCAACTACTAACGGCACGGTTTCTATAGCTAAAGCTAAGTTCGCTAAGTCTGCTGTTCTCGCTTGCTATCTGAATCTTAATGCTGTAATTAAATACCTTAGCGAACTTAACGAGGATTTTGTAATTGTTTGCTCAGGCAAACTTAACGATTTTTGTATCGAGGACTCAGTTTTTGCCGGTCTGATTATCTCAAGATTGTTTGATTTGAACGGAAAAGAAAAGTATAATATCTTCGATACCGGTTATGCTTGTTATAAACTTGCTAAACTCCTTCTCTATAAAACGGCTAATCCCGAACCAAATAGAATTTATAATATTTTCAAAAAGAGTGAACACGGAAAATATCTTTGTTCACTCGGTTTTGAAGAGGATTTAAAATATTGTTCCATTATCGATATGTTCTCTGGTTTGCCGCAAATTAAAAACGGCATCATTAAACTTAAAGAAACATTCGAGCTCGAAGCAAAAGCTAAATCTAAAATGAAAAGAGTCAACATAAGTAATAAACCGGGTGCCTCTAAAGTATGACCGGCAAAGTCAGATCAAGGAAACGTAATTATAAAACTAATTCCGTAAAAAGAAGGAGTTCTAATAATGATGAATTCAGAATATCGGAAAACTTCAAGATTCGTCTTATTGGATTTCTGCTTTTATTGCTCGGTCTGCTAACAGTTATTGCTGTTTTGGCATATTCAAAATCCGACTCGCAGACTCTTATGCGCTTTTCGTTCTTCGACATGTTCAGGAAAGAAACATACACATCAATTTTTAAAATTTCTAATCCCCTTGGTGTTGCAGGTGCCGTAATTGCTAACTTCGCAATCGATAATCTCTTCGGTTACTTTACCGTCTTGATTCCGGCTACTATGATTATCATCGGGTATTCCCTCTTACGTAGAATCAGTCTTTTCAAACCAATAACAATCTCTGCTTACTTAATCCTTTTGATGTTGCTGCTTTCTGCATCAGCAGGTCTGATAAGGTTTATAGCTGGCACTGATTCAGTTTCAGCTGCTTATTGCGGAGCCGCAGGCAATTATCTGTCTTCAATATTCTATTTTACTATCGGTGGTATTGGTTCTTCTGTGTTATTCCTGATTTTAATTGCTTTGCTCATTATGCTTCTCGTTGATGGAAATATCCTCAGGTCGCTCGCAAGACTCAAAATTTTCTGGGATAAAATTAAAGAAAACTTCTCAAAGGAAAAAGATATTCTTAATACCGTCAAAAATGAAAAACTGGCTGCTAAAGAATCTAAAGAATCAAAAGGTGAAGATGGTATCAGTGCTGCTATAGTCAAAGAAAGAGAAAGAATTAAAAAACTGAAAGGGAATCAAAACGCTGAAAGTGAGCTTATTAAAGATACTGAAATCAATAGACCGGCTTCTGTCATAACTAGTTCTGGCGATGATTCAATGATAATTCCGGGCGGACTTCCTGAAACGGATATTAAAATCAATGATGCCTCTTTAAAGAAAAAGAAGAAGAAATTAGATGATTTGTTAATAAAAACCCCCAAGAAAGAAGAAGTTTCGGAAACCGATATCAATCCTGAGAACTCAAATGAACTTGATGGTCTCGAAAACATGCAGGAAGATGACTTTGTTGAAGAGAAGCTTGAAAACTATAAATACCCTCAGCTCGATATTCTCGAAAATCCAACCAGAGATGAAATTGAAACTATTTCTGATGAAGAGTTAAAGCACAATGGCAAACTGCTTCAGGAAAAGCTTCTAAAGTTTGGCATCGAAATAAAAAGCGTTGCTGCTACACCCGGTCCCGTTGTTACTCTTTATGAACTCATACCTGCTCCTGAGGTTAAACTCTCAAAAATAGAATCACTACAGGATGATATTGCCCTTGCCATGAAAGCAAGAGGTATCAGAATGATTATACCAATACCCGGGAAAGGTACTGTAGGCGTTGAAATACCTAACAGTAAGTCACAAATGGTCAGGGTAAAAGAAGTATTATCATCGTCCAAGTTTAAAGAAAGTACAAAGAAGCTTACCGTTGCATTCGGCAAAACTATCGACGGTGATATTTATGTTGATGACCTCTCAAAGATGCCCCATGTTCTTATCGCAGGTGCTACTGGTTCTGGTAAAAGCGTCGGTATAAATACTATCATAGCTTCATTGCTCTATAAATTGCATCCCTCGGACCTGAAGTTTATTCTCATCGATCCTAAAAAGATAGAACTTAGTTTGTATTCTAAACTCAGAAACCATTTCATCGCAACTTCAAACGATATAAACGAAAGTATTGTGACAAGCTCGAACAATGCTGTTTCCATCCTGAAAAGTGTTGAAATGGAAATGGAACAGCGTTATGATAAACTCGCAAACGCAGGTGTAAGAAACATCGATTCTTATAACGAAAAGTATTCCGAAGGTAAACTCAAAAACAATGAGGTTATTCGTCACAAAAAAATGCCATACATTATTGTTATTATCGATGAACTGGCAGATTTAATGATTACCGCCAAAAGAGATATTGAAGATCCAATTGCCCGTATTGCCCAGATGGCTCGTGCTGTCGGAATTCATCTTATTGTAGCTACACAAAGACCATCGGTTGATGTTATAACAGGTGTTATTAAGGCGAATTTTCCTGTCCGGATTGCCTATCAGGTGGCATCACGTGTTGACTCAAGGACAATTCTTGATATTGGAGGTGCCGACCAGTTATTAAGAAATGGTGATATGCTCTATATGTCTTCTTCAACTCCAAAACCAATCAGAATACAAAACGCCTACATTTCAACAGAAGAATGCGAAAAGATTGTCGAATTTATTTCTCAGCAAAAAGGTTATACCAAACCCTACTTGCTGCCTTCTGTAGTAAATAAAAGAGGTAAAGGCGGTTCTTACAATAATGATATATGGGATGAAATGTTCCCTGACGCTGCACGTTTAATTCTTAAACTGCAAAACTGCTCAACATCCACTCTCCAGAGAAGATTAAAACTTGGTTATGCAAGGGCTGCCCGAATTGTTGACCAAATGGAAGAAGCAGGAATTGTCGGTCCAAATCAGGGTGCTAAAGGACGTGAAATTCTTGTGACTGAAGATGAACTCGAAGAAATTCTTCAAGGTCTTTAATCTATATCCTTCAATAAATTATCCAATAAAGAAGATGCTCCTATCCTGAATAGTTCAGGTTTTAGCCATTCATTCCCAACAATATTCTTTACCAGAGATACATACTGCAAGACTTCCTTTGTTGTTCTTATTCCTCCTGCTGGTTTAAAGCCTACCCTTATACTCGTATTCTCATAATGTTCATTAATAGCATTGAGCATCACGTATGCAGATTCTATCGTAGCGGCAGGACTTATTTTTCCTGTAGATGTTTTTATAAAATTAGCTCCCGCTTCTATTGCTAATACACTTGCATTGTAAATATTCTCGTTGGTTTTAAGTTCTCCCGTCTCAAGGATTACTTTCAAATGTACAGGATGTTTACTCGAATTGCATAATCCTTTAATTTGTTTTATTTCATCCTTAACAAATCCATAGTTACCCGATAGAAACTCACCTCTTGACATAACCATGTCTATTTCTTCAGCGCCCTGCTCTATACAGTATTTTACTTCCTGTAACTTTAAATCCAATGGTACCTGCCCTGAAGGAAAAGAAGTAGCTACTGATGCAGTCTTCAGTCCTGAACCTTTAAGTTTGTTCTTTGTAAAACTTATAAACCTCGGATATATGCATATAGCTGCACAGGATAATCCTGGTATAACTGAAGGCTTCATTCCTTTATCGCATAAGCTTCCGACTTTCTCAAAAGTATCCGAGCCCTCTAATGTAGTTAAATCTATAAATGATACACATTTTTTTGCATAGACTTTTATGTCTTTTGAGATTTCTTCATTCTTTGCAGAAATTTCAGCATTTTTTTTAATATCGGAATCCGAACCAATTATTTCTTTAAACTTACTCATACATTCTTCCTTAAGTTTAATGTTAGTATAATAATAAATTTACAACAATTAATGCCTAAAATGTATTCAAATATTTATAATTCTAAGTAATTACCTTAAAACATCTAATAATCAGTTTAAATATCATTTGTTCTTTACCAAAAAATAGTTAACTTAATTAAAGTTTTAACAATAGTTATTTTATCTTAAACAATGTTTTTCATACTTTTACCTGAAAATTTGCAGAACAGTACATGAAAATATTAAATTTTATTACTTTTGTTATCCTGTCATTTATATTAGCTTCATTACTTTCTTCTTGTACTTCAAGCGACGAAGAAGTAATTGTTGTGCGTGATACGGTTGTAATTACAGTGCAGCCGCCTATCAAAAACCAGATAAGCGTAGAAACAATTAATAAAAGATTCGTTATACAGCTTGCTGCTTTTAATAGAGAAGAAAATGTCAATACCTATGTAAAACAAGCTAAAGAGAAGTTAGGCGAGACTCCCGAAATCAGAAAATATGGGAATCTATTCGTGGTTACAGTGGGAATTTATAACTATGCTAATACTGCACAGGATTATCTGACTGTTGTTAAGTCAAAAGGTTTCAAAGATGCCTTTGTAAAAGCAATCGATTAAATTTATTAATATATATGAAAAGATTATTATTCACTTTACAATTACTAACAGTTTTTTCCATTTCGGTAATCTTAGCTTCTTGTGCTTCTCAGGATGAATGTTGTGACGATATGACAGTCACTATTGTTGAAGAAGAAACTGATACTCTCTACAATAATCAACCGAGAATTGAGACCAGAAATTTCACAGTCCAAATTGGTGCTTTTGCAAATAAATCCTTTGCGGATGAGTTCCTTAAAAATGCAAAACCAAACTTTGGTATAGAAGTAAAAATGATAAAGTCTCCTGACGGTATATATAGAATCTCTTTAGGAGAGTTCTCAACCTTGGATGAAGCAGAGGTTGTGCTTAAGACTGCAGTAAGTAAGGGTTATCTTGATTCTTTCATTCGGGATAGTTCTGGACCAGTATATAAATAAAAATTTGTAAATGGCAATAGATAAGATTATTGATGGAAAAATCATTTCTGATATTATAAAACGTGAAGTAAAAGCGGAAACTCAAACATTAATATCCGAAAAGAATATAATACCCGGACTCGCTTTTATTATTGTTGGTGAGAATCCTGCTTCAAAAGTTTACGTTAAGAATAAAGGCAAGGCTTGTGAAGAAATGGGATTTTATTCCGTAACCTCACACCTTCCCGAGTCAACTTCGGAGCAGGAATTATTAGATTTAATATCACAGTTCAATTCAGATTCAAAAATTCATGGTGTTCTTGTACAACTACCTCTACCTAACCATATTAACGAATCAAGAATTATTGAAGCAATTGATTATCGGAAAGATGTTGATGGATTTCATCCTCAAAATGTTGGACGTCTTTCAATTGGTCAGAGCTGCTTTATTCCCTGTACACCTTTCGGAATATTAGAATTAATAAGACGTTCGGATATTGAAACAAAAGGTAAGAACACCGTGATTATTGGGAGAAGCAACATCGTAGGGAAACCGATTGCCGCTTTATTCTTAAGGAAGAATATTAACTCAACAGTTACTGTTTGTCATAGTGCTACAAAAGATATAAAGCAGTATTCATCTGGAGCTGATATTCTAATCTCAGCGATAGGTAAACCGAATTTCGTAAAGTCAGATATGATAAAAGAAAATGCTGTAATAATTGATGTCGGTATTAATAGAGTTGATGATCCAACATCACCTAAGGGCTCGAAATTAACCGGTGATGTTGACTTTGTAGACTGCTATGATAAAGCTTCAAGAATTACTCCTGTTCCCGGTGGTGTTGGTCTTATGACCATTGCTATGCTTATGAGAAATACCCTCGATTCAGCAACCAATAAGATTTATAAATGAAGCAGGAATACATAACAAAAGTATCATTCTTTACAGGTCATAAATATCTCGATGACTTAATTAATCATATTTACTTAAATGGAATCACTTCTTTTGAAGAACAGGATAATTCTGTCATACTTTATTTAAAGCCTGAAGAAGCCTCGGAAATTATAAATAATGTTGCTGTGAATTTTAAAAGTGGAAACCTTGATATTAGTGTTGAGCATATTAAAAATAGAAATTGGAATGAAGAATGGCAAAAAAGCATTGAACCGATATTTATTGGAAAGCGATTAGTAGTATACCCAACTTGGAAAAGGATTGAAGTAAAAAATTATAAAGACTATATAAAGATTCAGATAGATCCTAAAATGGCTTTTGGTACAGGACACAATGAAACCACGCAGCTTGTACTTGAGTTAATGCTTAAGTATATAAACAAAAAAGATAAATATCTTTTGGATTTTGGTTGTGGCACTGGCATTCTTGCAATAGCAGGTGTTAAGATGGGAATACTTAAAGCAATTGCTAACGATACAGATATTGATTCAATCGATAGCGCTATTGAGAATTTCAAGTTGAACAGAGTGTTTGGTAAAATTAAGTTATACAGGAATACTATCAGCGATTTAAGTGAGAGTGGATTCAATGTTATCTGTGCCAACATTATAAGTTCAGTAATCAAGGAAAATCTTGATTATATGTTTGAAAAATTAAAGTGTAATGGTAAACTATTTCTATCAGGTATTCTCAGAAAAGAGGAAAGAAATTTGATAAATTTTCTAAATAAGAAAAGATTTAGTGTTCTTGAGATTATTCGTAAATCGGAATGGATTGGTGTTTATGCTGTCAAAGATATCAGTAAATAATTTTTATACCGGATTCACTCAAGACCATTTACTTGAAAATTACAAAATATTATTGTCCGGAAAAAAATTTAACCTCGAAAAGATAATTTCTAAAGGGTACGTTACTCCTGATGATAAATGGATTATTGAAGATACAAATGAGTTTGTTATGCTGCTAAAAGGAAACGCGGATTTGTTATTTGAAAACGGACAAAATATTAAACTATCAGAAGGTGATTATTTTGTTATACCAAAAAATACTAAACATAAAGTAACTCGTACATCCAGAAGACCATTATGTTACTGGTTAACGATACATTATAAATAAAACAACTATTATGAAACCATCATTACTTAGCTTCGATTCAAATGGAAAACCAGTTCATTCGAAAGAATATAAAAGACAGAGAATCTTCAATTGGCTTCCTTTGGGTTTAACTTATGCATTTCTTTACATGGCTCGTTACAACCTTACTGTATCAAAGAATGCACTCGGTAGCTTAATGTCCAAAGAAGATTTTGGAATTATTTTTGCCGCGGGCACTATTACTTATGCATTCTCGTTTCTTATAAACGGACCACTTACAGATAAATTTGGAGGCAGAAGGTCTATATTACTCGGTGCTGGAGGTGCTGCTGTAATGAATCTGTTCATGGGCTTATTTCTTTATGGTATATTAAGTCTGGGCTGGAACATGAATCTAACGGTTGCCTTTTCTATTCTTTATGCACTAAACATGTATTTCCAGAGTTTTGGTGCTGTTGCTATTGTTAAAGTAAATTCTTCATGGTTTCATGTCAAAGAACGAGGTGTCTTTGGAGGTATATTTGGAATATTAATTTCTCTTGGATTGTACTTTGCATTTGATTGGAGTCAGTATATTGTGAATTTTGTTGAAAAAATTGATCCCGCTAATCCAAGCTACTGGTTTGTTTTCTGGGTTCCCGCAGCAATTCTCATATTCTGGTTTATTTATGATATCTTAAAGTTAAGAGATTATCCATCGCAGGCAGGTTACTTGGATTTTGATACGGGCGATGCATCTTCGGGAGATGAATCAGAATTCTCCCTTAAAGAAGTTTTTAAGAAAATATTTACAAACAAAGTTATTATAGTAGTTGGTTTGATTGAATTCTGTACGGGTGTTCTAAGAAATGGTGTCATGCATTGGTTTCCAATTTATGCAAAAGAACAACTTATAACAGCCGGTGAAATGGTATCTTCATGGAATTTCTGGCTGAATAACTGGGGCTTGTTGTTAATGGTTGCTGGTGCTTCAGGTGGCATGCTTGCTGGTTGGATGTCCGATAAATTCTTTGGGTCAAGACGTGCACCGGTTGCTGGTATATTATATACCACCTTATTGCTTGCAACTATCGGAATGATTTTTACATTGCATAATAATCCGTGGGGGCTGGGAATCTTGGTGTTTATTATTTCAATAGCAGTTATTGGAACTCACGGAATGTTAAGCGGTACAGCTACTATGGACTTCGGCGGTCGAAAATCTGCCGGTACCGCAGTTGGATTAATTGATGGACTTGTATATTTAGGTACGGGCGTCCAATCTTTATCTTTAGGATTCATAACAAGCTGGAATTGGAATTACTGGCCTGTATTCCTTATTCCGTTTGCTCTCTTGGGTATCTATTTCACAAAAACAATCTGGAATGCATTCCCAAAAGGGAAAACAACTGCACATTAATTGTAAAAATTTTGAATATTTAACTTTATTATACCATTTATTTTTATATTAATAAATAATATATTTCGCTCATTAAATTTAAATAATTTAAAATATATTATTTATATATGTTTATTTTACTTTGTTTAAATGAATCAGATGAATTAAAACAATTAAATTACTAATTTTACACTTAAAGTATAAGAAATAGCTAATATGGCAACCAAGGAACAAAATGCAGCTGGACGAAAAACATCCAATCAACTGCCAATTAACAACATAAAGGAATATTTAACAATAATTCGAAATAACATCGTTCCTATTTTATTGATTTTCATCACAAGTGTAGTTGTAACTATTGTTTATGTTACAAATGCAATAGACATTTTCAAAACTATAACCACTTTGAAAATAACAAAACCTCAAGGAAGTATACTATCTTCTTCTCTTATCCCTGAAGCAGAAAGCTTTCAAAATGATAGATTTATTTCAAATGAAATTGAGATTCTAAAAAGTAATTCTATTAGGGAAAAGGTTTCAACGACTGTACTTGATTCATTCAATGTCATAAATGATAGAAAAAAATTTTATTATGTATTAGGTGAAAAAAATGATCTGAATGACAGTATAATAAGTTATAAAAAACTTACTACACTATTGAATAAAATTGTCTCGATTAATCAAAAGAGGGGGCTTGACATTGTCGAAATCGAAGTAGAAAGCCCTTCAAGTTTTGAAGCAATGATAATAGCTGATATTTACGCTAATGTTTATCAGAAAATTAGTCTTGATTTTAGCAGGAGGGAATTAACAACAATAAGAGAGTTTCTTGCCCTTGAAAAGGATAAAAGATTTAATGATCTCACAACATCTGAAGGAGCTATCCAGGACTATCAACAAAGAGGTGGTATATTATTCTTGGACGAACAATCAAAGAAAATTGTTGACGAATTATCAAATTATCAAGCTGATAGAAATGCTGCAGAGGTGATGTTACAAGCAAGCCAAAAAGCAAGCAATGAAATTAAAGATGAAATGTCGAAAATCGATAAGAGCCTTCTTGATTATTTATCCGGTGAATTAAGTCAATCTTATTTTGAGGAATTGCAGAAGAAAATTGTTGAACTTGAAGTTCAGAGAGATGTTGAGATTTCGGTTTTAACTGATGAGAGATTAAAAGATAAAATATCTAAGGAGTACCAAAGAAAAATTGATCCATTAAAGAAAACTCTTGATGATAAAATAGTAATAATTAAAACAGGGATATTAGCAAATACTCCGCACGAAAAAAGTCTGATTACTCAAAGGCTCTTTGAATCTGAGTTAGATGTCATTAAAAATCGTGCTAAACTAGCACCGTTAAATAAAGTTATTTCAAAAATTGAAGCTCTTTTTAATAAATTACCTGCACAAAGTATTGAGCTTGCTAGACTTGAAAGGAACAGAAAATCATTTGAGAAATTATATTTAACATTAGAAGAAAAATATCAAGAAGCCTTAGTAAATGAAAGAGCTAAACTTGGGAATGTAATCATTATTGATAAAGCACAATTAGCAGATAAACCTTCAAAGCCAAACAGGCAGCTAATTGTAACAGCTGGTGCAATTTTAGGATTAGCACTTGGTGTTGGCTTTGCATTTCTTCGTGATTATCTTGATCGGTCTGTTAAAACACCTGAAGAGATTGAAGGTAAAGGAGTTTCTGTTCTTTCTTGGATACCTTCAATTGAAGAACTAAAAGATCTTGGTTCATCTCAATTAGAATTTATTGTTGCAAACAAACCGAATGCTACTGCATCAGAATCGTTTAAAGCTTTAAGAACCCGAGTTTATTATGCTAAAATTGAATCTCAGTTAAAAACTATTCTTGTTACAAGTTCATTGCCATCGGAAGGCAAAACAACGGTCGCTCTTAACCTTGCCGGAAGTTTTGCTTTAGCAGATAAAAAGGTTCTATTGATAGATTGTGATCTTCGGAAACCACGTATACATGCTATCTTCCAGGCCGAAAGATATCCCGGATTAAGTGATTACTTATTCTCGAATGTCAGTTCAGATGAAATAATTCGTAAAACGAAACTGGAAAACATGGATTTTATTTCGAGTGGAACTATTCCTCCTAATCCATCAGAACTACTTGGTTCGAAACAGATGGTAGATTTTTTACACCATTTTGAAAGTATTTATGATATTATTGTCCTTGATTCTCCGCCTTATATATCAGTTACAGATGCGGAAATTTTATCAAGAATCTCTGATGGTACTATCCTGGTTTGCCGTGCTAATAAAACACCAATGGACGCATTTTTAAGAGCTCATGATAGGATTGTTGAGAATGAGAATCATAAATTCTTAGGTTCCGTTCTGAATAATTTCAGTGTTAAATCTGCCTACGGATATTACTATAATTACTATTATTATTATTCCAAACCTGACAGTCACGCAAAAAAGAAGGTTAAATCTCAAATAAAAGGTTAATATAATTTGAATTTTAAATTATTTATTAAAAAGAATGTTCAGCTTGCTAGATGTCCAAACTGTAATACAATAGCGTCTTTAAGGAGAAGCCGCTCAAGAAATCTTTATGAAAAAGCATTGAAGAAATTAAAAGTTAGTGCTTATTTTTGTCAATCATGCGGATGGAGAGGTAGATTACTATCGTATAAAATAAGCAAAAATTTCTATCAGTTAATTTTTATTTATTTAGCTTCAATGTTTATATCTGGATACATAGTTCTAAAATTTTTAAGAAGCTATTTCGGTTAGATTTAATTTCTGTTATATGGATAAGAAATGGTACGTATTACAGTCTAAACCTCTTAAGGAAAAAAAGGTGTTTGAACAAATACATAAAAAGAACATAGAAGTTTATTTACCTCTAATGGAGACTGTACGTTATTGGTCGGATAGAAAAAAGAAAATAAATGTACCTTTATTTCCCGGATATTTATTTGTATGTGCAGATAAAAATGAAAGGTACAACGCTATTTCAAATACAATAGGTGCTTTGAGATATTTAATGTATCAAAGACGTTTTGCTATTGTCAAAGAGGAAGAGATTAATAATATTCGTATTTCACTTGCAGAGCCTGAAAGGGTTAAAATTGAAAATATAAGTTTAATTGAAGGTGATAAAGTTGAAATCTTACGTGGTATCTTCAAAGGTTTGAAAGGAGTAATTGTTCAATTTCGTGGCAATTACAAGCTAATGGTTAGTATAGTGGAAATGAATACGACTTTTAGTGTTGAATTAAGTAATTCAGATGTAAAACTTTTAAAAAGAATATAGAAATTCACTATTATGAATTTAAAACAGAAAATTGAATCGAGCAAATTTGTTGTTGGAATTATTGGGCTAGGTTACGTAGGGTTACCGCTTGCTCTGGAGTTTGCAGTAAAAGGAATTAAAGTTATTGGCTTTGACCTTGATACAAAAAAGGTTATTAAAATTAATAAAGATAGAAAATCTTATATTAAACACATACCAACCCAAAGGATAAAAGAAGCAGTTGAAAAAAAGAAATTGAGTGCGACATCAGACTTTTCAAAGCTATCTATTCCTGATGTTGTTATTATTTGCGTGCCGACACCATTAAATGCGAACAGAGAACCCGATATTTCGTTTGTTATGGATTCGACAAAAATGATTGCCAAGTATTTAAGAAAGGGGCAACTTATTTCCTTGGAAAGCACGACATATCCGGGAACAACCGACGAAGACATGTTGAAAGTTTTGGAATCTACCGGTTATAAAGTTGGTAAGGATTATTATTTGTGTTTTTCACCTGAAAGAGAGGACCCTAATAATCCCAATTTTTCAACATCTACTATCCCAAAAGTTCTTGGTGGAGTTACAAAAAAATGTAGAGATTTAGGAGTAATGATTTACAGCAAAGTGATAAACACGGTTGTACCTGTGTCTTCAACGAAAGCAGCAGAATCAGCAAAATTACTTGAAAATATATTTCGTTCTATAAATATTGCTTTGGTTAATGAACTTAAGATGGTATTCGATAGGATGGGAATTGATGTTTGGGAAGTAATTAACGCAGCTGCTACTAAGCCATTTGGATTCACACCCTTTTATCCTGGACCGGGACTTGGAGGACATTGCATTCCTATAGATCCTTTTTATCTAACATGGAAAGCGAGGGAGTTTGATATTTCTTCAAAATTTATTGAACTCGCAGGAGAGATAAATACATCGATGCCATTTTATGTTGTTGAAAAAGTTATTCATGCACTTAATGATCATAAGAAGTCAATAAAAGGATCTAAAATATTAATATTGGGACTTGCGTATAAAAAGGATATAGATGATTTACGAGAATCTCCATCCCTAAAACTAATTGAATTGTTACAGGACAATGGGGCAAAAGTTGATTATAATGACGATTATTCAACATCAATTCCAAAACTTAGGAAATATAATTTTAACAAGAAATCTGTTAAAATGATACCTAAAAACATTAAAAAGTATGATTTGTTATTATTATCGACCGAACACTCTTATTATGACTACAAAATGATACTAAAATATGCTAAAATTATTGTTGATACAAGAAATGGATTTGGATCATTTAAAAACAAGAAAATATACAAAGCGTAAATGGCAAGGTCAAAAATAGCATTAATAACAGGAATTACCGGACAAGACGGAAGTTATCTTGCTGAAATATTATTACAAAAAGGGTACATTGTACATGGTATAATTAGAAGGAGCAGTTCTTTTAATACAGGAAGGATTGACCATTTGTATTCTGACAAAACTATACTTGATACTAAGTTGTTTCTTCATTACGGAGATGTGACTGATACAAGCAATTTAAACAGACTGCTTGAAAAGACTCATCCTGATGAAATTTATAACCTTGCTGCTCAAAGCCATGTTAAAGTTTCGTTCGAAGTTCCAGAATATACAGCTGAGGTTGATGCAGTAGGTACGCTTAGATTCTTGGATGCAATTAGAGAAACCGGACTGAAAACAAAATTCTATCAAGCATCAACGAGTGAATTGTTTGGTAAGGTGCAGGAGATTCCTCAGAATGAGAAGACTCCCTTCTATCCAAGAAGTCCTTACGGTGTTGCAAAAATATACGGTTATTGGATAGTCGTAAATTACAGAGAAGCTTACAATATATTTGCATGTAATGGTATATTGTTTAATCACGAATCACCACGAAGAGGTGAAACCTTTGTTACAAGGAAAATTTCAAGAGCAGTTTCCAGAATTGTATGTGGAAATCAGAAAAAGTTATTACTTGGAAATCTTAATGCAAAGAGAGACTGGGGATATGCTCCTGAATATTGCGAAGGTATGTGGCGGATGCTTCAAAATAAAGAACCGGAGGATTTTGTACTGGCTACAGGAGAAACACATACAGTAAGAGAATTTGTAGAGCTATCATTTAAATCGTTAGGGGTCGAGCTTGAATGGAGAGGCTCAAATGAGGACGAAAAGGGGATTATTAATAAAGTTAATGTTGATTTAATCTTAGAAGGACTAAATGATGTTAAACCAATGCTACAGGACACATTATTGAAATATATTAAGAAGGGTGAAGTTGTTGTTGATGTAGACAAGAATTATTACAGACCAACCGAGGTTGATTTGCTGATTGGGGATGCATCAAAAGCAGAAAGAATACTTAACTGGAAGCCTAAGATAAAATTTGAAGATCTGGTTAAGATAATGATTAATGCTGATTTCGAAAAAGTGCTAAAAAGGGGGTACTAAATAACACTCAAAATTGTGTGTTGACTTTTAAAGAATAAAAAATTATTTTTATATAAAATAAAACTAAAAGAGGATTAATACAATGAAAAAAACAATACTGTTCGTCATTGCTTTGGTTTGTTTATTTGCATTGAGTGATAGTTCTTATGCTCAGACTTATAAAGCACCAAAAATTATATATGGATTTACGTTAAATGGTAACGTGGCAAATTTCGATGCATACGGAACAGATTTTACTTTTTCTGGTCTTAGAAATTATGGAATGATTTATGGCCGGGGTGTATCAGCACATGTCAAATTTGGTTTGGGTGAAACCAAGAAGAATCGAATAACAGTTTCTGCTACATGGGATGCCATGGTAAATGATAATAGCGATAGTAAAATTCCTTTCTTTACGATTAATCCATCTGGACCAGCTACATTTTATCATTTCTGGTCAGGTGCAGTCGGGTATGAATATGGTTTTAATGCAAGATGTAACACAAAGCAGTATTTAGGAGCAGCATTAACAGGAACTTATATAGTATATGGTGAAGGATCAGTTGCTCCTGTTTTTGATAATACATTTAGAATGGGATTAATGTTTAACGGTGGTTTTGAATTCGTGCTTAATAAAAATAAAACAGTTGGATTAAGCCTTGGTGCTAAATGGCATATACCAAATATTTTCTTCCAGGAAAATGGTATTGGAAAGTTGAATGACGGTACAGGATCACCGGGAGCCGGATTCTGGAGAAAAATGGGCATCATCAGTTTAACAGCTGGTCTGAATTTCTATTCTGGCGTTAAATAGAGAGAAGCAATAAAAATTAGAATTTTAAGGAATGGCACATTGTGTCATTCCTTTTATTTTATAAAAAAGTATCTTGCCTCGGGGTGATGGGTGACAATAGCATTAGTTGATTGCTCAGGAACCATTTGCCACTCTTCAGTTAATGTAATCCCAATTCTTTCAGGTTTTAAAAGTTCAAATAATAATTTATTATCTTCAAGATTAGGACAGGCTGGATAACCGAATGAATATCTAGATCCTTGATATCCCTGCTGAAAAAGTTTATTAACATCGTCTGAGTCTTTTTTGTCTATTCCGAGTTCCTTCCTAATTATTTTATGCCAATATTCGGCAAGTCCTTCTGCAGTTTCAACCGATAGACCATGGAAATATAAATATTCCTGATATTGATTGTTGGCGTATAATTCCTGCGCATACTCTGTTGCCCGTTGTCCGACAGTTACTATGAAGAAGGGTACAACATCAAATTTGTTCGAATTAATATTGGTGAAGAAATCACTGATGCATAAAAACTTTCCTTTACTTTGCCTTGGGAAACTAAATCTTACCCATTCCTGAAGATTACTGTTCTCAATTTGCTGATCCCATTGATTATATAATTTTACCGAATTAAGATCTTTGGGTTTATATATTATCAAATCATTGCCTTCAGATTTACAAGGGTAATAACCATATATTACTGTTGGAGTAAGTAATTTTTCTCTTTTTGCTTTAACCTTGAGTTCATTTAGCTTCGGTCTTATTTCAGAATTAATGAGTTTATCATACTCTTCGTCTGATTTACTTCGGTCTTTGTAAACATTCCAGCTGCCTCTGAATAAAGCGACTTCATTTATATATTCAAAAGCTTTTTCAATAGGAATATCTTTAACTATTTTACTGCCCCAGAATGGGGGAGTCGGGATAACTGATGAATCTTTAATTGTTTTAGTAAGAATTATGGGTTTTACCTTATCTGAATTTGTGCTTTCATCTTTTCTTGGATCAATGTAAATTTTTAAGTTTGGTCTAATACCTTTTTTCTTGTGCTCCATAATTAAATTCATAAATTTCAAACCGTCAAAAGCATCGTTTGCATAATATACATCTCCCTTAAACATAGACCTGAGTTCGCCTTCAACAAATCTTTTGTTTAAGGCTGCACCGCCGAGAATTACAGGAAATTCAATATTTCTGTCATTCATTATCTCAAGATTTTCTTTCATGATAGCAGTAGATTTAACGAGCAATCCACTCATACCTATAGCATCTGCTTTTTCTGCTGCGTATGATTCAAGCATTGATTCAAGAGAACATTTTATTCCTAAATTAATTACTTTGAAACCATTGTTGGTCAGAATTATATCTACAAGATTTTTGCCGATATCATGAACATCACCTTTGACAGTTGCGAGTACCATAATACCTTTTGTTGTTTCGCCTTCAATCTTTTCAATGTATGGTTCAAGAAATCTAACACATGCTTTCATGCACTCAGCTGACTGTAAAACGAATGGCAGCTGCATTTGACCTGAACCGAATAACTCGCCAACAACCTTCATTCCCTCAAGAAGATGATCGTTTATAATATGCAAAGCAGAATACTTCTTAAGAGCATTGTCTAAATCTTTTTCTACACCAATCTTATCCCCGTCAATAATTCTTTGCTTAAGTTTTTCCTCTATAGTAATTTTTGATTCATCAACATTTGTTTTAACAGTAGCCTTATCCTTACCGTAGTAAACAATAAGTTCCTGAAGGGGGTCATATATACATCTTAATTCTTTCATATTATTTGCTTCTGAATATTTTGCTTCGTGATTTTTGCAGTAAAATATATATGGCTGCTAATACAGATGTTGATACAAGTATAAACACCCAGGTTTTAAAATCAAGAATTATTATTTCGTAAAAAGTTCTTAACATTTTAATTATATAAATATCAATATTAATCGCGGATAAAGCAAAAAACAATACCAAAAGAAAAATACCGTATAAATAATAAAAGCCTTTCTTCTCCTGCGATTCAGATATTACGATAAAGAAGTTTATTACAGAGAGAATTATGAGTATAATCATTACGGCCATTTCGGATTCGTCCTTAGGAATACTCAGGAAATGTGATACAACTCCTTGCGTAATATAACTGCTCAGTAAAATAAAAGTGGAGGCAGTGATTACGAAGGAGAAAACATCGCTAATAAAGTTTTTACACTTATTAATGTTTTTATTTCGCATAGTGATAATAAACGCCGGAAGTCCTATGCTAAATACATTAAGCAGAGATACTCTACGCGGAGTCAAAGGAAAATCCAATATTGATAACAATGAAGCTAGTGTGAGATAAATAACAAGAAAGTTTTTTGTTAAGAATAACTTAGCGACAGCATTTACCGAGTTGACAATTTTATTGCCCTCATTGAATATTTCGGGAAGTAAGGAGAACTTGTTTTTAAGAAGAACGATGTCGGCAACTTCTTTTGTTATTGAGCTTCCTTCCTCCATAGCAATTCCAATATCAGCGCTTTTAATAGCAGGTAAATCGTTCACGCCGTCGCCTATCATTGCTGTGTGTTTGTGATGTTTACGGAATGATTTAATAATCTTTAGTTTGTGTTCAGGTTTTAATCGAGCAAAGAGTGTCTTATTGAATACGGCGTCAGTAAATTCATTCTCATTCATATTATCCAGTTGCATACCTGTTAATATCTCGTCATTTTCTAATTTCCATCCTATATCATTGAGGATAGCAAGGACAGCTTCAGAAGAATCGCCTGTTAGAATTTTAAACTTTATTCCATTTTGCTGGAACAACTCTATCGCTTCAAAAACATCCTCACGAACAGTATCAGAAATAGAAAGAATACAAATAGGTATAATATCTTTTAACTGATTGTTATCCTTATGGATTTTCAGATCAATAATTCCTGATACTTCACCGAAAAAAAGGTTGCGGTGAATGCTTAATTTATTTTCATCGTAAAGTTCGATTGCTTTGGTTTTATCTGCAGCGGATAACTTTTCTATTAGGATATCATAAGCGCCGAAAATAAACAATCTTATGGTTTTATCAATCTCAAGTTTGAGTAAACTCATTTTGGTATCAGAACTGAATGGTATTTCATCTATATACTTGGCATTATCGATGAACGGCAGATGCTGGATAGCTCTGATAGTTGCATTCTGCTCCGTGGAGTGATTTGCAAACGTACCGAGAAGTTCTTCAATTTGTGCCTTAGTAAGGTTGGAATTTAAACTAGTAATAGAGTGAACTTTCAGCTTATTCTCTGTAAGTGTTCCTGTTTTATCCATACAGACATACTCAACGTTAGCGAAAGATTCTATAGCGTTAAGTTTTTGCACTATAGCACCTATTTTGCTTATTCTGTAAACACCGATAGCGAAAGTAACCGAGGCAGTAAACACAAGCCCTTGCGGAACCAGCGAAATAAGTATTGTAGCAATTTTTCTTATATGTTCGACAAAGGTATATTCTTTTATATCTGTAATACTATAAGTAATAACTTCAATGGCAACGAGGAATAGAGCAACTCCGAACAGAACTTTTAAGATGAGGTTAATTCGTTTCTGAAGAGGAGTAAGAGTGAATTTATATTTCTTTGCAAGATTAGTTACCTGATTGGCATGACTATCAACACCAATTTTTTCGGCAACATAGAAACCGCTGCCTGATACACAAAAACTACCGGAAAGGACTTCGTCGTTTAATGATTTTACAATAGGAACGGATTCACCGGTTAATAGTGATTCGTCAACTTCAAGTTTTTTAGAGAAAATTACTTTACCATCCGCAACTATCTGGTCACCTCTTACAAGTTCAATAACATCATCAACAACAATATCAGTCTGGTTAATTGACTTTTTAACGGAATCTCTAACAACAGTAACTTCTCGTTTAAGAAGCAGATTAACTTTATCGAGTGCTTTCTTCGATTTGAATTCTTGAATCAGCGCAATTAATGTATTGGTAAAGGCTATGAAGAAAATCCCAATAGTATCGAGTAAAAGGCGCTGGTCGTTATTATTGAAATAGAAAAAGATAACAAATCCGATAATGCAAATTGTAATAAAGTTAAACAGAGAAAATATGTTTTCAACAATAATCTCTCCGTATGTTTTAGTTTTATGAGATGCGTATTTGTTGGTTAATCCCTTTTCAATCCGCTCGTTAACTTCCTGTGTTGTTAGTCCCTTAATCTCCAATTTTTCATAATTAGTCTTAATATCATAACTCTTTTACGGCACGAATAAATTCCCTAAAAATCGGTTGCGGGCTAATTAATCTGGATTTCAGTTCGGGGTGGAACTGAGTTGCGATGAAGAAGGGATGTACCTTTTGCGGTAGTTCAATAATCTCAACCAAAGAACCGTCTGGTGATAGTCCTGAAAGGATAAGTTTATTATCCTGAAGAATTTTTCTGAAGTTGTTGTTTACCTCATAACGGTGTCTATGGCGTTCGTTAATAAACTCTCTTTTGTAGCATTTGTTAGCCAGGGAGTTTTTCTCAATAATGCATGGGTATGAGCCAAGCCGCATGGATGCACCTTTTAAGACGACTGACTTCTGGTATTCCATTATGTCAATAACATTATACTTTGATTTTTTAAACTCGCTTGAGTTTGCATTCTTAAGCCCACAAACGTTTCTCGAGTATTCGATTACGGCGCATTGAAGTCCAAGACATATACCAAAGAATGGAATTTTATTTTCCCTTACGAATTTTATTGCTGAAATTTTACCTTCTATGCCTCTGTCACCGAAACCCGGACAAACGAGAAGTCCGTTAATTCCTTTCAGTATTTCCTTAATCTTTTTGGGTGACTTTTCTATTTCTTCGGAATCAATCCATTTAAGGTTAACGCTAACATCGTTGTAAGCTCCTGCATGAATGAATGACTCTGTAATGCTTTTATAAGCATCGTGAATAAGATTGTACTTACCACAAATACCGACAGTTACTGATTTCTTAGGATTTAGAATTTTGTTTACGGTTTTCTTCCAATTAGTCAGTTTTGGTTTTGAACACTTTAGATTAAGTTTCTTGATTATGACTTCGTCGAAGCCTTCTTTGTTAAGGTTAAGAGGAACACTGTATATTGATTTAGCGTCGAGAGCCTGCATTACAGAGCCTTCTTCAACGTTACAGAACAAAGCAATTTTAGCTCTCATATCTTTTGTGATATTCTGTTCGCTTCTGCAGAGAAGGATATCGGGCTGGATACCGATTTCAAGCAGTGTCTTGACGGAGTGTTGAGTAGGTTTAGTTTTAATTTCACCTGCTGCTTTTATGTATGGAACGAGTGTTAAGTGAACACAAAGAGAGTTGTTCTTGCCGACTTCATGCATTAACTGACGCATAGCTTCGAGGAAGGGGAGTGATTCTATATCGCCGACTGTTCCGCCGATTTCAGTAATGATAACATCATACTTTCCTTCCTTGGCGAGGCTTGTCATGCGTGACTTTATTTCATCGGTAATATGCGGGATTACCTGAACTGTTGCACCGAGATAATCGCCTCTTCTTTCTTTATTGATTACGGCATTATAAACCTGTCCTGTTGTAGTATTATTATTCTTGGACATGTTCTCATCGAGGAATCTTTCATAGTGTCCAAGGTCAAGGTCAGTCTCAGCACCGTCTTCTGTAACAAACACTTCGCCATGCTGAAGGGGAGACATAGTACCAGGGTCAACATTGATGTAAGGGTCGAACTTCTGGATAGTGACGTTAAGCCCTCTTGACTTGAGCAGCAATCCCAAAGATGCTGATGCAATACCTTTTCCAAGCGAAGAAACAACACCGCCGGTCAGAAAAACATATTTTGTCTGTTTCATTATTTACCCTTCGTTTTTAAATAATGTAATGCCTTTTTGTAATCGTTTTGTGTATCTATAGAAATAGAATCAAATTTAGTAATTACGACTCGAATCTTTTCACCCATGCTTAAGATTCTTAACTGTTCGAGCTTTTCAGATTTTTCCAAAACAGATTGTTTTACTTTGCTAAACCTGATAAGAAAATCTTTTCTGTAAACATACAGACCAAGATGTTTGTAATAAATGATATTCGACTTATTTCTTGAATTATTTGGAATTACAGATCTTGAAAAGTATAATGCATTGTAGTTATTATCAAATACTACTTTGACTTTGTTTTCATCGTTAACGTATTCATTGAACGGAAAAGCGAGAGTCGAGACGTTTAGTTTGCTGTCTTTCAGCAGAGGTTTAATTGCAGAGTCGATAACTTCGGGTTTTATGAAAGGTTCATCGCCCTGAATGTTAACAACGATATTGCATTTAATATCTTTTATTGCCTCGACTATTCTATCCGTGCCCGTCTTATGTTTCTTTGAAGTTAGTAAAGCATTACCGCCGAAATTGAATACTTCATTGAGAATTCTTTTATCGTCTGTTGCAACAAATACATCATCTAAGTATTTAGAGTAAAAGGCCTGCTCGTACACTCTTCTTATCATTGATTTACCGTCAATCATAGCAAGCGGCTTGCCGGGAAACCTTGTTGAAGCATATCTTGCGGGTATGACACCAATTATTTTATTCATATAATATTATCAACAATTTTATTTCTGACTTCATTCAGGAAATCTTTATCCTTCTTGAATGTCATTGGTTCATTAATAACTACATTAACTTTACCCGGTGTGATTTTAAAACTATCTTTAGGAAGAATTTTATTTGTTCCCGAGATTGAAACAGGGAGAATCTCAGCCTCAGCGAAATCAGCGAGCATAAAAATACCTTTCTTGAATTCACCTGTAACTCCTGTCCTGCTGCGTGTGCCCTCGGGAAAGATGGCAATAGAGAAACCGCTTTTCATTCTGAGAGCAGCTTTTTTCAGAGACTCGATAGCATTACGTGCGTTGCTGCGGTCGATGGGAACGTAACCGCCAAGAAACATAGCCCAACCGAAGATAGGAATATTAGTTAATGATTTCTTGTATATAAACCTAATGTTGTTTTTAAGAGCGACCATCAAAACAGGGATATCGAGATAACTTAAGTGATTAGAGACGACTATGTATTGTTTATTCTTATCAATGTTTGCTTTGGATGTAACGTTCAATTTTACACCTGAGATAAATAATAGAGTACGGGCAAAAGTTCTGTAAACATAGTAAGTGCCGATTCCTTTGTAAAGGTTCAGCGGAGAGACAAGTATAGACAGCGTTGAAAGAACGACTGATGAAAGAATGATTAATGTCAGTCTGATGATGTTCAAGTTATTACTTTACAATTTTTGAAATTGCTTTAAAAGTATCTGTACCGGAAACGACGCATAGTTCGAACAATATTGATTCATAAGTTGAAATAATTGCACCTTCCTGACGCATTCTTTCGATGGCTATCTTTTTATCGTTTGGATTTCTGGAAGAGACGCAGTCTTCGATTAATATAGGCTGATATCCCATAGCGATAAGGTCGATGACGGTCTGGAGTACGCACACATGTGATTCAATTCCGAATACGATTATATTCATTTTTCCAAGATTTTTAAGAGATATGCAGACCTCGTCAGAGCCGCAGCAACTGAATGAACCCTTTTCAATATGCTGATACTTGCCGATAGCGTCTGAAATTTCTTTTGAAGTTCCGCCAAGACCTTTTGTATATTGCTGAGTGACGAGCATTTTAATTTCAAGAGCTTTTAGACCCTGAATGAGCCGAACTGCATTCTGTGTCAGTTTTTCGTTTTCATGAATGAAAGGAAACAACCTTTCCTGAAAGTCAATAATTAGTGCTAAAGTGTCTTCTTTTTTGATTCTCATAATTCGTTAACGGTTATACTCGAGAGAGCAATTTTGAATAATATAGTGTAAAAATAGTAAAATAAAATAAGATTAAGTAATTAAAAAACAGGTTTAAATCGGATTTGTTGGAAATCAGATTCTGGACAGTAACAAAGCAGAGCTAAAGCCAAGATAATACGGAGAAAGAGCTAAGTATAGACAGGTTATAGTGAGAATTAACTGAGAGTAGAGTGGGTTTATAGTGGAAATAGAGTGTTAATTATAGATTAGAATTATTATAACAGTAAGATAATCTGATTTAAATACCTTAATATGCTATTAATTTAAGGTTAATATGTGTCTATTTGTTCGTTAGTTAATATAATTACATTTTTTGTAAAAGTCAAGAGAGATTATGAAAATAGGCAATAAAATGTAAGAATATTTTTGTCTTTAAAATGTTTATCTTTATTTAAATAAAAGAGTATGAAAAAGAAAAATATTATAGCAGTGGGTGCGCATCCCGACGACATTGAATTCGGGTGTCCTGTTACGTTGAGAAATTTTATTAAGAAGGGGTATGAGGTACACTACATAATAGCTACAAACGGAGAAAACGGATTCAAAACGAAATCGTTATCAGCAAAAGAAAGAATCGAAATAAGAAAAAATGAAGCGCAAGAAGCAGCGAAGAAAGTCGGGGCGAAAGAAGTTCATTTTTTTGGTTTTAAGGATGGGTTTCTTGAATATAACGAAACATTGAGAGAGAAATTAACTTTGTTGATAAAAGAGATAAAGCCCGAGATAGTTTTTTCATTCGACCCTGCTAATATGGATTTTGATAATATTAATTTGAATCACAGAGACCACAGGAATGTATCGATGGCTGTGTTTGATGCTGTATTTGCGGCGAAGAATGATTTTATATACCCTGATAAGAACGGTAAGCACAGGGTAGAAAAAATTTATTTCTTTGGGACGAGTAAACCAAATCTTACGATTGATATAACCTCACAGATAGACTTTAAATTGAATGTTCTGAAGTCTTTTAAATCACAGTTTCCGAACTTTGAGGCCTTTGCAAAATTCTTTAAAGAGAACATAGGGAATACCTCGCAGGAATACAAATATTCTGAGACGTTCAGAGTTTTAGATATAGTGCAGATAAGTTTTTAAAACTTATTTAAGTGCAAGAATAATAAGGTCTTTGGATTTATTCTTTTCGAAAGGGGTTCCGGCAAAATCACCCATGAACTTAATATATTTAAAACCGGATTTTTTAAGAGCAGTGCTGAACCAGATTTTATTATACTCGTAAAGTTCAGTTGATATAAGAGTGTGGTTTGATGTATTTATGCTATTGATGATCAGGATGTTAAACCTAAGCAAATTCTTTTCAATATCGTAGAAGCGAATGAAAGTGTTTTCGTTATTGCTTGTTATGTTTACGATTCTTTTATTCTCTTTTCTAATCAAATCATAATTAAGAACCTGGAATAGAAATCTGCCGCCATAATTCAAAACATCGTATGCAAGTTTAATGATGGCTTTCAATTCATTTTCTTTGATGTTGGCGAATGCATTGCCGAGCGAGACGATAAGGTCAGCTTTTTTACTTTTTGAAATATTAATTTTATTGAATGGGGCATAGATAAAGCGGATTTTTAAATTTCTTTCTTTTGCATTTTTGCGTGCGCGGGAAATCATAAATTCAGAAGTGTCAAAACCTGTTACTTTAAGCCCGTTAAGAGCAAGCGAGATAGAATCGAGACCTGTACCGCATCCGATGTCTATTGCGTTTCTATAATTACCGTCAATAAATTTACTTAAGAGATTCTTTCGTTTTTGAAGAGCGTTTTCGAAACCGATCATATCGTCATAATTTTCAGACAAGGAATTATAGAAATCTGAGTTCTTCATCAGTCTTCCCAGACGAATTTAAAAAGAAAAATTGAAACGGTGGTCACAACGACCGTGTATGAAATTAGAATTTGAAAATTGCCGAGAAGTTCACCGGTTGGGGCGCCTTCAGCCGCGAGTTTTGTAGCATCAATCATAGTAATAAGCAGCGGTAAAAGAATCGGAAAGGCAAGAACAGGGTATAAGGTACCTTTTGAATTTGCTTTGGCGATGATTGCTGCGATAATAGTGGAGGCAGATACGATTCCGAAATTTCCGAGTATAACAGTTAAACCGAAAGCAAAGAAGTTTATTATTTGAATACCCGTTATCAAAGAAAATAGGAAAAAGATTACCATGTTCAGAGAGAAGGTCAACACAAAGTTGAAAAGAAGCTTTCCAAGAAAAACTTCTGTTGCACCGGCGGAAAGTTTAAGTGCAAGAGAAGTGCCTGTTTCCTCTTCTTTAATAAATACACGTGAAAGGCCGCTGATAGCTGTGAAAAAAATCACAATCCAAAACAATCCGGATAGGATAGTATCATCAACTTTTTCATCACCAAGTGTGAACCTGATAATTGAGATTGTAATAATAACAAACATCAATAAAGAATTTATGACATATCGATTTTTTATTTCCGATTTAATATCCTTTTTCAGGATTGAATATGTGTGCTTAATTAATGACAAATAAATAAATTTTATGCAATTTAGGGGATATTTGGGAAAGAAAAAATTGAGAAAGGTCAAGAGTCCCGATAAAGAGCATCAGGCTGTACGGAACGCACAGAAAAGCTGAAATTCGTAAAGACGAAATCACCGAACCAACGAAGGGAGGATTATGCAATAATTAGGTAAAATTTGAGATTTTAGGGAAATCTTTTTGGATTGAGAAAAGTGTATGTAATTTATATTTTACAGAAATCCGAGGAATAAAAAATTGTTATCTAACTCATTTCCTATATTGTATATACTACGCGACGGAAAAAATGTTTTTATGAAAAATCATTTAGACATTAATATATTCTATTCTTTAAACGAACAATTCGAACAAACAAATTATAATTCAAATCAAACGAATACTAACAGTAATTTAAATCAAAATTATATTATCAATGGAACCAGTATTTAGCAAACAGGAAAGAAAAGGTCCGGTATTGTTTTCCAAGTATAACCGAGGTGATGCGATTAAAAAAGCATTAAAGTTAGGAAGGGAAGACATATTGTTTGAACTTAAGTCTTCGAAATTAAAAGGCAGGGGAGGTGCCGGATTTCCGACATCAACAAAATGGATGTTAACGGCAGCCGCGAAAGCAGAAGAAAAGTTTTTAATCTGTAATGCAGATGAAGGAGAGCCCGGAACGTTTAAAGACAGGGTATTACTAACAGAGTATCCCGAGCTTGTATTTGACGGAATGGTCGTCGGCGGGTTTACGATAGGTTCGAAATTAGGGATGGTATATTTACGCGGAGAATATGAATATATGAGAAAATATCTTGAAGACTATCTTGAGAAGATGCGAAAAGATAATCTTTTAGGAAAAAACATACTCGGTTCCGGATTTGATTATGATATTGAAATCAGAATGGGTGCCGGTGCTTACGTATGCGGAGAAGAGACGGCATTGATTGAATCGCTCGAAGGCAACCGCGGTGAAGCACGCAACCGTCCGCCTTACCCTGTAAACACAGGATACAACGGCAGACCAACCTCTGTTAACAACGTAGAAACCCTGGCAGCAGTTGCACACATAGTTACAAAAGGTGGTGACTGGTATGCAAAAGTCGGAACGGATAAATCCAGCGGTTCGAAGTTATTCTCGGTATCGGGTGATTGCGATAAGCCCGGTGTTTATGAACTTCCGTGGGGAACAAAGATAAGCGAGCTTTTAAAATTAGTAGGAGCAAAAGATGCGAAGGCAGTTCAGATAGGCGGAGCATCCGGAGTATGCATTGATGCTTCAAAGTTTGACAGAACCTTGGCTTACGAAGATTTAGCGACGGGAGGTTCAGTTATGATATTCGGAAAGAACAGAGATATGTTGAAGGTACTGAAGAACTTTATGGAATTCTTTGTGGAAGAATCATGCGGTCAATGTACACCTTGCAGGATAGGAAATACAAAATTGCTTAAGGGTGTTGAAATGATAGAAAGAGGAGAGTTTACTTTTGACTACATCAACAAGCTGAAAGAGCTCGGCACGACGATGCAGATAGCCTCGAAATGCGGACTGGGACAATCGAGTCCGAATTCGTTCATTTCGATACTTGAAAACTTTAAAGATGAAATATTAAATAAAACAGAAGCATAAAATGGATAAGAATAAAAATTTAAGAACCCCTACGAGTCAGCAGCCTTTCAAGGTTGAAAAACCTGTTGACACAAATACTATTGGCGGGACTGTAACTGTTGAAATTAATGAGAAAAAAGTTTCTGTTCCACTTGGAACAACAATTTTAGAAGCATGCAAACAGAATCAGGTGCACATACCAACATTATGCCACCATGATGACCTGTGTGTAGCGGGTGTTTGCAGAGTTTGCGCAGTTGAAGTAGAAGGGATGAGAACGCTTCAGGCATCATGTGCATTTCCTATTACTGCACCTATTAAAGTAAAAACATCAACACCGCAGGTAAGAAAAGCAAGGAGACACATTATAGACTTGCTGCTTTCAGAACATTACGGTGAATGCTATTCATGTATAAGAAATGGTAATTGTGAACTACAGTCGCTTGCCGAAGAATATGGAGTTGACGGTTATACATTCGGACACTGTGACACACCGGCTTATGAGATGGACAAATCGTCATACTCAGTAATCCGTGACATGAGCAAATGCATTCTATGCAAGAGGTGTGTACGCACATGCATTGACCTGCAGGAAGTCGGCGTGCTTGAATCGATAGATCGGGGCGACAAAACACATATCGGTACATTCATGGAAAAGCCGCTAGCAGACGTAATCTGCATAAACTGCGGTCAGTGTATAAACCGCTGTCCGACAGCAGCATTACATGCAAACGACCCATCGGACGAAATATGGGCTGCGATTGATGACCCGAAGAAACATGTTGTTATTCAGACAGCACCTTCACCGAGAGCAGCGATTGCCGAGTGTTTTGGAATTGAACCGGGTACATCGCTTACACAGGAATTAAACACCGCACTTAAGAGAATCGGTTTCGATGCGGTCTTTGATACAAATTTCACTGCTGACTTGACAATCATTGAAGAAGGTACAGAATTAATAATAAGATTATACAAAGCACTCGTAGGCGGTGACAAGAGCGTTGCGTTGCCTCAGTTTACAAGCTGTTCACCGGGATGGGTGAAATACATAGAGCATTACTATCCTGAATATCTTGATAATTTATCATCAGCAAAATCACCTCAGCAGATGTTCGGTGCAATCATTAAAACATTCTATGCACAGCAGATGAACATTGACCCGAAAGATGTAGTATCAGTGGCATTAATGCCGTGTTCAGCGAAAAAGTTTGAATGTAACAGACCTGAAATGGATTCGTCCGGTTATAAGGATGTGGATTATGGTTTAACAACACGAGAAATGGCAAAGATGATAAAAGAAGCAGGAATTTATTTGCCTGAAATGCCGAAGACACATTTTGACAGTCCTTTTGGTGATGCGTCCGGAGCAGGTTTAATATTCGGTGCTACGGGTGGTGTTATGGAAGCAGCTATACGTTCAGTCGTTGAGTTTGTAACGGGTAACAAAGCAGAAGATATATTTGCAAATGCAAATGTCACTCCTGTCCGCGGATTTGATGGCGTTAAATATGTTGAACTTCCGATAGGCGATAAAGTAGGACCCGTACCTGATTTAATTAAGCATCTTGTACCAAATTGGGACTGGCTTAAGGGAGCAACGCTGAAAGTTGCAGTAGCACACGGAACAGCGAATGCGAAGAAAATCATGGACGATATAAAAGCAGGCGGCATATTCAGTCAATGTCACTTTATAGAGTTCATGGCTTGTCCGGGAGGGTGCATAGGCGGCGGCGGACAGCCGATACCGACATCTCTTGAAATCCGCAAAGCACGCGCAAAAGCTATTTATGCTGAAGACGAATCATTGGAATTAAGAAAGTCGCATGATAATCCTTACGTTACGATGATATATGAAAAATTCTTTACCGAAGGACCATGCGGCCATCTGTCCCACAAGCTCTTGCACACTCACTATACGCCGAGAGGCAAGTTTATTTCTTAATTTAAATAACAAAGTACGGGCGGTTATATGCCGCCCGAATAATTTAATACTAATATGGCAGCAAAGATTAAAAAGGCAGAAAAGAAAACTTTAAAGAAAAAAGCCGCAAAGAAGGTTGTAAAAAAGGCAGTTAAGAAAGCGGCTGCAAAGCAAATTTTGAAACCCACGAAAAAATTATTTGCGCTTGAAATAGCACTTCTCGATAAATTACAACTTGAGCTTTTTGAAGCGATAAGCCAGAAGCCGCAAACGATGAACTTTGACGAGATAAGACTTTTTGTGGATAATGTTTATATGGTACTTAACAAATGTGCTACGATAACGAAGGATATTAAGAATTCATTGCTTCAGAAGGATTATAAGGAATTGTTTACTGAGACGTACAATTCACCTGCATAGGCTTAGAAGGTAATAGCAAAATAGTAAAGGGCGGAAGCGGAAGTTTCTGCCCTTTTTGATTTCTAAATAGTTCATATTAATAAATAACGCACGACAAAATAAATGATAGTTTTATGATTGACACTGATTCATAACATTTATAGCTGACGATGATTTGGAGATTAATATTTTGAGTATAATCAATAAAAAACCCGCAGTATTATTGCGGGTTTAAATAATTATCAATAATAAATAAGTAAATAAATGGACGAATCATTTGAGAAGAACCATTTTCTTAACTGCTCTAAATTCCTTACCCTCGTTAACAAGTATTCTTGCGAAGTAAATTCCGCTTGCCATGTTTGGGCCGCTGAACTCGGTGATGTATTTACCTGCTGAACGGAATTCGTTGTTTACAAGTGTTTTCATTTCTCTTCCGAGTATGTCATAGATTACAAGCTTTACCTTTGAGTCTTTCGGAAGATCAAATGCTATCTTCGTCGTCGGATTAAACGGGTTCGGGTAGTTCTGGTATAACTGATAAGTCTGCGGAATAATGCTTACAGATTCAGTCGGATTGTTATCAATTCTGCTGAATACCTTCTTAATGTCCGATTGAATTATGCCCTGCAGCTCTGAGTTATTTCCGGGTCTTTTGGTTTTCACTGTCTCGTTTAGTCTTTTCATTGTATTAAGTTCTTTCTCTGCTTCCCGGCTACCCTCCTTTGATTTTTTTTGAAGTATTTGTATTTTTTCAGTCTGGGTTACTCTCTTGCTTTCGAGTATATCATTAACAGATTTCGATATTTCGTTTCTTTGTTTTTTCGTGAACTTTGTTGAATCATATCTGTCTGTGATATCAAATGCTGTTAACTGCTTTTTATCTGTTTTGCCGGTTAATCCTCCGCTGCTTCCTCCTATGCTGTCTAAAAGATGAGTGGCGGCAAAGTCCCAGGATGCAACAAGACCCTCATAAGTATAAGGATTCTGTTGTATGATAAGGTTAAACCCTTCAAGTGCAGATGTGTATTGTTTTAATGAAACCTTGCATTTTTGAATAAGGTAGAAGCACCTGTTTATGAGTTTTTCTTTTCCTTGATTGTTAAGAATTACTGTCTCGTAAAAGGTCTTCAAAGGAGACATTTTGCTGCCTGCACTGTCCTGCAGCAATGAGGAGAGGTATAGTTTATTCAGTACATCAATGCTTGCAGAACTATCAGGATATAAATTTAATAGTTCTATGCATTTTTGTTCTGTTACGGAGTATTGTCTCTTTCTTATGCTGATATTTATGGAATCCGAGAGTGTTTTACAGCGTGAAACCTGCATTTCATTCCCATTTCCGCCATTACCTTTTTCGCTTCCTCCCTGTCCGGTGTTTTTTACGGCTATTGTATCATTCACAAGCCCTTCTATGGATACTACTTCATAATCTCCCGAAAGCATGGCATTGCAGCTGTAGGGATAAAAATTAAATTCTACGGGTGTTCCGTTTACGGTTACATCTACGAATGCCTCTTCATCTACGTTATCAATTCTAAAACAATTGTAAGCTGCCGGATATTGCTGTTCGTTTATAGAAGGGAAGGTACCGAATATGTGGTATGGCTTTTCGCCGTTCCCGCTATATTCGGATATATCAAATGTATTATCGCCGTTTTCAAGAAAAACGAATGAATTATCAACATATACGTTTTTACTTTCATCGTTCATGGTATTGATTCTGTTGTATCCTCCTAAGTAATATTCATCGTTTGGACTCATGTTTAAATTGCTTTCTGAAAATCCCTGGATTGATTTTGCTCCGATTATTTCCGAGTAAAACCGGTTATAATACAAATCTATACTTGAGTTTGTTGCTATAACGCCGTCTGAGAAGTTATTGAAATTATTATTTTTAATAGTTCCTCCGCAGACTCCGTTAACAGCCGCTGCGATTGCAGATACTCCCGAAATGTTGTTAAAATAGTTGCCCTCAAGTCTTATTGGAGTTTCTGTTGCAGACAGAGAGCTGAACGAGGTTACCAAAGGACTGTTCGTGTTGGTTTCATTTATTATGAAGCTATTCCCGCCGATATAAGCATTTTCCCACCTTGGGTTTTCGTAGTTGTTGTACTGATAATAGATTGCTCCTGACTTGAAATCCATATAAAACTGACTGCTGCTTATTGTAATATCATTGCAGTTAATAATACTGAGAGCACAGTTTTGATATTGTGCATTCAATCCACCCTGAGGTTCGTAAGCTATATTCTTAAATACGGAATTTGAAATGTGTATATCCGTTCCGCCTATAAATGATAAACCTTCCCAGTAACAGTTGTTTCCGGAAAATTCTGTCATAGCAGGAGATGAATTTTGAGGTAAGATACCTGAATAAAAACTTCCTCCCGAGAATACAATTTTACCTTTCGGATTAAACTTAATTGTGGTTCCCTGATACAACCTTAATTCATGGTTGTTATTGAAAACAATGCTGTCGCACACAAATGTTGAAGAAGATACTTCCTCATCGCATACGAACGTTCCCCCTTCCTGCATTACGGGAGCGATTTTAAGAAGTTTTCCTTCGCCGGGCTGGAATTCTCCTGCATTCACGTATTCGATTGCTGATTTATTGAAGTATGTTATAACCGAATCTGTATCTGCTTCTTTTATTACCCAGTTGTTAAATCCCGGCAATTGAGAGGAGTTAAACATTATTTTTAATACTCTTATGTCTCCGTAATCATTACTTTCATTAACCGGATAAGTTCTTTTGTTTACGGCATAAAGATACTTGCTTTTATCATTCGGTTTTGCTGAATTTGGATTAGGATTAAAGAATCCCAACTCCCAGTATCTTTGCTCGCTGCAGTCGTTATGCCCGACTTGCATATTTGACCCTGTGCACATTTCTGATATGTCGTTGTATGGAGCATAACTTATTATATTTTGTATGTAATCATGGTTAGCAGTGCCGCAGTCATTGCAATCCGGATATGTTACAATGTTTACAGTCAGTGTTTTATCATGTATTAAATGTTCATTTGTTTGATTCATCGGATACATGAAATCACCTATTTTTTTAAGCTTATAATTTAAGTCTGCAACAAAATCCCATTTCTTCTGTCCGTAATAATTGAAATCTCTTTTGTGCGTAAAACTGTCCCTGTCAGTAGATGTTAATCCCCAGTTATAAGCGTTTTTTATAGTGTCGGTTTGCTGAGTACTCGTGTATGAAAATTCGAGCATTATTTTTGCCCCATATGCCATGGATGTATGCATTAGCATGGAGATTTCCTCGTTAGTCGGCTCTCTTATTCCCCATTCGTTCGAGCCAGTTCCTTTTATGTTTTTCTCATCGCTGTTAATCTGATTTATTACTCCGTATATTAATCCTTTATCTCTGGCTTTCTTATAAAAATATTTTTGCTGCCGTATAAACCATGATATTGAAGGTTGTATTCCTTCGTCGGGTATATGTGTATATTGATGGTAATTATCTGCTTTTAATACTTTTCCATGAATATGTAATGTATCACTTATATCCGACAATACATTCGGATATCTTAAAGTATAATAAAACGGAAACCACTGTGTTATCATTATATCGCTAAGAGCGCCGCAATCTATAGCTTTATTAATACAGATATCCCAATTCGCCTCATTAACTATGGTTGAGGAATTAACTGCTCTAAACGCAGGCCATCCCATAAATGCTTTAGGGTCAGTGATAAAAAGTAATGACATTTGATTATTGGAGTATCTTTTAATTAGCTTGTTAACTTCACCTATGCATTCTATATTTGGATACTGAACTTCGTCAACCCAGAAATAACCAAGTCCGTTGTTTGTTTCAACAAATGCTTCGACTTCTTCTTTGATTCGTTCTCTAAAATGCCACCTATTATTTGGAGGATAAGTTTGTCCTTGAACCCATGTATCAGTAAATAGATAATGCGCCCAGGAGTCGTCAACTCTAACGTAGTCAAGCCACACATCAATCTTTCCAAGCCATTTCACCTGATAGTCAACCTGACTTTGATATACTATTGTATCACCCTCTACCCTGCCGAAGGCTAATGAATCGGCAGACACGGATAGAAATTTAGCACTATCAGCACCAAGTTGATTAAATAATTCTATAAACTGTCCATCATAATACTGATTTTGCCCATCAGTTTTGAAAAAATTTCTTCCACAAATTGTGTAAGACTTAATATTATCACCGTTAAAATTATTAATAAGTATAGTAACTACGGTATCGTTAAAATGTGCTAAAGCAGAATCGGGAATTACTCTCATTCTTGGTTTCACAAACCATCGTATGCCGTGTTTTTTCTGTTTAACATCCGAATAAAGCCTTTCCCAGCCGGAACTGTTTATAGTATCATGTATCTGAGTTATATTATTTGTCTGACTGCAGTTTTCATATAAATCTTTCACTATAAATCCTGAAGCATCTCTTCCAACAACACATCTGCGGCTTGTAACAGTTTCATTCACCCAATATTCTGTTGTATCATGACCTGTAATATACTCTAATGAATCATAACCATAAGCAGGAAATATGTTTCTCCATTTTCCCGGTTTTTCTGCCTGATATGTGAATCTCTGTCCATAAGCAGGACGTAGTATTTTTTCTCTTTCAAATATCAATGAATTGTCATTTGCAATGTTACGCCAGTTTGTTATTACCTGATTCATCTGCGATTGATAATTTCCGATGAGTTCAAAGAAGCCACCATCTTTTTGCCCTTTGCCTTGGAAAGTTGGATCTATTGTATCAAGATGTGCACAATAACTCTGCATCAAATTGTAGGATAAATCCTGATACCATCGGTTATGGGAATCTGTTTCAAGAACATTTAAAAAGTAGTGGCTCATTGGTCCCAGATAAAACCCTTTTTTCATGTTCGGGTTGTTTTGTGAATTTAACTGTGACAAACTTGTGAATGCTATAATTACTACTGTAATTATTGCAAGTATAAATTTAAATTTCCTCATTTTAAAATTTATTTAAATTCTAAAAAATGTTTGATTTTAAAGTATCTCATAATTATCAGTATTTAATCACTTTACATAAACAAATTTTCTCGACTGCTCAAAGACATTATTGCTTTTTATGTCCAAAGCCCGCATTCTATAAATATACACACCTGACGACAAACCCATCTTTCCTATATCAATTCCCGCATAATAATTGCCTGCTGTGAAAAACTCGTTGTTATAAATCTTTAACACCTCCATTCCTATTATGTCATAGATAGTTAATGAAATAAATGAAGGTTTTGATATGGAAAAGTTTATTCTTGTTGATGAATTAAAAGGATTTGGATAATTCTGTTCAAGAATGAATAATTCGGGCTTGGTAGTTATTTGATTGTTTATTCCTGTTATGATAATTGGTCCTCCTCCGTCATTGGTTCTTATCCAACTGCTCCAACCCGTGTCTTTATTCACAAAATCTATTCCGATAAAAAATTTCGCAATACTTGTATCGGGTTGTTGGAATCCCCAGTTAACACCGCCATTTGTTGATACCCAGATAATACGTCTGACTTTTCCTCCGCCAAAATATCTATCTCCACCCTCACCATAAATTGTATCTTTATTTAATACATCAAATTTCTGGAACCATCTTGCTGAAATTAAATTCCCAGAGGGCATTTCATAATTATGCCAAGAATCACCTCCATCTGTAGTTTTTGTTAATTTCGTATTATTAGATATATAACCTGTAAATTGATCTGAGAAAAACATAGCTATTGCATCTGGTAATTCTCCAACGGATGTATTTTGTATCCAGTTAATGCCGCTATTTGTCGTTATCCAAAGTGTACCATAATTTTGCGACCACCCCACATATTCGCCATTCACTTTATTTTTCAGAAAAAAGACTTTTCCGAATCCTGTATTTGATGACTGCACCGTCCATGTTATACCCGCATTCGTTGTCCGCCAAAGAAAAGGCAACCCGCCCGCAGTTCCCCCTACCCAGCCGGTATCACGGTTTACAAATGATATTCCGTTTACAGTCCAGGAATTAGCTACAGGTAAACTGTCCCAGGTTGCACCGCGATTTATTGATTTTAGAAGAATCCCGTTAGATTCGACTGTAACTCCGGAGCCTATTGCATATACTATATTGCTATCAATCAAATCAAATTGCCATGCAACTTGTATATTTAATACTGAATCCCAATTATACCCGCCATTAGTCGTTCTCAACAAAACAGTTGGCTGCCACATAGCAATCAGCCCTGTATTCGCATCAAAAAACTTCAAGTCCTGCACTTGCCCGCTCACGGGCAGCGGCTGAGAAAACCACCCGGACTGGGAATAAGAAGAGACGGCAAATAAAAGTAATAGAATCTGAAAAGAAAGTATTGTTGATTTTGAACTTTTGAGGTAATATAAAACTTTCATAATATTATATATTTTGAATTTAAATAAAATATAGATTTACTTTAGGTAATGTTATTTACTCATATTTTATGATTATTAAAATCCAAATATTCAGTTGCACTGCTCGATAAATTACAACTTGAGCTTTTTGAAGCGATAAGCCAAAAGCCCCAAACGATGGACTTTGACGAGATAAGACTCTTTGTGGATAATGTTTATATGGTACTTAACAAATGTGCTACGATAACGAAGGATGTAAAGAATGCATTACTTCAGAAGGATTATAAGGAATTGTTTACTGAGACGTACAATTCACCTGCATAGGCTTAGAAGGTAATAGAAAAATAGTAAAGGGCGGGAGTGAAAGTTTCTGCCCTTTTTGATTTCTAAATAGTTCATATTAATAAATAACGCACGACAAAAGAAATGATAGTTTTATGATTAACACTGACTTATAAAATTGTTAGATGATGATAAGGAGATTAATATTTTGAGTATAATGAATAAAAAACCCGCAGTATTATTGCGGGTTTAAATAATTATCAATAACAAATAAGTAAATAAATGGACGAATCACTTGAGAAGAACCATTTTCTTAACTGCTCTAAATTCCTTACCCTCGTTAACAAGTATTCTTGCGAAGTAAATTCCGCTTGCCATGTTTGGGCCGCTGAACTCGGTGATGTATTTACCTGCTGAACGGAATTCGTTGTTTACAAGTGTTTTCATTTCTCTTCCGAGTATGTCATAGATTACAAGCTTTACCTTTGAGTCTTTCGGAAGGTCAAAAGCTATCTTTGTTGTCGGGTTAAACGGGTTCGGATAGTTCTGGTATAATTGATAAGTCTGCGGAATAATGCTTACAGATTCAGTCGGATTATTATCAACTCTGCTGAATACCTTCTTAATATCTGATTGTATTATGCCCTGCAGCTCTGAGTTATTTCCGGGTTTTTTGGTTTTCACTGTCTCGTTTAGTCGTTTCATCGTATGAAGTTCTTTTGCCGCCTCCCTGTTTCCTTCTTCTGATTTCTTTTGAAGTGTTTCTATTTTCTCTGTTTGGGTTATTCTCTTGCTTTCGAGTATATCGTTGACAGATTTCGATATTTCGTTTCTTTGTTTTTTCGTGAACTTTGTTGAATCATATCTGTCTGTGATATCAAATGCTGTTAATTGCTTTTCATCTGTTTTACCGGTTAAACCTCCGCTGCTCCCTCCTATGCTATCCAGAAGATGAGTAGCGGCAAAGTCCCAGGAGGCAACAAGCCCCTCGTAAGTATAGGGATTTTGCTGTATGATAAAGCTAAATCCTTCAAGAGCAGAAGTGTATTGTTTTAATGACACCTTGCATTTTTGAATAAGATAGAAACACCTGTTTATTAGTTTTTCTTTTCCTTGATTGTTAAGAATTACTGTCTCGTAAAAGGTCTTCAAAGGAGACATTTTGCTGCCCGCACTGTCCTGCAGCAATGAGGAGAGGTATAGTTTATTCAGTACATCAATGCTTGCAGAACTATCAGGATATAAATTTAATAGTTCTATGCATTTTTGCTCTGTTATGGAATATTGCCTCTTTCTTATGCTTATATTTATGGAATCCGAGAGTGTTTTACATCGTGAAACCTGTATTTCATTCCCATTTCCGCCATTACCTTTTTCGCTTCCTCCTTGTCCGGTGTTTTTTACGGCTATTGTGTCATTTACAAGCCCTTCTATGGATACTACTTCATAATCTCCCGAAAGCATGGCATTGCAGCTATAGGGATAAAAATTAAATTCTACGGGTGTTCCGTTTACGGTTACATCTACGAATGCCTCTTCATCTACGTTATCAATTCTAAAACAATTGTAAGCTGCCGGATATTGCTGTTCGTTTATAGAAGGAAATGTGCCGAATATGTGGTATGGCTTTTCGCCGTTCCCGCTATATTCGGATATATCAAATGTATTATCGCCGTTTTCAAGAAAAACGAATGAATTATCAACATATACGTTTTTACTTTCATCGTTCATGGTATTGATTCTGTTGTATCCTCCTAAGTAATATTCATCGTTTGGACTCATGTTTAAATTGCTTTCTGAAAATCCCTGGATTGATTTTGCTCCGATTATTTCCGAGTAAAACCGGTTATAATACAAATCTATACTTGAGTTTGTTGCTATAACGCCGTCTGAGAAGTTATTGAAATTATTATTTTTAAT
>JBAZNU010000010.1 GCA_041649015.1 Ignavibacteria bacterium
ATAGAGAATGAGCAAGAGATAGAGAATGAGCAAGAGATAGAGAATGAGCAAGAGATAGAGAATGAGCAAGAGATAGAGAATGAGCAAGAGATAGAGAATGAGCAAGAGATAGAGAATGAGCAAGAGATAGAGAATGAGCAAGAGACAGGTAAGAGCAAGAGATAGAAAAAGAGTAAGAGATAGAGCAAGAGTTAAGGCAAGCGATAGAGCAAGGCAAGAGTAAGAAAAAGAGGAGGATGAGTAAAATCAATAAAGGGAAATGGAAAGACACAGAATTTATACAAAATTTATCATAATTTAATTGATGAATTGCCGTTGCCTTTAGGCAACGGATTTTGAAAATATCATCCAAAAGGGCTTTAGCCCAATAAAAAACAATATTAATATGTCATACGTTAGAATATTAGTTCATTTAGTGTTTAGCACCAAAAACAGAGAGTCATTATTATCTAAAGAGATTAGGGATAAATTGTATATTCATATCCATGAATATGCCGGCACTAAAGATATATTTTTGGAATCAATAGGTGGATGGAATGATCATATTCATTTATTAATCTCATTAGGAAAAGAACAGAACATTTCTAAGATAGCAAATTTATTAAAAGGGGAGAGTTCATTTTGGATAAATAAAGGAAAGTTATTAGAGATAAAGTTTAGTTGGCAGGATGATTATTATGCGGTTTCTATTGGTGAGTCAGGTAGAGAAAAGTTAATTGATTATATTAAAAAACAAGAGGAACATCATAAATCCCAGGGGTTTGTTCAAGAAATTAATGAAATATTAGCAAAGTACAAAATGGAAAATAAAGGAAAATGAATGGGGCTGAAGCCCTGGTTTTCTTTTGATGCATTTATTATCCGTTGCCTAAAGGCAACGGCAATCTGAAGAGCAAGAAATAGAGTAAATTATGGAACTGAAGCTTGGGACTTCTTTTAATACATTTAAATCCGTTGACTAAAGTCAGGACTAAAGTCGTACCAAAAGGCAACGGCAATTTGAAGAGCAAAAGTAAGATATATAGTATGAGTAAGAGTAAGTATAAGAATAAGAGGTAGAGCAAGTAAAGCGCATAGTATTTGGAAGATGGAATTAGTTAAAGAGGGATTAATTTCTTTCTGTGTGAATGGTTTTTAATGTTGAAAGAAAATTATTAAATTAATAGATATGAGATATAAAAAATCAAGATATAATGAATATCTAGACTTTAGCATTGAAGTATTTTCTGAGGAGCAAAGTACATATTCGGGTTAAAGGTTTTAGAGACGATAAGATGTGTTGATAATGATTATCCGAAAAAAGCAGAAATTAAATCAAGAATTACTAATTTTCTTTAATTTATATTACAATCATGAAAAGCATACTATTAACAATCTTAATCTTAACATTATTGAATTCAGGAAATTTATTTTCGCAAAATGATTACGCAAAACAGAGAGTTCAGGCGTTTAAGAAGGTGAGTCTTTCGACGGATTTAAGCAGACTTACGGCTAACGAACAGAAGATGATTCCGATATTGATAGAAATATCAAAAATTATGGATGACCTTTTCTGGAAACAGAACTTCGGTGATAAGGAAAAATTTCTTTCGGGTTTGACGGATGAATACGAGAAGCAGTTTGCACTGATAAACTATGGACCGTGGGATCAGTTGAATGACGAGAAGCCATTTATAAAAGGTTACGGCGAGAGACCAGCCGGAGCGAATTTCTATCCCATTGAAATGACAAAGAGTGATTTTGAAAAAATAAAAGATCCAATGAAGATGAGTCCTTATTCGATAGTTGTAAAGGATGGTGGGGAATACAAAGTAGTTATGTATTCAAAGTCATACGAGAGGGAGCTGAAGAGAGCCTCGGAGCTTTTAAAACAGGCGTCGGAACTTGCTGAAGACGCGGGTTTAAAGAAGTATTTATCGATGAGAGCGGAAGCGCTTGTTACTGATAACTATCAGCCGAGTGATTTTGCATGGATGGAAATGAAGACGAACGTGATAGATTTTGTGGTTGGACCGATAGAGAATTACACAGACCAGTTATTCGGATACAAGACAGCATTTGAGGCATACGTTTTAGTGAAGGATGTGGAATGGAGCAAGAAACTTGAAAAGTTTGCGTCACTACTACCTCAATTACAGCGGGAACTGCCTGTTGATGAAAAGTATAAACAGGAAGAAGCGGGAGCTGATTCAGATTTAAACGCATATGATGCATTATATTATGCAGGTGACTGCAATTCAGGAAGCAAGACGATAGCAATTAATTTACCTAATGATGAAGAAGTCCAGTTAAAATCGGGGTCAAGAAGACTACAATTAAAGAATGTGATGAAGGCAAAGTTCGATGCGATAATGGCACCGATATCAGATTTACTGATTACACCGGAGCAGAGGAAATACAGCAAGTTCAACGCCTTTTTTGAAAACGTGATGTTTCATGAAGTTGCTCATGGATTGGGGATAAAGAATACAATAACCGGTGCGGGTACGGTAAGGGATGTATTAAAAGAACAATATTCAGGACTTGAGGAAGGCAAGGCGGATATTTTAGGTCTTTACTTAGTGACAAAGCTTTATGAAATGGGTGAGTTAAAAGACGGAGAACTTATGGATAACTATGTGACTTTTCTGGCCGGGATATTCCGTTCATGCAGGTTTGGTGCTGCGAGCGCACACGGCAAAGCAAATATGGTTAGGTTCTATTATTTTCAGGAAAAGGGTGCATTCACAAGAAATTCTGACGGTACTTACACGGTGAATTTTGAGAAGATGAAAGATGCTGTTATATCATCATCACAGCAAATCTTGAAGATACAGGGAGACGGTGACTATGCGGGTGCGAAAGCGTTGATTGAGAAAGACGGGTTTATAAAAGAAGAACTGAAGAAGGATCTGGAAAGGGTAAATAATGCCGGGATACCGGTGGATATAGTTTTTGAATAAAGTTCAGGTACGTCGGGATGATCTCCGCGGCGTAACTTAGACAAAGAACCCACAAGGAGAACGGGAAGAAAGGAAGAAAATTTATTAAATAAAAATATAAGTACAGAAATGAAGTTTTATAAAAAAGTTTGCTGTATAGGGGCGGGTTATGTCGGCGGTCCTACGATGGCTGTGATTGCAGCAAAATGTCCGGAGTATAAGATAACCGTGACGGATATAAATAAAGAAAAGATTAATGCCTGGAAGACGGATGAGCTGCCGATATTTGAGCCTGGTTTGCTGGAGGTTGTAAAATCGGTCAGAGGGAAGAACTTATTTTTTACGACTGATGTGGGTAAGGCGATTAAGGAATCGGATATCATATTTATATCAGTGAACACACCAACAAAGCAATTCGGTGAGGGCAAAGGCAGGGCGTCTGACCTTCAGTATGTTGAGAGTACTGCAAGGAGCATCATTGAAAATTCAGAAGAAGGGAAGATAGTCGTTGAAAAAAGCACTCTGCCTGTTAAGACAGCAGAGACATTGAACGCGATACTCGGGAGCAACGAGAAAGAATTAAAGTTTGAAGTACTATCGAATCCGGAATTTTTAGCTGAAGGTACTGCGGTAAATGATTTAATAAATCCGGACAGGGTATTAATCGGTTCATACGAGACTGAATCGGGCAGGAAAGCGAGGCAGGAATTAGCGGATTTATACCTGAACTGGGTTCCAAAAGAAAAAATTATAATGAGTAATGTATGGAGCTCAGAGCTTTCGAAACTAACGGCTAATGCTTTTTTAGCACAGAGAATTTCATCTATAAACAGCATATCAGCTTTATGTGAAATTACGGGTGCGAATATAGAGGAACTGAGTAAAGCGATAGGAATGGATTCGAGAATCGGATCGAAATTTTTAAATGCGAGTGTAGGATTTGGAGGCTCATGCTTCAAGAAAGATATATTGAATCTGGTTTATATTAGCGAATCGATGGGACTTCATGAAGTTGCTGAGTACTGGGAATGGGTCATAAGGATGAACGATTACCAGACGAAGAGGTTTGTAAACAGGATGATAAAGAACATGTTTAACACTTTATCGGGGAAAAAGATAGCGATGTTTGGATTCGCGTTCAAAGCGAACACGGGCGACACGAGGGAAACACCGGCGTTTTATGCTGCGAAATTTATGGCGGAAGAAAATGCACATATTGTTATAACGGATCCGAAGGCATTAGGAAATGCGAGAAAAGATTTAAAAGAATTTAAAGGCAAGGTAGAGTTCACTGATAATCCTTACAAAGCCGCGGAGCATGCGGATGCGATTGCGATAATGACTGAGTGGGAAGTTTACAAGACGCTTGATTACAAAAAGATTTACGGACTTATGAGAAAGCCATGCAATATTTTTGACGGAAGAAATATTCTTGATGCGGAAGAAATAAGAAGAATAGGATTTGGGTATTTTAGTGTCGGGCATTAGATTGTTAAGAAATCAAGGCGAATTTGAATAGTGAAAAAGAGAAACCTTGGCTCAGGTAAGATGCGAGCAGTATACTATTAAATAATGGTTTCTTGATAATAACAGTTTACTGTAAAATAAGAAAATGGTTGAAAACGCATTGAAGGGATTATTTATTCACAGATAACTTAAGATTTCACATTATAAAAAGAGAATTTTCACATTTTAAAAGATTCAATTTCTTCATAATGTGGTGAATGATTAAATTATTTGATGGGATGCTGAAATTATGGAATTCATTTACTCAGTTTACTCAGGTGAAAACACTTTCAGTTTAACCTTAAAAATAGTAAAGCATCCATAATATATTTAATCAGAGTATTTGATATGAAGTAAGAACAGATGAGATCTTTTAACAAATCAATGAATATTGTTCAAGATGACAATGGATTTATCCTAAAATTTAAGTTTTTTAGTAGGGAATATTTGGTTGGGAATATGACTAGTTTTTATATATGAAAATGTAATAATATCGCAATTATCTTTTTATCATAAACAAATTAAAACAATCAAGATAATGTAATAAACCCTTAAAAACCGCACTAATTCCTTGTTTTTACCGTGTCAAAAAAGCATATTATATATTGTTTTAACATATGCAAATTTGTAATAGAATCTGTGATTTATTAGCGGAGCTATTCCAAAATTTAAATTACATTTAGAAAAGCTTTAAGCAATTATTATTCAATTAAAAAATTAATTAGTTTTATGAAAAGAATTTTGTTTATAACTTTGTTTGTTTTTACTGCATTGAATTTTTTGTATTGTCAGGATGATACACTTACCCAACAAACCGATTCTCTATTATACAGGGAGCAGGATTTGAAAAGGATAAGTACAAATTACTTTAATTTATCGAAACCAAATAAGTTTAATTTCGAAGTTGTTGTAATTGGCGGAGTCAAAAACCCAGGAATTTATTTGGTACCACAAGGAACAAGTCTTGTTGAAGTTGTAGCATTGACAGGCGGTGCACCTGATGAGAGTATTTTTGAGAATTTCAAACTTATTAGAACAAAGGAAAAAAATCCTGAATTGAGGAAAGATACAATATTTGTTTTTGATTATCTTGATTATTTTGATAAAGAAAAAGAAGGTACAGTAAAGCAAATTAATCCAATTTTAAAACCAGGTGATATTATCGCATTCGCAATTAAACCGGAAAAGGATTTCTGGCAGGTTGCACAAGGTATAGCAGGAGTGGTTGTATTACCAATATTATCAATGCTAACAGTATTATTAAATATTATGATATATAACAAATAAAAACTAATTAATTATAAACTGACATGATAAAAAATAAGCAAATTCTTATCACAGGTGGGACAGGATCATTTGGTAATACGATAGTTGATAAGCTGCTGAAGGAGACAAATCCTGCATCAATAACAGTCTTCAGCCGTGATGAGAAGAAACAATATGATATGCGTAATAAATACCATGATGAAAGGTTAAAGTTTATCATTGGTGATGTTAGAGACCGAGAAAGAGTTTACAAAGCGATAAAAGGAGTTGATATAGTTTTTCATGCAGCAGCATTGAAACAGGTACCTAATTGTGAATTTTTTCCTTACGAAGCAGTACAGACGAATATAATAGGCACACAGAATGTATTGGACGCTGCAGAAGATGAAGAAATAGAGAAGATAGTAGTATTAAGTACTGATAAAGCAGTATATCCTATTAATGCAATGGGCATATCAAAGGCTATGCTTGAGAAACTGATGCTAGCAAAAGCGCGGACATCTAAATCCAAAACAGTATTTTGCGGAGTAAGGTACGGAAACGTAATGTATTCAAGAGGATCCGTATTTCCGTTGTTTGTTGAGCAAATAAAGGCAAATAAACCGATAACAATAACTAACGGAGAAATGACAAGATTTTTATTACCACTGCCGATAGCTATTGACCTAGTACTATTTGCTCTTGAAGAGGGTCAAAACGGAGATATTTTAGTAAGAAAATCACCCGCATCAACAGTAGATGATATGGCAGAAGCGACATTGAAAATATTCAATTCCAATGCTGAAGTTAAAGAAATTGGAATCAGGGAAGGTGAAAAAATGCATGAAACGCTTGTAACACAAGAAGACCTTATGAAAGCAGAAAGTTACGATAATTATTACAGGATTAGAAACCTTGAAAAGATAGATTTTGAAAAATATTTCTCAGAGGGTACGATAAATCATTTTCCGAAAGAAGGATATACATCAGCCAACACTCAACGGTTAAGCCTGGAAGAGACAGTAAACCTTGTTCTTTCATTAAAAGAGATTCAGGAAGAACTAAATGCATAGATTGCGAATCGGTATAACGGGTCAGGCCGGATTTATCGGCAGTCATTTGTATAATTATCTTGGAATATTCAAAGAAAAATTCGATAGAATACTGTTTGATGACTCATTTTTTTATGATGAGGACAAGTTATATGCATTTTTGAATCAATGCGATGTTGTAGTTCATCTTGCGGCATTGAACAGGCATAACGATCCTGATGAAATCTACAAAAAGAACATAGAACTGGTTTTAAGCCTGATAAACGGACTTAAAAAAGTTGATACCAAGCCTCATATTTTATTCTCATCCTCTACGCAGGAAAGTCTTGACAATATATACGGAAAATCCAAGAAAGAAGGCAGGGGATTGCTTGCCGAATGGTGCAGAGAAGCGGGAGTAAAATTCACGGGAATGTTAATACCCAATGTATTTGGGCCATTCGGAAGACCTTTTTACAATTCGGTTATTTCAACATTTTCATACCAGATTACTCATGAACAGACACCAAGGATTGATGTTGATAACAATTTAAAGCTTATTTTTGTCAATAATCTTATAAAGGAAATAACAAATATAATTGAGCACAAAATATATTCCGAAGGTTATCAGATAAATTATGATTTTGAGATAAAAGTAACAGAAATACTGGAAAAATTGAATTATTACAACAATACTTATATCAAAGAGAATTTGATACCTCTGCTTAAGGATAAGAATGATGTAAACTTATTCAATACATTCCGGTCGTATATGGAATATGAGAACAGAATCAGAAACATTGAAAGGAAAGTTGACAACAGAGGATATTTAACCGAAATAACAAAAGCGTATGTACACGGCCAGACATTCTTTTCCGAGACGAAACCCAGGATTGTACGCGGGAATCATTTTCACCTGAGAAAGATAGAACGTTTCAGCGTAATAAAGGGAGAGGCAGTAATACGCTTACGAAAAATTGGAACGAAGGAAATTACAGAATACAAGGTAAACGGTGAAACGCCGTGCTTTATTGATATACCGATATGGCATACGCACAATATAGAGAATACGGGAACCACAAATTTATTAACATTATTCTGGACTAATGAGATTTTTAATCCGGATGACACAGACACTTTTTTTGAGGAGGTATAAGTGAAAAATAAACCGTCATTGAAAGTGATGACAATAGTAGGAACAAGACCGGAGATAATAAGGCTATCGAGGGTAATTTCATTGCTTGATGAAACAGTTAATCATGTTTTAGTTCACACAGGCCAAAACTATGATTATGAGTTGAACGAAATATTCTTTAAAGAACTTGAATTGAGGAAACCCGATCATTTTCTTAATGCAGACACGAGTTCATTGGGAGCGACTGTTGGTGATATAATAAAAAAATCCGAGGAAGTATTAAAGAAAGAAAAACCTGATGCATTGCTTGTATTGGGTGATACAAATTCATGTTTATCAGCATATATGGCAAAGAGAATGCATATACCAATATATCATATGGAAGCAGGTAATAGGTGTTTTGATTTTAATGTACCCGAGGAAATAAACAGAAGGGTAATAGATCATATAGCAGATTTTAATTTAGTATATACCGAACATGCAAGAAGACATTTAATAAGCGAGGGGCTACCACATAGGAGGATATACTTAACCGGGTCTCCTATGAATGAAGTTTTGAAATATTACAGCTCAAAAATTGAGAAATCAAAAATACTGGAAATTCTTAAACTAAAAAGTAAGAAATATTTTGTAGTTAGCATTCACAGGGAAGAGAATGTAGATAACAAAGATAATCTTATAAAGTTACTAGATACTTTGAATAGTATTGCAGAAATTTATGATGAAAAGGTAATATTTTCTACTCATCCAAGAACAAGAAAGAGAATTGAATCTTTAAAAGGATACAATTTTGATAATAGGATACAGTTTTTAAAACCATTTGGATTTTTTGATTACGTAAAATTGCAAGAGCAATCGATTTGTGTTATTTCAGACAGCGGAACAATCAACGAAGAATCTTCAATATTAGGATTTCCTGCTATTACAGTTCGAAACTCTATGGAAAGACCGGAAGGATTGGATTATGGCTCAATTATTCTGACCGGCTTAGATAAAAATATAATAATTAATTCAATCAAACTATTATTATCCGAATCTTTGCATAATTTCAAGAATGAATATACTGAAGATTATAAAGTACTAAACTCGTCTTTAAGAGTTGTAAAACTTATACAAGGAACATCAAAACTAAATAATATATGGAATGGCATTTTTGGAAGTGAATATTCGAAATAAATCTATTTCATTTGCAATTAATTAATAAATTAAAATCTTCTTTTTTAGGCGGAAGTATCCGCTCTCAAAAAGCAAAGAAGAATATATTGCTTTCATTTGTTTTTAAAGGTTTTTCAGTATTTGCTGTTTTTCTACTTGTGCCCATGTCAATTAATTACCTTAACGTGTTAGAATACGGTATTTGGGTGACTATTTCATCTCTATTAGCTTGGCTTACGTTATTCGATTTAGGTTTAGGAAACGGACTTAGAAACAAGCTTGCAGAATCATTAGCTAAAGATGATAAAGAATTAGGAAGAATATATGTTAGTACTGCTTACTTCGCTTTAACAATAATCGTTTCCATTTTCTTAATTATATACTTTTCTTTAGGTATTTTTATAGACTGGAGTTCAGTCTTTAATACACCCGCCGAATTGAAACCAGAAGTGAATAAACTTGCAAATTTTGTAATGCTATTTTTTGGTTTGCAATTTGTTCTCAAACTTATTATAACAATACTTACAGCTGATCAAAAACCGTCATATAATGATTTTTTAGGTTTTCTGACAAATATTTCTTCAGTAATCATAGTATGGATATTAACGCATAATACTTCCCCTTCATTATTTGTACTTGGAATGTCATTAAGTATAATACCTGTTATTTTACTCCTCCTTATTACTGTTTTTAATTTTTCTAATAGATATAGGTTTCTAATACCCTCCCCCAAATTTATTCATATAAAATATTTAAGAGGATTATCAGATTTAGGTATTAGATTCTTTATTATACAAATTTCAACATTTTTTATTTTTGGGTCGGCTTCAATTGTTCTTACTCAATTAATAGGACCGGAGTCAGTTACATCATATAATATCGTGTTCAGATATTTCTCTATCATAAATATGGTATTTTATATTATATTAAGTCCAGTCTGGACCGGTTTTACAGATGCTTTTTATAGAAAAGATTTTTCATGGATAAAAAACACAATTAAAAAGCTAAACAAAATAGGAATTATATTAATAATATTTACGATTATAATGGTTTTAGTATCTGGTTTTATTTATGATATATGGCTTGGAAAAAACCGGAGTTTTGATATACCTTTTTTGTTAACTACGACAATGGGATTGTATGTTATTGCAATGACATTTGTTTCACCATACATGTATTTTTTGAATGGGTCGGGGAAGATATATCTTCAATTCATATTGAGTATAATAATAATAATATCTTATATCCCACTGACCATTTTTTTATTAAAAGTATTTAATTTTGGGGTTGCTTCGGTGGTCATTGCATCGATAATTTCCTTAGTTCCTTTTATGCTACTAATGCCAATTCAATATTATAAAATTATTAATGACAGAGCAAAGAGTTTTTGGAATAAGTAAACTGGAAAGTATGGTTAATTATAGTATTTCTGTTAAACGCAATTGAATGCTTTGCATTTCGACTAATTAGTATACTTGTTAATTAAAAAATATAACAGTCATTTTTAGAACGTTATAAATGCAGAGAATATATATTCTATCTGAAAGCAAATTAGAATTAATTTAGAAAGAAACGAAAGTGAATTATTTTTATGGGTAATAGTGATTTGTTATTTTTAACGGGAGAGTAGTGAAACCAAATATTGAATTTAAATATTAAACTATAAAATGAAGTTTAAGTATATACTTTCTTCGATAATATTTATATTACTTACATTAAATTCAATCCTTTTGCATTCATATAATCAGGAAGTAAGCGATGTAAAGATATACGGATTGAATACATATAATGCAATATCAGTTTTATTTATACTACTTGCAAGTCTTGGTTTTGTTACAAAAATTATAAACGAAAAGTACAACGAAAACAAATATATATTAATTGGAATATATTTTTACTGCGTTTATCAATTAGCTGTAGTTTTGCCATTATCGTATCTTGAATACGAAAGCATGGATCCAATAAAATATTTCAGTCAAATTAGTAACCGTTTCTTTTTCCTGCTTATACCTATGTTTTACTTTTATCTTGCTTCAGAAAAAACATACAAATTTATATTCTATATATTTCTTATTGCGACATTAGCCTTTATAATTACTGGTTTTTATAATTATTCACAGGGTATAATTATAGAAACAAATACGGGAGAAATAAGAATAGTAACTGTCGTTGCGACATTGTTTTTCTTTGTTACTTTAACTGACGGAATTGCATTATTTGGTGCTGAGAAAAATAAGATAATAATTATTTTTATAACATTACTTGGTATATTAATATCTGCACATAGGTCTGTTTACATGGTTGTAGCTTTGATGTTATTCATTGCCTTTTTTATATCAAATCGAGAATCAAATAAGACAAGAACTACAATTTTAGCAATTCTTGCAATTCCTATAGTTATTCTTTTATTAGGACAAATCCCTTTTGTTTCTGATATTTTTTTAAGCAGAGCAGAATATTCTTTTGATATGGGTGACCAAAACTATCAAGATCGTTTATTAAAAAATTTGCTTGCATTTAATACATTTTTGGATAATCCAATAAACGGTACTAAGTTATCAGGTTATTATTATCCTGCGGGTTTAGTATCAGATGAATTTTTTTGGATACCGCATAACTTCATCTTAGATATTCTACCGACACAAGGAATCATAGGATTATTCTTGATTGTTACTTTTATATTGCTACCTTTATTAAGATTAGGTTATAAGAATAGGTTTGATAGCATAACTAAAAAAGCATATATGGTGATACTTTTTTATCTCATTATTTCCCTGTTCAATGCAACTTTCTTTACTAATTCTTGTGTAGTAGTTTTTGCTATATTTGCTTCAATTATACTTAAGAGAAATGAAGAGTTACAATTAGAAATGGAATTGGGTGAAGAATCGGAAGAATACGAAATCACGGAAAAATAATTTACTTGACAAGCTTATACTAACTTATATTTCGTACAATAAAAAATAATTAATAATTTTCATTGAGAATTCTTGTAATATCTGCGTATCCGTTTCCAATCGGATATTCTGCTACAAACAGAATTCTTTCGTATTCTAAAGGACTAGTTGAATTAGGACATTCAGTAAAGCACTTCTCGCTTCGACCGACAGAAAAACAAGATAATGTTATAAATCAAAGTCATCAAGGTGTATTTGAAGGAGTTGAGTTTGAATATACAAACGGAACTACAAAATGGTCACGATCTAAATTTATCATGTTGTTACAAGCACTATACGGCTATTTAAAGTCGTTTTATATACTACTTAACAGCAAATATAAGAATCCATATGATTTTGTTTTAATCAGTAATGACAATGTTTATTATATATTATTTTTATCTTTTTATCTAAAAATTCTATTAAGGATAAGAACTGTCTTGATTGTTGATGAATTCCCATATGTTTTGAGGGAAAGCATCCCAATTTATCGTTATTTTCCATTATTACTTAAACTTGAACCATTAATAGGGTATCGTTTTTTTGATGGAATAATAACTATGACACGTCCGCTAAAAGAATATTTTAGTCGATATAAGAATGATTTGTGTATGATGAAAATAATTCCAATGACAGTTGAACCAGACAGATTCAATATTAAAAGGCATGAGATACCGAAAGAAAAATATATTGCCTATATTGGTGATCTCGTAAAAGATAAAGATGGGGTTGATGATGCAATATCAGCATTTTATATTATAAGTAATAAGTATCCAGAATATAAATTTTACATTATAGGTTCTGCAAAAAACGAGATTGATTTTGAAAGATTAAAAGAACTTGTTACAAATTATAAACTCACCGATAGAATAAAATTTTTGGGGAAAATTGACAGAAACGAAGTTCCTTCTTATCTATGTGGTGCATCATTACTAATTCTTGCCAGACCGGATAATCAAAGGGCAAAGGGAGGATTTCCAACAAAGCTTGGAGAATACCTTGCGACCGGAAATCCAGTTGTTGTGACAGATGTAGGTGAGATATCCATGTATTTAACCGATGGAGTAAATGCATTTATTTCAAAAACTAATGATCCTTCAGAATTTGCAGAAAAAATTGATGAAGCATTATCGAATCCTAATAAATCGAAGGCTGTAGGAATTAAAGGCAAAGAATTGGCTTACGGAGTATTTAATTACAGGATCCAGGCAAGAAATATTGCTGAATTTCTAATTTCGCTTTGATGTTATGAGAATTCTCATTGCACATTACGGTATGAAGGATAAAGCGGGTTTTAGCAGGAATTTTTCGATAGCAAAAGGGCTTGCTAAAATAAATCATGATGTAGTATTATTAACAACCCAATCAAACGGATTCAAATTTCCTTTTGAAGATGAAATACGGAATAACGTAAAGATAATTTCTTTTCCTGATATTGTTCCGCAATCATTCCGCCGAGGAGGATTTGGTTTCTTTTCTACAATTTTAAAAGCATTTTATGTAATTTTTCATAAATTTGACATAGTTCAAAGTGATACGGGTCATCGTCCGGCTTCAGGTATTCCATGTTTGCTGAACAGATTATTTCGAAAATCAAAGTATATATCTGAATGGTGGGACTACTACGGTATATCCTGTGAAAGATTGAAAAGAAATTTCATATACAGAAATACTGTACAAAAGTATGACAGCTTTTTTGAAGTTCGTAATAAGGTTCATGCAGATGGAGTAGTCTCATTATCGGAATTTAACTTTCAAAGAGGTCTGAAAGCGGGGATCAAGGAAAGTAATATTACAATTATTCATGGCGGAGCAGATATTGATGATATTTCATTTTATGAAGACACAAAATATAAAAAGCAATATGGGATTCCAAATGAAAGTTTGACATTTTGTATCATAGGTATTAATGACTCTGAATTAGAGGGATTAAGATCTTTTATAAATGTCATGTCTGAGTTTCGCAATAAAGAGCAAATCAACTGGTTTTCAATCGGTGAGAATTTAACTTTAGCGCAAAAAATAAAATATGGAATCTCAGACAACTATTATGAATACGGATGGATAGATTACCGTAAAGATTCAAAGCTATTGAGTTGTGCAGATATATTTTTGCTTATAAAAAAGGATAATGTTGAAAATAAGGCAGGATGGCCGAACAAGACCGGAGATTATCTTGCAGCGGGACGTCCCATATTGGTTAATAAATTTGGAAATATTAATCCATATATTGAGAAATACTCTGATGCATTTATTGTAGTTGAAAATAATGAGGAGAGTATAAAAGATAGAATAAAGTATATACTTGAAAACAGAAATAATTTATCAAAACGAAATACCTACTGCCGAGATATTGCAGAAAAATATTTAAGTTGGGATGCTAAAGCTGAAGAATTAGATGAATTTTATGAAAGAATATTAAAACATTAAAACCATATAAGTTATACAAAATTTAGGTTTGCAATGATTTCGTTCAGAATAAATTATAATAATTATACGATAATGGAATGTGCGGCATAGTCGGATTTATTAATATTGGGAATAAATCACTTCTTGAAAACTCCGTAATCTCAATTAAGCATCGTGGACCTGATGATGATGGGAGCGAATGGTTTGATAAATGGAGTTCGGGTTTCGGACATACGAGACTAAGTATTATCGACCTGAGTCCTGCTGGCCACCAACCAATGTTCAATGAAAATAAATCACTATGTATTGTTTTTAATGGCGAAATATATAATTACAAAGACATTGAAGCAGAACTTAGAAAAGAAATACCTGAATTAATATTACTAAGCAACTCGGATACTGAGATATTACTTAAATCTTATGAGCAATGGGGAGAACGATGTCTGGAAAAGTTGAACGGTATGTTTGCATTTGCAATTTTTAACTTAAAAACCGGAGAACTATTTGCAGCCAGAGACAGGTTGGGAATAAAACCATTTTATTATTCTTTATTAAACGGTGGTTTAATTTTTGCAAGTGAAATAAAAGCAATTTTTAAAAGTGGTTTAATAATTGCAGAACCAGATATTAATTGTTTAAAAACTCAAATGCATTATCAAGTTGCACCTAATACAGGTTTCAAAAATATTTGTAAACTAGCTCCCGGTCATTTTCTAAAATATAATGCGAAAGAAGACAACGGTAAAGATTTGCTTCTTACAAAATGGTGGGAAATCAATGTTAGTGAAAATTGTGATAAAAGCGAGAAAGAATTAGTTGACGAACTTGATAACCTCTTAAATGATTCTGTCAGACTTCAAATGATTAGTGATGTACCTGTAGGTATATTATTAAGCGGTGGATTAGATTCTTCAATAATTGCTGCATTAATGCGGAAACATTACAAAGGAGAGATTAATGCATTTACAATTAAATTCTCTCAGGAAGATAAGAAATTTGAAAAAATGGAAGATGATAGCATATGGGCAAAGAAAGTAGCGGATCTTCTTGAGCTTAATTATTCGGAAATCATTATTAAACCAAATAATGAGAAATTATTTTATGATACTGTATATCATTTAGATGAGCCGATTGCAGATCCAGCTTCAGTTAACACGTTTTTAATATCTGAAGCAGCACGTAAAGAGGATATTATTGTTCTCTTGTCAGGTATGGGAGGTGACGAGATTTTCGGTGGATATAGAAAACATTTAGCTTGTTTAAAAGCCGATATATATCAAAAATTATTGCCCTCAATTATACGGAGTATTATTGAAAGAGGTTTTATGAAAATAAGTGTGTCATCCGGTAAAGAAGGATTCAAAATCTTACGATGGATTAAAAGGTTTTTATCGTTCGCTTCTTTTGAAAGATTTGACAGGTTTATTTCATCGGATATTGGTATATCAAAAGAATTATTTGATGAAATATTTGTCGGTTCCACAGAATATTATAATACTTTTTACTATTCATATTTGAAAGACTGTTACGATTATTTAGGGAAGGATAAAGATAAAATTTCAAACGAAAACATCGGTTATTTAACTAAAATGTGTTATTGTGATACAAAAGCATTTTTGCCTGCACACAATTTAAATTATTCTGATAAGTCAAGTATGATGGCCGGAGTTGAGATACGGCCGCCATTAATTGATCACAGAATTGTAGAATTTATGTTCAGCTTGCCGCCAAAATATAGAATAAAAGGAAACACACAAAAATATCTTCTAAAAAAAGTTGCTGAAAGATATCTTCCTTCGGATATTGTTAATAGGCCGAAAGCTCCTTTTGCTTCACCTTTACGTTCTTGGATAAAGGGGCAGCTAAAAAATGTAATTGACACAAAACTAAACAAAAACATTATCTTAGAAAGAGGAATACTCAATCCTGAAAAGGTTTGGGAATTAATAATAGCTGACAGAAATGGAAAATCCGATTTTGCTCATTTAATTTGGCGATTTCTGGTTTTAGAGATGTGGTTTGATACATTTGATAAGGATTATGTCAAGAAAAACTAAACATAAATGTTTTTTAATAATAAAATTAAGTTATTAATATTGAAATGAAACAAATAGTTCAATATCAAAAGACGGGGGAAATGAAGATAGATGATGTTCCTGTACCATTAGTACGTGACGGATGTGTGTTAGTTAAGAATTATCATTCATTAATAAGTTCAGGAACAGAAAAATCAAGCGTACAGACAGCTAAAGCTTCGTTAATCGGAAAAGCAAAATCAAGACCAGATCTCGTTAAGCAAGTGTTACAAAATGTGAAACGGGAGGGCATACTTGCCACATATAATAAGGTTAAAACCAGACTGGATAATTACAAGGAACTAGGCTATTCATGTTCAGGTGAAGTTATTGAGAGCGGAACAGAAGAATTTAGACCGGGTGATTTAGTTGCTTGTGCAGGAGTGACAGCAAATCATTCTGAATATGTTTTAGTACCAAAAAACTTATGTGCAAAGAGTCCAAATAATGTAACATCAGAGGAGGCTGCCTTTACTACACTTGGTTCTATTGCATTACAGGGAATCAGGCAAGGTGATATTAGAGTAGGAGAGTGTGTTGGAGTAATTGGTTTAGGACTTCTTGGCCTGATAACTGTTCAATTAGCTAAGTTATCGGGTTGCAAAGTCATAGGATTCGATATCAACGAATCTAATTTTGAAATAGCAAAAGAACTTGGTTGTGATGAATGTTTACTCTCTAATGAAGAAGCGATTACAAAAGTTGATAGTATAACGAACGGTATAGGAACCGATGCTGTAATAATAACAGCTGGAACTAAATCTAATGAACCGATTGAATTGGCTCTTAATATAGCAAGGAAGAAATCCAAAGTAGTCGTTGTTGGTGCTGTTGGGATGAACATACCAAGGTCCCCATTTTACGAAAAGGAAATTGATCTAAAGATATCCTGCAGTTATGGACCGGGGAGGTATGATGTAATTTATGAAGAGTTTGGTATTGATTATCCAGTAGGATACGTGAGATGGACTGAAAACAGAAATATGCAAGCAATACTTGACCTTCTATCAATGAAAAAGCTTGATTTCAAAAAATTAATAACTCACAAAATACCTATTGAAAAAGGGCTAAATGCTTATGATATTATTACAGGTAAGACTAATGAAAGGTTCATTGGCATATTAATTGAATACAGCAAAACCCCCGAAACAATATCACAAAAGCTGAAAATATCAAGTATTAATAAAAAAAATACATTTGTTAATATTGGTTTTATTGGTGCGGGTAATTTTGCTCAGTCATATTTGATACCACCATTAAAAACATTGAAAGCTAATTTGTTAGGAGTTTGCACATCAGTCCCTGTAAATTCAAAATCTGTTGCAGAGAAATTTGGCTTTAACTATTGTACATCCAATTTCAAAGATATTTTAAATGATAAAGAAATAAATACTGTTTTCATTGCAACGAGGCATGATTCACACGGGAACTTTGTGAAAGAATCAATCTTAGCCGGAAAAAATGTATATGTAGAAAAACCTCTAACGATAAATCAGGAAGAGCTTTTTGAGATTAAAGATATCTTCAGACGTATAAATAGTAATATCTTGATAATGGTTGGATTCAATCGCCGATATTCAAAATCTTTTAAGGATATTAAAGAATTTTTTAATAATAATAATGATCCCTATATAATCAATTACAGGGTTCATGCCGGATATATTCCTAAATCTCATTGGATTCAACATCCGAATCAAGGAGGGAGAATTATTGGTGAAGGTTGTCATTTTATTGATACAATGCAATATATTACCGGCTCAAGACCAATTAATGTTTATGCAAATTCAATTAGAACAGACAACATCAATCAAGTGGATTTTGATAATTCCATAATAACAATAGAATATGAGGATGGTTCTGTTGGTAATTTATTATACTTAGCAAATGGGGATTCATCATTGCCTAAGGAGTATTGTGAAATATTTTCCGGCGGAAAGACAGCTATAATGAATAATTTTAAAGAGAATGTGTATTATTCAAATGGTAAAGTATCAAAAATGAAGTATAATGGCGAAAAAGGACACAAAGAAGAAATATCGAGCTTTATAGCTGCATTAACCAGTAATGAAAATCAAGTTATATCTTTTGAATCGATTTTCAATACTACATATACTAGTATAAAAGTTTTAGAATCTTTAAAAAGTCACGTCTCGATTGATTTAAAAAAGAACATTATGTAAATCAAATAATAGAAATAGATATACTTTAAAAATGATGGAAGTATTACATAAATCAGTTTCATACCTGCAAAATTATATAAAAGAAGAAAATTATAGGGGATTCGATCCATATGACGCTTTAAGTTCTCCATTATTTAAAATACCTTTTTTAAAAGCCAATAAAATTATTAGATTAGGATTCCAGCAAGTAATTAAAAGGATTCCTGTTAATTTAAGGCAAATATTAGGTATTAGAAAAAGTCTTAATCCTGTAACTATAGGTCTTGTGATTCCAGCATACGCTTATATTATGCAATTAGATCCTTCAAATAATGGTTTAAGCAAGGAGGTTAATAACTTATTAGATATTCTAGAAAAGACAAGTTCAAAAGGTTATTCTGGAATATGCTGGGGATACGATTTTGATTGGGAGGCAAAATATGCTAAAATTCCGGCTTATACTCCGACTATCGTTGCAACAGGTATAATAACCAATGGATTGTTCGAAAGTTATAAATTACTTAAAAATGAAAGAATGTATGAAATGTGTAAATCAGCTTGTGATTTTATTAACAAAGATCTGAATAGATTTTATGAAGGAAGTACTTTCTGTTGGTCATACTCACCGTTTGACAATCAAAAGGTCTATAATGCGACTTTAAAAGGGGCTAGATTATTTTCTCAGGTTTATTCAATAGAAAAGAAAAACTATAACTTACTTGAACAGGCAAGGCAAACAGTTTTATTTTCTTTAAATTCACAAAATCCTGATGGTAGTTGGAGCTATTCAAAAGGAGATTCACGTGTATGGGTAGATAATTTCCATACAGGTTATGTTTTGGATTGCTTGAGGGAATATAAAGAAAACTCAGGGGATCAAGCTCCAGATATGTCAATAAAGAAAGGATTAGATTATTATATTAATACTTTCTTTAAAGATAATATTATACCGAAATACTATAATAATTCGTTATATCCGATTGATTCCACATCAATTGCTCAATCAATAATTACTTTAACTAATTTTAATTTTTTTAAAATTGCCTTGGATATTGCACAATGGTCAATTAGTAATATGCAAGATAGAGATGGATATTTCTATTATCAAAACCACAGATTTTATACTAATAAGATCTCGTATATGCGATGGTCAAATGCATGGATGTTTAATGCGTTGTCAAAATTATTGTACTTTGTTGGGAAATGATCTGGTTTGACTTTGATAATTCGCCGCATGTTCAGATATTTAGACCTATACTAAAAAAGCTTGAATCAATTTGTATTGATTATCAAATTACTGCACGGGACTTTGCCCAAACAATTAATTTATTGCAATTGTATAATCTTGATTACAAGGAAGTTGGCTATTATGGAGGGAAAAATAAGTTATCAAAAATATTCAATCTATTTACGAGAAGCCAAGAACTTATAAAATTTATTAAAGGGAAAAATATAGTAAAAGCTGTAAATCATGGATCAAGAACCCAAGTTATTGCAGCAAGAAGATTAGGAATAAAATCAATTGTAATGATGGATTACGAATATACTGAAAACAGAATTTTTAATTATTTTTCTGATTATATATTATTACCACAAATAATACCAGACAACAGACTAAAAGAGACCGGATTTAACTTAAGAAAAATATTACGGTACGATGGTCTTAAAGAGGAAATATATTTAGGGGGTTTTATCCCTGAGGAAAAATTTAGGGAAAGCATAAATGTTAATTTGAAAGATGTTTTGGTGACAATCAGACCACCTAGTATGACTTCGAATTATCACAACAAATTCAGCGAAAAGATTCTTCTAAATATTTTATCAAGACTTACGCAAATTAAGGATGTTACGACAATAATTGTTCCAAGAACAGTTATAGATAAAAAGTTTATAGAAACCAGTATAAGGTTAACAGAAAATATTAGATTTCTTGATAAATCAGTAGATGGATTACAGTTACTATATGCATCTGATATATGTATTAGTGGTGGGGGTACAATGAACAGAGAATCCGCTCTATTGGGTACTAAAACATTTAGTATATTTACTGGCAAAAAGCCTTTTGTTGATGAATATCTTGAAAGGAAGGAGTTAATATCCTACCTTAAAGATGAAAGCGACGTTAAAAAAATAAATTTTATAAATTATTGTAAAGACAAAAAAGTGAATATTAAAAATAATTTAGTTGATAAGATAACTGATTTGATAATTAATATAAATTAATAATATATGAAAATACCATTTTTAGATTTAAAAGTGCAATATGAGTCAATCAAAAACGAGATAGGTGTTGCAATTCAAAAAGTATTGGATAATACAGCATTTGCTCTTGGGCAATCAGTTTCTGATTTTGAAGCAAATTTTGGGAAAGCCCATGACGTAAAAAATTGTTCAGGAGTCAGTTCCGGAACGGACGGAAATCACATGGTATTATGGGCGCTTGGCATCGGTCCCGAAGATGAAGTTATTATTCCAGTTAATACATTCATTGCCACAGCCTGGGGGGCGACACTCTGCGGGGCTAAACCTGTTTTTGTTGATATAGATTCGAGATCATATAACATTGATGCCAAGTCATTATTAAAGTCAATTACTACAAAAACTAAGGCAATAGTTGCTGTTCATTTGTATGGACAGCCTGCGGATATGGATGCTATTAATGAAGAATTAATTAGTAATGATTTTGAGTTGACCGGTACAGGAAAATACCGTAAACAAAAGACAGGTCAGGAGATTTATTTAGTTGAAGATTGTGCACAGTCTCATATTGCGGAATACAAAGGAAGGAAAGTCGGAGGTTTGGGGTTGGCATCGTCATTTAGTTTTTACCCCGGAAAAAATCTTGGAGCTTATGGTGAAGGGGGAGCAGTATGCACGAATAATGATGAGTTAGGAGTAAAATTTAAGATGCTAAGAGATCATGGATGCAGGCAGAAATATGTTCATGAAATTTACGGGCATAATTACAGAATGGAAGGAATTCAGGGTGCAGTTTTAGGGGTAAAGCTTAATTACCTAAATAGCTGGACCGAAGGAAGAAGAAAAGTAGCAGCAAGGTATTATGACTTGCTTAAAAATTGTGATAGTATTATCCTTCCCGAGGAAATGTATTACTCTAAACATGTATATCATTTATTTGTAATTCAGGTAAAAAATGGGAGAAGAGATGAATTAGGGAAATTTCTTAATGATAACGGAATTGCAACCGGATTGCACTATCCAATCCCATTGCATTTGCAACCCTGTTTTAATCACTTAGGTTATAAAAGAGGAGATTTTCCCATAACAGAAAATTTAGCGAACAGAGGATTATCACTTCCGATGTATGCAGAATTAACAGATGAGCATATTCTTTATATAGCTGAGAAGGTTATAGAATTCTTTAAAAGCAATTAATCACAAAAAGAGTTATATTTAAATGTTTGCATTAGGATTATAGTTTTGACGAGATGAAACAACGGTAAACAAATCTGTGACACTTCTCAAAATGATAATCCAGGAAAATAAATAAGACAAGGTCCGAATAGTTTCCGTTTAATAGAAAAGAGAATTGAGAGTAATGACTAATAATTGGAACATTGTATATAAATTATATAAGAATATAATAAATATGAGAATTAGAATCTTTATTCTTTTAATTTTTATTGTAGTAGTGACGGTGGATGGATTGACACAAGTTGAACTGGTACCAGTTAGTAACCCAGTTTATTTATTTTTGAAAAAGATGCAAGTTAAGGGTGTGATACCAGATTACAATTCATCAAATATTCCAATTTCGAGGGAAGAGGTAGCAAATAATCTAAAAATTATCAATCGCCAAAGTAAAGATATAGATAAAATAGATAAAGACATGCTTAATGATTATGATATTGAGTTTGGATATGACTTGAATAGAGGCATGGAAAATACATCAGATTTATTTGAGAAAAATTTTAATATCAAAAGATTATTTGATAATAATAAACAAAAATATATCTACAGTTATGCAGATTCTTTAGCAACAATGTTTATAGATGGAACAGGTAATTTTTCTTATCGACAATCGAGCGGGGATTCGCTAGGAAATAATAAAATTATACTTGGAGAAATTGGTGGTAGGATAAGGGGTACTTTATTTAATTCCTTGGGTTACTATCTGAGAATCTCAAATGGAGCGAAATTATTTGGTGATCAGAATGCAATCAATTTTGCTGCTGAAACTGATCCAATATTGAGAGGTAATACAAAATTTTACTATGAAAATAAGAATTTTGACACCTATGAAGGATATTTGCGATATAGAACTCAAAACAACTTATTTGCGATTACAATAGGTAAAGAAGCTTTAAACATGGGATTTGGATATATAGATAAGTTGTATCTATCGAATAATACCGTTCCATTTCCATTTGGTAAAGTCGATTTAAAATATAAAGCGTTTTCTTATACTTTTGTGTATGGCAGTTTAAAAGGTGATTCTTTAGGGAGAGATTTAAATTGGAAAAGCATAGCTTTGCACAGATTAAATATCAGACCAAGTAAGTTTATTAATCTAGGATTATATGAATCTGTTGTTTTTACTTCTACTCCTTTCAGTTGGGAATATTTGAATCCATTTGGTTTTCTTATATCAGCAGATATGAATGTTGGAGCAGAAAAATCATTTGAAAATAATACATTCTTAGGATTAGATTTTGAATTAACTTTTATTAAAGATTTGGCTTTTCAAGGAACGATTATGATAGATGATCTAGATTTTGAGACTATCGGGAATAATGATAAGACGTATAATACAAACAGGTTTGGCTGGCAATTCGGAGGATTATGGGTAAATGCATTTACTTTACCAAATTTGTCTTTTGCAGTTGAATATACAAGATTAGACCCGTTTATGTATGCACATAAATCGAATAAGAATTCTTACACAAACTGGTCGATGTCATTAGGTCACAGATTACAACCAAATTCAGACGAAATAGCCATAAAATTGGGATATGATATTACGAACAGAATAAAATTATCATTTGTCTATCAATACCAAAGATCCGGAGGAGGATTCTTGTTTGATTCAACGGGAAATATAAAGCAAAATTATGGAGGTGACATTAATAGAGGAGACTATTGGTATATAGAAAAGAACAGGTTTCTTCAGGGAGATAGAACAAACAGGAACATTTTTACCCTCTCTTGTATAATAGAACCGATTAAACAATATTTTCTTGAAGCCAAATTTTATTACAGAAATTCCAGTCTAATTTATTTAAACAAGACATACAATGATTTTTATTTTTGGATTACTGCAAAGATTGATTATTAGTTGATTATTTTATAATTTTAATATAATTTAGAATATAAAGAATTTTAAATATTTAGGGGAATAATAGATGATTATAAAATATCCTTCGTACAAATATTTTTATGCTTTATCCGATTTTCTTACACTGACAGTATCTTTTATTTTATCTCAAGAGGTTTATTTATTTTACTTTTCAAGTCAAAAAACATTTTTGTACAATTTAGAAGTTGATGATTTCCTTTTATTAATAATCGTAAATATAATGTTTATTTTTATATTTCATTATTTCCATTTGTACAAACTTAGTGTATTTCTAACTCGAGTAAATCAGACGGTTACAATAATGAAATCTTTAATTTACGGGATATTCGTAATTGTAGTGATTTCATTCTTTATGAAATTTAATATTCTAACGGATTCCAGGCTTACATTGCTGATATTTTTTATTATCTCCTTAAGTCTTTTTATTATAATCCGTGTTTTTATTTTATTCAGACTTTACAATAAAATACTATCTAAAACCATTTTTAAAAGAAGGATATTAGTCGTTGGTGCAGGTAAGTCAGGACAGTTAGTTGCACAGAAAATCACATTTGAGAATTATTTTGGGAATGAAATTATAGGGTATGTTGATGAAACTAAAGAAATAGATTCGGTTATATTTAATGGGATTAAGGTTCTCGGACGTCTTAAGGATTTAAGTGAAATACATAGAAATTACAATTATGACGAAATAATAATTTGTATTGACAAAATTGAATATGGGGAACTACTTCAAATAATAGATGAATGTAAGAAGCAAAAAACTTCAGTAAAGGTTGTATCAAATCTATTTGGTATTATATCTGATAAATATCTATCAGAGCAATACGAAAATATTGCATTAACAGATGTATCGACAAAGATAAATATAAATGTATATTTACTCATAAAAAGACTTATTGATATTATTGGATCGAGTTTAGGAATTATTATATTACTACCACTTTTCTTAATATTGGGAGTATTTATTAAAATAACATCAAATGGGCCGATAATATTTAAACAAGTTAGAATTGGAAAAGATGGGAAACCATTCCATTTCTATAAATTTAGGTCGATGAAAGAAATAGAGGGTGAGGATAATGAACGTGTAGAGAAAATGCTTAATTATATGAAAGGTGGAGATCCTGGCTACAAAGAAAAAATAGTGAACAATTCCAGAATAACAGGTATTGGATATATTATTAGAAAATATAGCCTTGACGAATTACCTCAATTGTTTAATGTATTAAAAGGTGATATGAGTCTTGTTGGTCCAAGACCCTGTTTGCCTTATGAATATCAGCATTACGATGAATGGCAAAAGAGGAGATTATCTGTCACCCCAGGCTGTACCGGATTATGGCAGGTTTCAGGAAGGAGTGCAGTGAGTTTTAATGATTCTGTTATAATGGATATATATTATATTAACAATATTACACCTTGGTTAGATTTGCAGCTAATTTTTAAAACCATACCAGTAATGATTTTTGCTAAGGGAGGTAAATAAAATCTTAAACTTTAGAATAGCTGTAGTACCAAAATTACATTGATATTATTTTATTTTAGTTGGATATTAAAATGATTATTTTGATAACTCACTAATTAACATCTACTTATTTCCTATTTAAAGATATTACACTTTTGTATATTTATTTTTAATCAATCTTAAATTATTCATATGAATGTCGGTGTTATCGGAACAGGTTATTGGGGACCAAATATTATCAGAAATTTTCTAAGCAATTGTAATGTAAAAAAAGTGTATTCGAGCGATCTTGATATAAATCGTCTACAAAAAATGAAATTGCGTTTTCCTGAGATTGAAATAATAAAAGACAGTATAGATTTAATAAAACTAATTGACATTGACATTATAGCAATTAGTACACCAGTAGATTCTCATTATATGCTCGCGAAATCAGCATTAGAAGCGGGTAAACACATTTGGGTAGAAAAGCCTTTTATGTCAGATTCAAAAGAGGCAGAAGAAATAATTGAACTATCAACAAGAAAAAACCTGAAAGTATTTGTAGATCACACTTTTATTTATACTGGATCAGTAATGAAAATGAAAGAAATTATAGATTCTGGTGATTTAGGAAATATTTATTATTTTGATTCAGTAAGAATTAATCTTGGTCTTTTTCAATCTGATGTAAATGTTATTTGGGACTTAGCCCCACATGATCTATCTATAATGAAATATGTACTTCCCAAAAAGGTAGTTGCTGTTTCAGCAAACGGAATTGCGAATTATTATAAGCAAGAAAATATTGCCCACATTTCTGTTTATTTTGAAAATAACTGTTTTGCCCATTTTCATGTTAATTGGACTTCGCCAGTTAAAATTAGAAAAATGATTGCAGGGGGGGATAAGAAGATGCTTGTATTTGATGATATGGAGAATTTTGAAAAGATTAAGATTTATGATTCTGGGGTTAATATGAATAATAAGCAGAATATTTATGATGCATTAGTTCAATACAGAATAGGCGATATGTATTCACCAAAGGTTAATCAAACAGAGGCTTTATCTCTTGGTGTGTCAGAATTTATTAAATCAATTCAAGATAACAGGGATCCATTAACAAATGCATATGACGGTCTGGAAGTCGTAAGAATTCTAGAAGCCGCGAATAAGTCAATAAAAAATAGAGGAAAACTTATAACATTATAAAGACGCTAAAATAAAAATAAATTGATGGCAAAGATTATTAAGAATGTAAAGTTAGGGACAGATGTTAAAATATTTGATTTTGTTAATCTATATGGATGTTCAATTGATGATAATACGAAGATTGGTACCTTTGTTGAGATACAGAAAAATGTAATAATTGGAAAAAACTGCAAGATATCTACGCACACATTTATTTGTGAAGGTGTACATATAGAGGATAATGTATTTATTGGTCATAATGTAACCTTTATTAACGACAAGTACCCTCGTTCGACTAACGAGGATGGAAATATGCAAACCGAGACTGACTGGAAAGTTGTAGAAACAGTTGTTAAAAAAGGTGCTTCAATTGGCTCATCAGCAACTATTCTTTGCGGCGTAACAATAGGGGAGAATTCTATAGTGGGAGCAGGTTCGGTAGTTACAAAAAATGTTCCTGCCTCGACCATTGTTGCTGGTGTACCTGCAAAGGTTATTAAAAAAAACATATAGGGATAATAACCGATAATCTTTTTATTAATAACGCTAAAATTTTATAATTTATATAAAATTATCAGATTATTATTAAAAAGATGTTATTAGGTATTTCTCAAATAACTTCCTGATATACCAATCACCAACATTGCGAAGTAGTATCATCAATTGGAATACTATTATTTTATCCTTGACACATATATTTCCAAGAGGATGAGAGTGAGAACGATAATGAGAGGTATGTACCAGAGAGATTTGCCTGTGCGGTTTTCGTAGATGATGGATTCGAGTGACTGTAATTTACTGTTTGGGATTATTTGGTAATTTTTTATACCTTTTGTGTCAAGGGCTGTTTTTAATACGTTTTCGTTTATGAGTTCAGAGTTGGATTCGAGGGTATCTCTTTCAGGGTATATTGTATATGGTGTAGTGGATAGGGATGAAGGAGCAGGGTATAATGCGGAGTTAGAAGTGTGAGTGGCGGAACGAAGTATGAAGGGAGCAAATAGGGAGTGTTCGGCAAATGATGACATTGTGTTATCAGAGGATACGGTTACGAAGAGGGGGGATGTTGGGGTTAGGGAAGAAATAATGAGAGGGATTGTGGTGTTGGAGTTTAGTAATTGTAATGATATTAATGTGATAGAATTTTGTGATGGGACTATACTGAAATAGGATTTTAAGTTTATTTTATCAAGGGTGGAACTGTTAAAGGTTTCACCTTTTTTTATTTTGAATATATCACTGAATAGTGAGGATTCGGTGTCGATTTCACTGATGGATGCATTAGTATTTACTTTATTGAGATTGTTTATTTTTTCTCCTAAAATCTTGTTGTAACTTTCGATGTTGATATTGTCAGATAGGAATATTACAATCATTTTTCCTGATTCGGAGAAATTTCTTATATTTTTTCTGTCGGTGTCAGAGAATTCTTTTATTCCGCAGAGATAAACGGCATCGTATTGCTGTAAATTGTCAAGGAAGGTTGATTCAGTGTAATTATAGACTTTTTCATTCGGTGAATTTAAATTGGCTGCATCGAAAACAGCTTTAATGTATTTTGAAGATTCACGGATTCCGGAAATGATTGCTATGTTAAGTTTTTCGGGAATATAAATTTGCTTAATGAAGAGATTGTCTTCGCTGAATGCATCCAATTGTTTATTGGGTGATTTAAGCTCGACTTTCAGAGTCTGGATTCCGACTGATACCGGTTTGTACAAGAAATCAATTTGTTTAATTTCATTTGGTTTAAGGTCAAAGTATTTCTCTTCCAGAAATGTACTGTTGTTGTATAGTGAAAGTTTTTCTTCTATAATAAAATTATTAGTATGATTTCTGACAATGACTTTCAGATTTAAAGGAAATGAGATTCCCAGGATTTTAGACTCGATAATAATATTACTTACAGAAATATTCGGCATTTCATTTTCCGCGACATCGATGAAGTAGAAGTTTGAGTAATTATCCGGTTGGTAGAGGTTATCATGAAAATTAACTTTTTGCATGTCGCTTATGATAAAAATTTCTGAAGTGTTTTGATTTCTATTTTCAAAGATTTCGTTTGTTTTATTTAGTATTGAATTCAAGTTTGGTTTTACAGGGATATAGCTGTTTGATGTATCTGATTGAACTTTAGCGACTAATGAAATTAATTCATCGGATGATGAGTATGTGCTACTTATGCGGTCAGCCACGGTTAATGCTTTTGAGAATAAATTTGCAGAATCCTTTTTGTACAACATGCTGAAAGAGCTATCGATGAATATTATACCGAGTTTCTTTGAATCCGAGTTTTTTCCGGAGTAACCTTTAAGAAAGGGATCTGCAAATGAGAAGATAAGAAAAACAATGATAGCTATTCTTACAAGAAGGAGAAAAAGATTTTTTATTCGGAGTCGGCGGAATTTTGATTTTTGGATTTCTTTAAGGAACATGATAGTGCTGAACTCCATTTTCTGAACTTTTTGAAGGTTCAGTAGATGGAGAAGAATTGGGACGGCAACAGCAATAAGAGATAATAATATTATGTTATTTAGAAACACTTAAGTTGATAGTTTATAGTTGATAGTTGATAGCTAATATTTGATAGTTAATAATTTAAATCTAATAGTTAATATTTAATGTGACCACGGATGATGCAAATTATGCAATTCAATAGAACGCTGGTAACACAGATTAAACGGATAAACACGGAAAAAATAAAGAACAAATAAAACTAAATAGCCTGAAAAATACTGATTTACACAGATAGAAATTTTAGAGTACTTTTTGCTCCTAAAATCATTCTCACACAAATCTCACAATGAGCAGGTGATATCAACTCGTATAAAAATAAAGAACAAATAGAACATTGGTTTTACGAAAAAACACAGATATAAATAAAAATCTTTTGGATTCATCTAAAAGCATGGTGGAATGACAAAAGTTTAAAAAATGATTTATTATCATGTATTCAATTGAATAATGCGAAATATAAGTACGGTTGTAAAATAAAGAAATTATTCGAACTTTTAAAGCTATTGATATCACAAAAAGATAAGAAGATAAAGTGATTAGATTATTGTGATTATGGGGTGATTTTCAGTATTACGAATGTTATGTCGTCGTGTATTTCTATGTTCTGAGTGAAATTACTAATGGATGCGAGGAGAGATGATTTTATGGTTTCCGGGGAGGCATTATGATTTTGAAGAAGAATTTTTTCGATACGCTCGGAGCCAAATAGGTCTTTTTGTGCATTCATTGATTCAGAAACGCCGTCTGAATACAACATGTATATGTCATTGGGGGTGATATCAAATGTTTGTTCTTCGATGTTTGTGTTAAAAATATTTTCTTTATCTAGTCCGATGCCAATTCCCTTTGTATATATGTTTTCAATACTATTGTTACGAAGTCTAATTAAAGGAGTATGTCCTGCCCGCGCGACCTGTACTATATTTTGGTTAAGGTCGAATAGAGCAAGAAGTATTGTAACGAAAGATTTTCTATTGAATTGACTGTAAATTTGTTTGTTGATTTCACCGAGCATTTCTTTAGGGGACGGGAATATGTTCGAAGCAAACTGCAGAACCGCCTGAACCTGAGACATATAAAGTGCGGCGGGTATTCCTTTGTCAGATACATCTGCAATAGCCACGAGAACCTTATCTTTTGATATGTTTATTATATCATAAAAATCACCACCAATTTCCCGAGCGGGTTCGGAATATCCTGAAATAACAAGTCTGCTATGAGCAGACTTTTCTTTCGGCAGAAGGCCGTTCTGGATACGTTTTGCTATGTTGACTTCTTCTTCATATTTTTGTTTATTAATCTGTTCGATATTGAGACGTGTGTTTTCGAGAGATACTGCACTTTGAGATGCAAATGATTTAAGCAAATCGATATCCTCTTCTGAGAAGGCTTTTCCCGAACTTTTACTGCCGAATGTAAGAGCTCCAATTAACTCATTTTTATGGTTAATGGGAATAATTAAATTTATACCGGAAAGCAAAGATTTTTCTGTGTCAGAAATACCGAGTTCGTTTATGTTAGCTGCGTTTATGATGACAGCTTCACCAGAATTATATTTAGTAATTTTGAGAAGGAGTTTATCAAGGTCAAAATCATTAGTCAGGCCGAGTGACTTAATGTATTTGGAGCTTAAAACACGAAGATTAAAATAATTAATCCCAACTGTTTCATTCAGGAAAGTTCTGATTTTAGCGACAAGGTCATCTATGTCGGATATACGAGAAAGTTCTTTAGAGAACTCGAGAAGTGATTTACGGTAATTATAATTTTCTCTGAAGAACTGTTTATCGACAAACGACTTAGCTTGTTTATTGACGAAATCGAAAGAGAATGTAAAAATTATAATAAAAGTAATAATCATCATCTGGTTGCTCCCTTCAAAAACTTCTCTGAAGAAAGAATTCAAAACAAACACGAGAACGAGGTACAGAATAACTATTGTCAATGTGACGATACCGAAGACAATACTTTTTTTAACAAGAAATTCAGTATCGAAAATCCTGTATTTCATGATTGAATAACCGAATGAAATAGGAATTGCCATTACGAGAATACTTGGAGTAAGGTGAATCGGATTAACAAGAAATACGGGTTTATTATTAATAAGATTATAGATCAAGTAATAAGAAATGCCGAGTCCGCCCAGGAAAAATCCTTTGCTGATAATTGACAGGGATTTTTTCAAAGCGGGGTCGATAACTTTACTCAAGGAACGGCGGTAGAATACAGTACCAAGAATAAAGTAAAGAACAGGTGCTACCTGAAATAAGAATAATGAGAGAATTCTGTTAAACTTTGCAGATGTAATAATATTAACTAATACCGGAAGAACAACGATTGCATATAGAAGCAGTATAAAAAGTTTCCTGCGACGGAATTCATACTTTACCGGGAAGGTAAGAAAAAGATGCACGTACAAAGGAGGAATGCAAACAGCTCCCGTAAGAAAGAGTATATTTAAGGTAATAAAGAAAATCTTCTGCCAAATAGTGACAATTTCAATCTGAATTGCTCCTGCGGGGCTTGTTCCAGAATACATAATAAGTCCAATGGATGCTGCAGCGCTGAAGAAGAAAAAGAGTTTCGAAGTAAGTTCTTTTGGTTTTGAATAGCCAACCGCGGTACCGACAAAGAGAAATCCGAGTCCGACTATCCAGAATATAAGGAAACTATAGTTTGTGAATTTATAAACCCAGATTTTGAAATCCATAATTTCATCATTCCGCAGAACAGTATAAGTGATAAATTCACTGCTGAATTTATTTAAAATATCCATAGCTTTCATTGACTGGCTAAGACTGATACCATTAATTGCGATTAGCAGGTCACCGTCTTTAATTCCTGCTTCATCTGCGACACCACCAGGGATTATCTGAGTAATCATAAGGAAGTGATTACCGAGAGAATCTGTTTTATCAATCCAAAGGCAATCGTCGGTTGTCATGCGCTTGGAGAAGAAATTGTTTTCGAAAGCGATTAATGAAAGTATAAGGCAAAAGAATGCAATGAGAATTATGAAAAATCTCAGAGTGTTTTCGGATATGTTGTTAAATAATTTCATTTTTAAATAATAGAACGCTGATTTTTACAAATAGACCTTTGAACACAGATTTCCACAAATAGACCTTTGAACACAGATTATCACAAATTTTATTTTCAAATTCTTATAATATCAAAAAACATTTGCACACTGATTTAAACTGCCGGAATGACAGTGTATTAAAATCAGTAATGTTAAAGAACTATATAAACTTAGTTTACTTTTAATACGTTTTTACAACCACAAAAGTTATATCGTCATGCTGTTCAGCATCTTTTACGAAAGATTTTACATTTGATTCGAGTTTTCTGTTGATATCAGACGGTGACAGGTGTTTGTTCTGGCGTATTAAATTAATTAATCTTTCCATACCAAATTCTTCTTTATTTCTATTCATTGCTTCATTTAAACCATCTGTGTAAAAGAGCACTATACTATTACTTTCCAGTTTAAGTTCATGTTCATCAAGATGCTTTGAAAAAAGATGGTCTTTATCCAGACCAAGCCCAATTCCGCGTGTATTAAGCAATTCAACAGAGCCGTTTCTTGCAAATATTGCAGGGTTATGACCTGCCCGCACATATTTAAGTTTTCGCTCTTTAATATTAAACATTCCGAGCGAAACTGTGACGAATGCATTTCTCTCAAACTTACCGAAAATCTGTTTATTTACTTCGATGATTATTTCCCTAGGAGTTTTGAAGATTTTTGCAGCAAATCTGATTAATGCCTGCACTTTCGCCATATAGAGTGCTGCGGGAAGACCTTTACCTGAGACATCCGCGATAACTATAAGAATATTATCTTTGTCCAAACAAATAATATCGAAGAAATCCCCACCTATTATTCTTGCGGGGGATGAAGCACAACTTATCTCAAGATGTTCGCACTTATAATCTCTATCAGGCAGAAGTCCTTCCTGAATATTCTTTGCTACTTTCAGTTCTTCTTCAATCTTATTCTTTCTAATCTCTTCTAAACGCAGTCTTGAATTTTCATAAACGACAGAAATATTAGAGCAAATAGTTTTCAAGAGGTCTATATCTTCATCTGTGTAAGGAGAGCCTTCGGGTTTTTCTCCCAGATTAATTGAGGCAATTAGTTCATCTTTTACGAGCACGGGCAAAGCAAGAACGATATTCTCTTTTTTAATATATTCGGCGTATTCATGCGGGATACTATTTTCCGCCATATTAATATCAAAAAGAAGTTTCGGGTTCTTATCATTTTCGAATAGATAAAAACAAAGGTCATTTATAAGTTTATCTTCAGGATTATCCGAAACACAGTACTTCCCTTTGATTTCCAAGAATTCCACTTTCTTAACACCCATAGTTTCCGACAGAGTATTCTTCAATTTCACGGCAACTTCATCCATATTATTCAGATAGGGCAGTTCGTTTGAAAAATTCAGAAGGGACTTCCTATAATTATACCTGGTTTTATAAAATCTTTTATCGACGAATGATTTAATAAGTTTAGTAATATAACTAAAAGAAAATATTACGAGAATAACGGTAATAACGGTTATCAGCTGCTTATTGCTGAATTTATAGTATTCAAAAATAGTTTCGAGCATATCAATCGCAAAAAGATACGCTACGATAGTTACCAAAGCAGCAAGCGTAAATACTATACCACGTTTTACGAAAAATTCAGTGTCTAAAATTCTGAATTTATATATAGAATATCCAAAAGTAATTGGAATTGCAAGAACCATTATAGCCGGCAAACGATACAGAGGGCTCATTCCGAGATTAATAACAAAAAGTGAGAACACAAAATAATAATAAGCAAACCCTGCAAGACCTATTATGAGTCCTATCAAGAGAACCCTGAGTGGTTCTTTTCGTTCAGGATTTCTTATTTTTAAGTATGATTTAACAAAAATTGAAAATGCGGCGATTATGATTAACAACGGTGAATAGCTAACCAATATAGAGACGACAGGGCTTTTATCTAGAAAAAGTTCAGATTGTTCAGACAGCAGAAGCGGAAAACTTAAAATCAGTGAATAAAGGTAAACAAAAAATATAATTAATTTCCGTTTTTTAAAGTTAACAAAAACGGGATAAATCGTGAAAAAGTGGAACAGCAGAGGGTAAACAAAAATATTCGCCATATAATAGTGTATCATAAGGGTACCGCTGTAACCTACATAGTACCATACACCGCCATAAATCATAAAACCTACTGACGAGAAAAACCCAAAGAGGAAGAAAATTTGCGATGTTAGTTCTTTTGGTTTTGAAATGCCGACAAAGAATCCATTCATAAGAAACCCGAGTCCGAGAAAAGCAAAAATATAGAATATAAGATGAAAATATTTATAAACAGGAACTACAATACTTTTTATTTCTGTCTGTCTTTCGATTGTGTACAGTGCAGGCACGTGGGTATCAACTTTAACGATTATATTCAGGAATTCATTCATTGAGTTAACAGGGATACCGTTTACAGCAAGAATTTTATCGCCTACTTTTAGACCTGATTTTTCTCCGACGCCATTAGGAAAAAGGCGGGAAATCTCAACATGTACATTTCCGTTTATATCAACTGATTCAATTTTGCTGCAATCATCAAATGTAAGCCGCTTTGTGAAAATTGAATTAAATATAGGAATACCTGCAAATATGAGTGCATATAGTGTCAGAATAATAATAAAAAACCTAAGAGTATTATCTGTATATTTACTTAGAAACTTCAATTCTTCTGTTAAATACTATTATTACGGATAAATTTAATATATGTTCTATCAAATTATGAAAAATACATAGAATTAACAAAGCAAATTTTAAAATGTGCTTGTAAAAAATAAAAAACCCGTTAAGTCAACGGGTTTTTGAGAATAATAAATTTCCTGTTAAATTATTTAACAAGTTTTTTGAGTTTGTTAATCAAGTCAAGTTTTTCCCATGTGAATCCCTTTTCATTTCTTCCGAAATGTCCGTAGGCAGCTGTGTTTCTGTATACCGGTTTTCTGAGGTCAAGTCTGCGAATGATTCCAGCCGGAGTAAGGTCAATATTCTTTCTAATAATGTCAGCAAGTTTTTCGTCGGATATTTTTCCTGTACCGAATGTATTAACGAAGATAGATACGGGTTGTGCAACTCCGATAGCGTAAGAAAGTTGAATAAGGCACTCATCAGCGAGTTTTGCAGCGACGATATTTTTTGCAATGTGTCTTGATGCATAAGCCGCGCTTCTGTCAACTTTTGAAGGATCTTTACCGGAGAAAGCACCTCCGCCGTGAGGGGCTTTACCGCCGTACGTATCGACGATAATTTTTCTACCAGTGAGACCAGTATCGCCGTGAGGACCGCCTATTTCAAACTTACCGGTTGGGTTGACATGAATCTTGGTATTTTTATCAAGAAGTCGTGCAGGAATAACTTTTTTGATGACGTATTTAATTACGTCCTCTTTTATTTTCTTCTGTGAAACATATCCATCATGTTGAGTTGAAACAACCACAGCTTCGACTCGTTTAGGTTTATTGTCATTTCCATATTCTATAGTAACCTGTGACTTTGAATCGGGTCTGAGATAAGGCATAAGTTTTGGCTGTTTTTTCCTGATATCTGCAAGTCTTTTTACGAGGTTATGAGAGAATACAAGAGTCATTGGCATAAACTCTTTCGTTTCATTCGTCGCATATCCAAACATCATACCCTGATCTCCAGCACCGCCAGTATTGACACCCATTGCTATATCCGGAGATTGTGTGTTAATAGCAGACATCACATTTATTGAATGGTAATCGAACCTATATTCACCCTTTGTGTATCCAATTTCCTGAACAACTTTGCGTACGACTTTAGGAACATCTACATAATGTTTGGTTGTTATTTCGCCTCCAACCAGAACCAAGCCTGTTGCGCAGAAAGTTTCGCAGGCAACTCTGGCTGTCGGATCATGTTTTAATATATCATCGAGAATTGCATCAGATATTTGATCACATACTTTATCCGGATGTCCTTCACTAACGGATTCGGACGTAAAAAAGTAAGACATTGGTTTTCCCTTCTTATTATTTATAAATTAATTTTTTAATATTCAAAGAAAATAATTAAAATAATATTAATTATCAGTTGAAAAGAGAGATTGGAAGGTAGATGATAGTCGCTTGTGCTGAAATAGGTTTACGTTTATTAATAACAAGAACTGAGAAGTTTTATACAAGTAAAGGTGTCTGTCTGCTGCAGGATTGCTATATAGTTTCAAGGCGAATATGAAGACGCAAAACAGATTATATAAGTATCACGACTACCTGTAAACTACTGACAACATTCATCATTCATTGAAAACAGTTTTATTCGTAAAATGACTTACAGGCTTTCAGCGATTATTTCGGCGACATCTTTTATTTTTACTTCTTCGGTTTTACCTTTTTCCTTAATACCGTCAGTGAGCATCGTCATACAGAAAGGACAAGCTGATGCAATTGTAGCAGCATTCGTTGCAAGTGCTTCTTCTATTCTTTCGATATTAACCCGTTTTCCTTCAGTTTCTTCCATAAACATTCTCCCGCCTCCAGCACCGCAGCAGAATCCTTTATCTTTTGACCGTTTCATCTCAACTATCTCGAGACCCGGAACGTTCATTAAAGAATTGCGGGGAGCATCGTAAATATTATTATATCTGCCAAGGTAACAGGAATCATGATATGTGTATTTCTCATCTGTTTTATTTTTAGTATTAATTTTACCTTCAGATATCAGTTTATTTATATAGTCCGTATGATGTGTAACTTCAAGGTCAACACCAAACTGCGAGTATTCATTCTTTAACGAATGCAGACAGTGAGGACAAGCGGTAACAACTTTTTTAATATTATAACGTTTAAATGTTTCGATGTTTTGCTGCATAAATTGCTGAGCAAGGAATTCGTTACCAAGTCTTCGTGCAGTATCACCGTTGCATTTCTCCTCACTGCCGAGAACACCAAAATTTACTCCAGCACTGTTAAGAATTTTTGCGAATGACTTAGTAACATTTTTATAACGGTTATCAAAAGCACCTGCACATCCAACCCAGAAAAGTACGTCTAAACTATCAGCTGAACCAATGCTGCTTAGTTTCTTTAGTTTAAGTTCTTTCCCTTCTTTCATTATTTCCTCCGAGAACTCATCAATCCAATCATTACGCTGTTCAGGGGGGAATGCCCAAGGTGATTCATTATTTTCCAGATTCTTAAAAACTGTATTCAATTCCTGAGGAAAATCAGATTCCATCATAGTGAGGTTGCGTCTGAGTTCAACAATAGAAGTAACGTGATCAATCATAACAGGACATTCTTCCATGCAAGCAGCGCACGTCGTGCAAGCCCACAGTTCTTCTTTAGTAATATAATCGTGAACCAAGGTCTTTTCAAGTTCAGGATTGTTTTCAATTTTATTGACAACCAAAGGACCTTTCGCCATAGTTCTCTTACGAATTTTTGTAACTATCTTCTTCGGATTCAGTAGTTTGCCGGTAGAATTTGCAGGGCATACTTCTGTACATCTACCGCATTCAGTGCAAGTGTATCCGTCGAGGAGCTGTTTCCATGTTAAATCTTCAATATCCTTTGCACCGTATTGTTCAAGAGATTCGTCCTCAAAATTAATAGGTTTAAGAACATTCTTTTTATCAATCCTAAAGTTAGATAAGAATGTATTCGGGACTGACGACAGCACATGGAAATGTTTTGAATAAGGCAGATAGTTCAGGAACACAAGTACGATTAAATTATGCATCCACCAGTAAATATCATACAATGTCAAACTACCACTTGAAAACAACCCTGCCAGAAATGTTGAAACAGGTCTGTAACCATGAGATTGTCCAAGAAGAATTCTTTCTGCATTTGCCCCGAACATTGTAATCATAATCATAAGAATCATGAGGAGAATAAATACAGCATCGTTACGCGATGAGGTCTCCACCTGCAGACGTTTAGGTGTTGCGATGAATCTGCGGAGTAATGAAAAAAGTACGACACAGAAAACGAGAGCCCCAAAGAAATCCTGTGTAAAAGTAATTACAGAGTAAAACCTGCCGAGAAAACTAAATGAAAAATTCGGGAAGAAACCTTCGATCACAGATTCAAGAATAACGAGTGAAAGAATCAGGAATCCCCAATAGATACAAAAATGTAAAAATCCTGCAAGTTTACTCCTAAAGAGTTTTGTCTGCAGAAAAGCAATGTTTAAAGTGTTGATAATTCTTTGCTTAATGTTGTTAAGCCGGTATTCCTTTTTGCCAAGACTTAGGTAAGAAATGAAATTTTTTATTGAATACAAGAAAAACACAACAGCAGAAATCAGGATAACTGCAAACAGAATGCTTTTAATCATTTTTGATAAAATTTTTTGTCAAGTTAGTGAATTGGAAATAAATATGAAAGATAAGAATTTGGGACGGGGGATATGGGTGTATGTGATAGAGTATAGGGTATAGAGATTAAAAATTTATAGATAAAGAAATTAGAACAGCGATAAGCGGGGTGCAGAGGGCAGGTATAAGGTAAGGGAGCAGGTATAGGATTAAGGGAGCAGGAGGTGGATAAATATACTTTTATAAATAGGTATCGTAAATATACTAAATGATTCGTGAATTAAAGAATCCGTAAATATGAATGTGGTGTATAACCTGAAGAGACAAATATTATTTTTCGCCGATGATTTGGACTGCAATTCTGCGAGTACGAGGTCGATTATCAAAATCCATGAAAACAATTTGCTGCCATGTACCGAGAGTCATTTCAGAATTATAAACAGGTATAGTCAAATCGGTTTTTATCAGAGCTGATCGAAGGTGAGAATGACCATTACCGTCACCCCATGTATCGTTATGGTTATAAATTCCTGCCGGAGAGATAATTTTATCCATTAGTTTTGGTAAGTCCTTAAGAAGTCCGGGTTCATATTCTAATGTAGTCAAACCGGTTGTTGAACCAACGGCAAACAATATGACTATGCCGTTCTTTATTCCTGATTTTTCTAATATTGACGATGTTTCCTCAGTGATATTTTTGATATCACAGTTACCTTTTGAGGATATAATTATTTCTTCAAAAAATGTCATGTTAGTTGATAGTTAAAGTAATCTATTATAATTATAATTTTAGAGCAACTATATCTTTCTTTTCCCTCAGATAATAAATAAAATCATTTCTGCAGAAAAAATTATCCGGTACATTATAACCTGACTGCTTGTTAAGAATGTCCGAGTATATTTTTTTTCCTTTAGATATATCAAAAATGCAAAATATGTTTTGATAGTAATTACGGATAATATCTTTAATATCTGTCCCAGTTTTTTTATAATAATTAAATATCAAATAGTCATTTTTTATTAGATACTCTGTATCCCCTTCTGAACCGTATATTTCATGATTTATCAGGTTTATAATATTTTTATCAGGTGGAAATTTTGTTAATGACCTCGGATAATCGTATTGTTCATTGTATAGATCATTATCGGATTTCCTTTTTAAGTTGAGCAGTTCGGGATATTCATTTTCAGAAAAAACACTAATAGTTTTACCGTCAAAGATATTTATTTCAGAACTTTCAGTTTTATCGAAATTCTGTTTAATTCCAAAAAGTTTTTCTTCAGTTGAAAAGAAATACTGATAATCTTCATTCTCCCATAATTTCTTACCGGTCAATATATCGAGAGCAATAATGTTTTTATGGTATGGGATCTCGGGTCTTTCAAATCTATTCAGATAAAGAATCTTTGATGTCGCACCTTCAACCGATATCCAATAATTTCCTTCTTCGAAGGTAAAATTAGACATGTGTTTCCTGCCATCCTTTATACTTACAGAGAAAAGATACAACAACTTCTTCTCAAGGTCGCGCGTTTCACCGGCTATAAAGTCATTACCCCCGAAGATAAATTTCCAAAGGTTTCCATTTTGATTGAACACCCATTCAGGTTTCAGTTTATTTTTATCGAATAGTTTCATTGCATTTCGAATTATATGTTGCTAATATGTTTAAACCTTCGAGAACGAGGTGGAGTTCGATTTTATTGACTCCTTTTATTTTATTTCCAAAAATCTCGGAGCCTCCGCCCGTGATTACGACAAATAATCTTTCAAACAATTTTCTGTACTCTTCGATTGATTTTTCTATGAAAAAAACTTGCTGTAGAATCAAACCGGAGATTACAGCACTTTTTGTAGTTCTATTAACAAGATTTGTCCTGCTGTTTAATACTACATTCGGAAGAGTTGTTTTTTTGAGCAACGCTTCGGAAGCAGTTTTTATACCTGCCGAAATCATTCCGCCCCTGTATATTCCGTTAGAAATTATGTTAAAAGTTGTTGCAGTACCTAAATCTATAACGAGAATGTTTCTATGCTTACGATATTTCGAATATGCTCCGACAGCAGAGCATATTCTATCGCTGCCAAGAGTTTTTGCATAATCAAATCTTATCGGCAATGATGATTTCGCTATGATAAACCGAACCTTGAAGTCAGAAATAATAGTTTTAATAATTTTATTAAAGTTCTTATTCAGCGAAGAAACATAAACTTCGTCAAACCGTCCTTTATATCGATTTAATAATACCCTGAAATGTTTTCTAAACATTTCCTTTTCATACGTAAACAATTCCGGTGAACTCATTTTCCCGTCAGCAGAAAGCGAGCATTTAATTCTTGTGTTGCCTATATCGATAAGAAGATAATTCATTTTAAAATAAAAAGGGGACTTTTGTCCCCCGAAAAATAATAATAAATTTAATCAGATTACATATCGAATTTAATACCGCCGGTTAGGAAGTATCCGCTTATATTAGGTTCACTAATTATAATTTTATACTTTCCGTCAACGTAGAGCGAAATCGTCGGACCGATACCCGGAAATTCAATACCTCCTCCGAGATCAAGACCAACTTTAGTTAAGTTTTCAGATACACCAAGAATTTTCTGAGTTAAAAAATTTACACCTATTCCTCCATCGACGTAAGGTACGAGGGAAGTAGTCTTAAACTTCAGACGCATAAGGCCGGCGACTTCAAAATTATTCTGATCGCCTGCTTTCCAATAATTAACCTGCGGTAAAAGAGAAAAACTCTCTGTTTTAATTTCGGCAAAAAAGTTAATTGTCAGACCTGTACTGCCCTGAACGATAAAAGAAGGTCCAAAACCGCCGCCAAGTGCAATCTTTGATGAAGGGGGTAAAGTGCTAAAAGATTTCGAAATCATGAAATCAGTACCTTCAATGTTATTTAATCTGTTCTGTGAATACCCTGTGGAAAATAAAATTAAGATGGTGAGAGATGAGAGAATTAATTTTAGTTTCATTATAATTAGTTTAAATTAGAAATTTCAATTTTCTTTATCTGATCCCTAAGTTCAGCAGCTCTTTCATAATCTTCGTCATTAACCGCATCCTCAAGGTCATTTTGTAGTTTCTTTAGTTTTTCCTCTTTAGTTGCTGTTTTATAATTCTTATGGCTGTCATCAGACGTATTCTCCTCAAATTCGGAGATATCGTTTGAATCTAAATCATCAAGGTCAGGTTCTTCGTTTTGAATGTTTATTTTTGGAACAAACCCAATTTCATCCATGACTTCTTTTGCGACGTAAATCGGTGCATTAAATTTCATAGCAAGTGCTATAGCGTCCGAAGGTCTTGCGTCGAGCGGGTCGATTTCTTCGGAGTCCAGTATCAATTTAGCAAAAAAAGTAGAATCACGAAGTTCATTTATAACAACGCTTTCAATTCTGTATGATAGTACTTCCAGTAAGTTTTTTATAAGTTCATGAGTAAGTGGACGAGGGGGTTTTAGTCCCTCGAGTTCAAATGCAATTGCCTGAGCCTCAAAATGGCCAATAATTATCGGGATCCGTCTTTCGCCATCAACTTCTTTAAGCAGGAGAGCGTAACCTCCACCGCTTATTGCAGATGAAACCGGAATACCAGCAAGTTCAACTTTTATTAAATCATTATAATTCATTTATTACATACTTTCTTTAATATTATTACACTCAAAACGTCAAAAATGTTTCATAATTCTGTATCAAATTACAGCTAAACGAGATTAATTTAAAGGCACATCGTGAATAGCAAAAATACTCAGTTTTTAAGTTTTTTAATCTCCTCAGTCAATGCAGGCAGAACTTCGAAAACATCACCGATTATACCGTAATCTGCAACCTGAAAGATTGGAGCGTCTTTATCTTTATTAATAGCAACAATGAATTTTGATGATGACATACCTGCAAGGTGCTGGATAGCGCCGCTTATACCACAAGCAATGTACAGACTCGGGGAGACGGTCTTACCAGTCTGTCCGACCTGATCGCCGTGAGGTCTCCATCCTGCGTCAACAACAGCGCGTGAGGCACCTGTAGCTGCACCGAGCACTAATGCAAGGTCCTCAATAAGATTGAAATTCTCGGGACCTCTAAGTCCTCTTCCTCCTGAGACAATTATGTCTGCTTCAGCTACATCGAGCTTGCCTGAGGCTATTGAGACATCTGATACGTACGCCCCAAAATCACCAGCAGTGATACCAAGTGAATCGGAAGAAATTTTTTCAATTGCAGTATCATTACTATTTTCAACAGCTTTAAATACGTTCGGCCTAATAGTAGCGACAATTTTTTCTGTTTCGGATTTCACAAAAGTATAGCATTTACCGGCATACGCGGGTCTTTTAAATGAGACAGAACTTTCATCGAAAGCAAACTCAGTGCAATCAGTTATAATTGCAGAGTCAGTTTTAGCAGCAACGGAAGGTGCGATTTCCTTTCCGAAAGAAGTGGCGGATAATAAGATAATATCATAATCGTTGTTTTTTGCAAAACTACTGATTGCAGCTGCGAAAGAGCCATGAGAATACTTTATGTCAGAAATCCCGCTTTTGGAGTTCAGGTCATCTAATCCAATTTGATAAACTTTTGAAACACCATATTTACCGAGAGTTTTCAGCTGTTCGTCTGATGCATTATTAATCGTTATAACTGAAAATTCTTTGCCGAGTTTATCGGAAAGCATTTTCCCAGCGGATACTGCTTCAATAGCATTTGATTTAAAACTATTATCTTTTGTTTCTGCGAATACTAATATTTTACTCATAATAGAATTATATTTTAAAGGTTTAAATTACTTTAGCTTCTTCACGTAAAAGTCTGACGAGTTCGGGGACGTTTGCAACGCCGTCTGTAAATATTTTTCCACTGCCTTTTGCGTCCGGAAGTTTCATATCTGTTACTACTGATTTGGATGGTTCATCAACCGGGGATCTTTCTTCAATAGGTTTAGACTTTGAAGCCATAATACTTTTAAGGTTTGGATATCGAGGATTATTAATACCCTTTTGAGTTCCAATAACGACAGGCAATTTAGATTTCAGGATTTCCTTACCGCCTTCAATTTCACGTTCAACTACGACATCCTGACCATTAATTTCAAGTTTAGTTACTACGTTGACTGAGGGCAGATTTAAGAATTCAGCAGTCATTTTGGGGACAAGAAGTCCGTCAAAATCGATAGACTGTTTGCCAAAAAGAACGATATCAGGATTAATTTCCTTTAAAACCATAGCAAGATTCTTAGATACTGTGAATGAATCAAAATCATTGACGGCAGATTTTATCAGAATACCCTTATCAGCACCCATTTGAAAAGCTTTCTTTATACCTTCTTTTGCTCTATCAGTACCAAAAGAAACGGCAATAACTTCTCCTCCATTTTTCTCTTTAAGCTGAACTGCTTCTTCAACGGCGAATTCATCGTAAGGATTAATGATAAACGTAACACCTGATTCATCGATTGATTTAGAGTTTCCACCGACCTTAATTTTAGTAGTACTATCGGGTACGGTTGAAACACAAACTACAATTTTCATAATTCCAGATTAAATTTATAAAATTACTATTTTAACATTAATTTATATTTTAAAATTCAATAAAGACATTGAAAAAGATTAAAGAGTATGAGTAAATGTGACTTTAAGCTGCAAGATTAGATGGTGAAAGATACATTGAAAATAATGTAAAATCTGAGTATATTAAAAAATATCGCGGGATGGAGCAGTTGGTAGCTCGTCGGGCTCATAACCCGAAGGTCGCAGGTTCAAGTCCTGCTCCCGCTACAAAGATATGTCCGAAATGCTGATAGTGTTTCGGACTTTTTTATTTATGATGATTATTTAAAAAGATTTATTTAAATTACCGTATGAAGAAATATTATTACATATTTATTCCTGCTGCTGTTCTCATAATTACGATTTTGTTTTTAGTAACAGACAAGTCCGTACCACAAGAAAGGAGTGATAAAAAGATATTCACGGTAATACTTGATGCGGGGCACGGCGGCAAGGACCCGGGTACAATTGGAACGACAGGTGTTTATGAAAGAAATATAGTTTTACCAATAACACAGAAGATAAGGGATTATTTAAGCAAGGAATACACAGATATAAAAGTTATTATGACGAGAGACAGCGATGAATTTATAGAACTTAAGACAAGAGGAACCATATCAAACAGTGAAGGGGGCAATCTTTTCGTAAGCATACATTGCAACGCAAAAAAGATTGAAGAAAATGATAAAAGCGGTTTCGAAATATACGTTCTCGATTTAGCTCGTGTTGATGAAGCAAAGAATATTACTTATGATGAAAACATGTTCATCGCAAAATCCGAAAAACCAGATTCAGCATTCATTGAGCAGAGAAAAATACTTGCATCTATTTTTCAGCAAACATACCAGAGGTACAGCAACAGATTTGCAAGTATTATAGAAACTGAAATGATAAAAGGATGCAAACTGCCGAGCAGAGGAGTTTTTCAGGCAGGATTTTGGGTGCTGTTGAGTGCTTCAATGCCCTCTGTACTCGTTGAGTGCGGCTACCTTTCTAACAAGTCTGATGAAGAATACCTTAAATCAGATAAAGGTCAAACCGAAATTGCAAAGTCAGTTTTTAAGGCAATCAGATACTTCAAAATGGATTATGACTTTGAAAACTCATTAATGAATTAAACAAATATAATAATTTATTAATAGCTTATTAAAGCAGTAGAATAAAAAAAGCCGGAAAAACCATCCGGCTTTGATTTAATTTTACACAAATTTATTTCGTTAGAATCATTTTCTTCGTATCTGTAAATTTTTCAGCAGTTAGTCTATAATAATATACTCCGCTTGACAGGGAACTTCCATTGAACGAAGCCTCATAAATGCCTGCAGTTCTAACTCCGTTGAATAATGTTTGTACTTCTCTTCCCAAATAATCAAAAACAACTAAAGTTACAAATGAATTTTCAGGAATGGAATATTGAATCCTTGTGACAGGATTAAAGGGATTCGGATAATTTTGTCCCAGCTTAAAATTACTTGGCAATACATTTCCTGTATTTCCTAATGATGTCACCGGACTTATTACATAACGAATTTCTCCGACCATAGCACGGGATGCAAACCAGCTTCCAGATGGAGTAAAAGGTGCAGAACGGCCGTCACCTGTTATTAATGTGAGATTAGTATCTGCATACGTACTGTATGGCGGTGTTCCTGTACCAAAATATCTCGGTCCTGCACCCATAAATTTAATTGCTACCCCTACTGTATCAAAAGCAAGTACTGATATAGTAGGAAGGGTAAATACAAGCGATACACCGTTGGTTGTAGGACCTTGAGTTACCGTTACAATTCCGAGCGAAGTCCATCCGTCTGAGGAACTTCCCGGACCAGAGCCCACCGGACCTCCTAATGCTGTACCATTTCTGGTAAACACTTCAACATTGAAACCTCCCGAGGCTGAAGCAGTGTTTCCAGTTGTCATTTGAGTGACACTAATATTTCTTGACCCAGCAATCAGGTCAAAGAACATTGCCCAGTTTGAAGAACCACCGTTGTTTGAAGGACCAGGATTAGCTTGAATTGTGATTGTGTCTAAAAGATTTGGATTAAGAGCAGCAGTGTTATTTGTTTCAGAGTTTAAACTTCCGTTAAATGAAATAACGACAGCTGTTAAAATAAAAACAAAAACTATTGAATGTTTTAGATTTACTAACATATTGCCCCCAGTTTTATTTATACTTAACGGAACGTAATCAAAAATATGAAGAAACGCAAGTAAAATCTAATTTGGGTTTTTGTATATAATATAAGTGCTGAAATGAAATTCATCACAAGATTAAATTTTGACGTGTGAATTGAAATGGATTAAAAATTTCGTTGCGGAGAAGGAGAGATTCGAACTCTCGATAGAGTTGCCCCTATAACGGTTTTCGAGACCGCCGCTTTCAACCACTCAGCCACCTCTCCGTAATTTTATTATCTAATTAATTAAATTACCCATATTCTGATTAAGTTACAATGAAATCAAGAGCAGCGAGAGCAGCAAGAATGTGTGAATTAGAATTATTATGGTACAAAATATGCGCACTTTATGCGCACTTTATGCGCACTTTCAGCGCACTTAGAATAAAAATTAATGTAAAAAGGTATAATTAATGATGTGATTTATGAAAAAAAGGACTAATTCTGATTTGATGAAGTCGCGGTAAAAAAGTTAGTACCCCCGAGAGGATTCGAACCTCTAATATCTGATCCGTAGTCAGAGGGTTTATCCATTAGCCTACGGGGGCTTTATTAAACCCGTATAGATTTTAAATAATAATAAAGATAGTGTTTTTAAAAGTTTTATTAAATCCTATTATGATAAATAGTTTAGCAGGAATTATCGACACTTTATAATTATTCTTCTATAGCCAATAATATTAATAAAGGAACTTCATTTTTGATGGAAAAATTCTATTTTGCTTTTTAGAGTTATGATAAAAATTACAAACTTAAAGAAAACTTACGAGGGCGGGATTGAAGCTCTGAACGGCGTATCGTTTGATGTTAATCCATCTGAGATAACTGGTTACATTGGCGTTAATGGAGCGGGTAAATCCACAACGCTAAAAATTTTGTGCGGTGTGGTTACATTCGACGACGGGGAGGTTTTAATAAACGATTACAAGCTTCCTAATGACGCATTGAAGATTAAATCCATAACAGGTTACGTTCCCGAGACTCCTGAATTATTCAATTCATTGAGGGTGACTGAGTATTTTGATTTTTTAAAAGATGTAAGGGAAATTGAAGAAAGCAAATTCTTACGAAGAGTAGATTATTTTGCTGAGTTGTTTGAATTTAAGGATTTTTTAAATTCATCAATCGGCAAGCTCTCAAAAGGGAACAAACAAAAGGTGCTGATTGTATCTGCCCTGTTGCATAATCCTGATATTCTACTACTTGACGAGCCGCTTAACGGTCTTGATGCATATTCGATAATAACATTTCAGGATATAATCTCGAAACTCGCAAAACGAGGAAAGACAATCTTCTACTGTTCTCATTTACTTGATATAATGGAGAAGGTAAGCGACAGAGTAATTATCATAGAGAATGGAAGGATTAAAATAAATTCATCAAAAGAAGAGCTCAAGTCAAATAACGATTTCAAGTCATTGGAAAATATATTTCGAGATATGAGAGAAACAAGTTCAAGGAAAGAATTTTCGTATGACGAGATATTTGATTAATATCTTTCTTTTAACATTTTTCCTTTGTCCGAGTGTAAAGCCGCAGGCTCTTTTATCACTAAAAGATTCGAGCAATTTTTTCACAACGGATTTTAACAATGATATGAATGCGGCAAATTTCTTTGCTACATTGTCGGTAAAGACGAAAATAAAGAGTATGATGTTTACTGTCCGCAATGTATATAACTCCTCAGTAACAAAGTTCACAGAAAACTTTTCCAACGATAACAACAATCTTGAAGTTAGTTCGAGTTACAATTTTGCGAGGAATTTTTATGCGGGAGCAGGAGCGACGAGTAAGATTGTATATTCAAATCAGCAGCTTGATTTATCGAACGGATACTCAAATTTTTTCTTTACAAGTTTAGATTATTTGCCTACTGAGGAGTTTTATGTTAATACAAAATTTGGGATTAAAGACGAGAAGCAGATAGGAGTATACAATACCGGATTTTCGGGGATACTTGAATCAAGATTGAGAAATCTGAATATATCCGATTTTATTTCTTCGGGCAGCATATATATGTCTCTCGATAAATTTTCCGAGAGAACAAATTACAACTATGATTTAAACACAACCGTTGACAAGGTATTTTCTGAGAATGCGAGAAACAGCGGTACTTTACGGGCATTTACGCTTCGGACGGACTTCTACACACCTGCGACAAAGAGTATAACTGATAATTACGGGGTGATTAATAATATACAGTCAAGACTTGAAGATTATGTTCTTGTGAGTGATGACCTTGATTACAGTTTTAACAGAGATTTAAGGATAAAAATACAGGGAATGTTTTTTCTGAAGAATATAAAAAACCAATATAAGTTTAAACCAACCAGCTCTGGAATCCTGACAGAGAGTGTTTATGATAATAACATAAGAGAAAATTCACTGAGAGCGGGATTTGAGGCAGAATACCGACTGAAGTCATTGAGTACAAGACTGAATGTTTCTTACACAGAAAGGACAGAAGACCATGAGCCAATGAACACGGATTATTTGCCGGCAGTGCAGAGGACTGAAATTGAGAAAATTGAAAAGGACAAGAACAATAATAGTAAGACGGCTACGGCTTACATGGAGGTGATGTATAATCTTACAAACACTCATACGTTAAGGGTACAGGGGGCGACATCCATGCTGAGATACGATACTAACAGTGATATTAACTACGACGATAGAGATGAGCTTTTGCTGAACGGTATGATAACCCACAGGTATTATAACTTTAAAAATTTTTTATTAGAAACCTCTTTTGAATATAATTCTTCGATTTTAAATTATATTTTCAAGGAGAAGAGTTCGAATAATAATTCCAACAGAGTTTATAAACTTGGGTCTTACAGTATATTTAAACCTGCTGAAGGTGTTACAACGAAGAACTTTTTTCAGGTACTTTCAAATTACACTGTTTACAAGTACGAAGATATAGTATCTCAGGTGCAGAGTTTCTCATACAGGCAGCTATATCTGCTTGATTCTACTGAGATAAACATTACAAAGAAAGTATATGTCGGTTTATTTGGCGAGCTTAAACTGTACGAGCAGGGACAGTTTAATGAGGATAATTTTTCCGTAAAGCCGCTTGCATATTATGATGAGAGAACGCTCGGAACGAGCATAAACTATGAAACGCAGGGATTTATTAAGTTTTATCTGGGCTACAGGCACTATATAAGAAGATTTTATACGTACGAAAGAACGGATAAAATTTTAAAAAGGACGCAGAGTACATACGGACCGTTTGCCGGAATTATAGTGAATATGAAAAATAATTCAAGTATTTTTTTGCTTGGCGGATTAGACAGGGTAGAAGTAAGCGATAGTCCTGATGTACTTACGTCAGAGAATCTTGTTTTAAAAATTATTTGGAATATATAGGAAGTGAAATTGCATAAAGGAAGTCTTATATTGCAAAGCAAGCGAAGCGAGATTAGTAAACTTGAAAATCTGCTATTTACGCTGAATGAGTTCTATAAAATAGACCAGGAAAGGTTTGTAAATTTTCACATTGCTGTTTCGGAAGCACTGATGAATGCGATTGTTCACGGTAATAAAGAGTCTAAGGATAAAAGGGTATATGTTGATATCTTTGAGGAAGAAAATTCTGTAGAGCTAATAATAAAAGATGAAGGAACGGGTTTTAATACGAGCGATGTGCCCGATCCTACGAAGAATAACAATCTTTATAAGGACCACGGAAGGGGAATATTTATAATGAAATCACTGACTGACGGATATGAGTGCAAGACGTGCGAAAGCGGAACCACTGTTAAACTGAGGATAGTGATAAAAAAGTAATTATTATAAAATATTTTTATTAAATTAAAATAATTAAAAATGAAAATTACAATCGTTGGTGCCGGTAATGTTGGAGCAACAGCCGCACAAATAATCGTTGACCGAGCTTTGGCAAACGATGTTGTACTGCTTGATATCGTAGAAGGAGTGCCTCAGGGCAAAGCACTTGATATCTATCAATCTGCTGCAATACAGTATTCTGACACAAAAATACACGGTGTTAATACGTATGAACTTACTGCAAATTCTGATATTGCTGTAATCACAGCGGGTCTTCCAAGAAAGCCGGGTATGTCGAGGGATGACCTCTTGAACATTAATGCTGAAATTGTTTCGAATGCCACGAAGGAGATAGTAAAGTACTCACCTAATGCAATTATTATAGTAGTCTCGAATCCGCTTGATGCGATGACCTACGTATCGTTTGTAAACAGTCATTTTCCGAGGAACAGGGTTATAGGAATGTCAGGTGTACTTGATACGGCTCGTTTAAAAGCTTTCATATGTATGGAACTGAATGTTTCAATTGAAAACATAAATGCAATAGTTCTTGGCGGACACGGCGATTCTATGGTGCCGTTAATCAGGTACACAACCGTTGCGGGTATTCCACTTTCAGACTTACTGCCTAAGAACAGGATTGAGACATTGATAGAAAGGACAAGAAACGGCGGTGCAGAAATCGTAAAACTACTTAAGTCAGGAAGTGCATATTACGCACCAGCGGCATCTACGGTACAGATGATTGACGCAATCGTAAACAACAGGAAGTGGATAATGGCAGGATGTGTTTATCTGCAGGGTGAATTTGGTTATAATGATATATGTCTCGGAGTGCCGATAAAGATAGGTGCACAGGGGATGGAAGAAATTGTTCCGTTGAAGCTCACTGATGAAGAGAAAGCCGCACTTGATAAGTCGGCAAACGATGTGAAATCGATGTTAAAAGTAGTAAGTTAAAAATACAATTCAGATAACAAAAAAGCCCGATATAAGCGGGCTTTTTTATATATAAAAACAAATTGCTCTTATTCTACCGGTAGTACGTTAAGAATTTTTCTTCCCTGTTTATCGGTGAATTTTACCTTGCCGTCAATTAAAGCAAAAATTGTGTAATCCTTACCGAGGCCAACGTTTTTTCCAGGAATGAATTTTGTTCCTCTTTGTCTGACAAGAATATTTCCTGCTTTAACAACTTCTCCGCCGAACTTTTTAACACCGAGTCTCTGAGAGTTTGAATCGCGGCCGTTTTTAGAGCTGCCTAATCCTTTTTTATGTGCCATAACTTATAATTTATTAATTTATTTTATCAATTTGAACTTTTGTGTACTGTTGTTTATGACCTTTTCTAACCTTATAGCCTTTTCTTCTTTTCTTTTTGAAAACGATAATCTTTTCATCTTTTACATGGTCTAAAATTGTAGCTTCAACGTTATGATTCAACATAGGAGTTCCTACTTCGATAGCTTTAGCGTCGGGGGAAAAAATAAGAACCTTGTCAAAATTAACTTTAGCACCTTTTTCACCTGAAACTTTAGGTATAAATAGAGTCTGTTTTTCCTGAACCTTGTATTGTGAGCCTTTTATGTCAACGATTGCAAACATTTTTCGATATTATGATTTATAAAACATTCAATATAACAATTTTAGACCTTAATTTCAAAACATATATAAATCCCCGTATAATAAAAATAAAGAATCAAAATCTTTAGTAAATGGAAATTAATTCCAAAAATCGAGATATTTATCGGCAATCATAAATTTTAAACATAAATAAGCATGAACGGTAAATATGTAGTAAGAAATGCAGCATTACACGAGTTGAGTATTTTTACGGATTATGCGAGAAAAGAGGGCTGGAATCCGGGTTTGAATGACATAATGTCATTTTGGGAATCAGATAATAGGGGTTTTTTCGTCGGTCTACTCGATAACACTCCAATAGCAACGATTTCATGCGTGAAATATGACGATAATTTTGCTTTTATGGGATTTTATATAGTCCGCAGTGAATACAGAGAACATGGGTATGGGATAAAAATCTGGGACAATGCACTCGAGTACGCATGCGATATCAATATTGGATTAGATGGTGTACTTGCACAGCAACAAAACTATGAAAGGTCGGGCTTTAAACTGGCGTATAAAAACATTAGGTTTGAAGGATTGAATAATGTTGTTTCGGGTTTCGATAAAACTGTTGATTTTGATGAGAGTTTATTCGATGAACTAAACTCTTATGACAACAAACATTTTCTATCTGACAGGAGAGGTTTTTTAAAAGTCTGGTTCAAGAATGCAAAAGCGGTTAAAGTGAAATTACACGGAAGCAAAGCAACAGGTTTTGGAGTAATCAGGGAATGTTTCAGCGGTTATAAGATAGGACCCGTATTTGCTGACGACAAAAATACAGCTGAAGCAATAATTACTGACCTGTTAAAATCCATACCCATAGGTGAAAAGTTCTATCTTGATGTACCGGCTGTTAACAAGCGAGCCATTAGAATATGTGAAAAGATGTACATGAAAAAAGTATTTGAAACAGTGAGGATGTACAACAAGTACATTCCGGATGTACCTGTTAATAACGTATTTGGTGTTACAACGTTTGAGCTTGGTTAAATTTAAAACTATTCTACAGCAATTTCAAAGAAATAATACCTTCGTAAATAAGCTGAACAGCTATAGCGAGTATGAAGAATCCCATTATCCTGCTAAGAACGCCAATACCCGTATTACCGAGAATCTTAAAAAGTTTAGTAGATAGAATCAGCAGAACATAAACGATAACGCCTATTAAAAAAATACCTATACAAAATCCAAGGTAGTAATCGATAGAAGTGATTGACTTTGCGGATGTTAGACCGATAGCAGCACCAATAGAGCCGGGACCGCTGAGGACGGGCATAGCCATAGGAGTGAATGAAATATCCTGCTTTTCATTCAGTTCCCGGGTTTCATCTGTTGAAAGCTTACTCTTATTCGTGACCATTTCCCAGGCTGTATGCGCAACAATCAAACCACCGGCTACTTTAAGCACAGCGAGGTTTATATTGAAAAATTCAAGAAGAAGTTTACCCATAAAAAGAAATACTACAAGGATAGCAATGACGCTTATCGCTGTTTTTAGTGACATTTGTCTCCGGTACGCTTCGTCGCTGTTAGCAGTTAAAGTGCAGAAAAGCGGAACACCGCCAACAGGATTTACGAGCGGGAACAGAGTTATAAAAGCTATCGAAGCAGAATGTAAAAATACTTCCATAAGATTTTCAATTTATAAACAAATAATATACCAAAAATACTAATAAGATTTGAGTTAGAATATAATTAATCACATTAAGATTAATTAACAGAGGGGTCGACGGGGAAGCTTGCAATAGTGTTGTACTCACCGCCCATTCTTTTAAGAGTTTCAGCCCAGATTTTATCGGGTTCTAAGTCGAAAATTAGGTCAGCCTCTGATTCAGTTACAATCCATGTATTTCCCCGAAGTTCGCCGTCAAGCTGTCCGGCACTCCATCCTGAATATCCGAGAAAGAAAATAAAGTCACGAGGATTCAGACTACCTGATTCAGCGAGAAGTTTAAGCGTATTAAAATTTCCTCCCCAGAAAATACCATCACAAATCTCAAGACCTCCTTCGATAATATCACCCGCTCTATGAATGAAATTAACAATCTCAGTTTCTACAGGACCACCGAGCATTACCTTTGCATCAAATTCGGGAAAGTCTTCGACTAATTCACTTAGTTTTCCTTCAACCGGTCTGTTTATAACAAATCCCAGAGAACCGTTTTCGTTATATTCAGTCAAGACTATAACGGTTCGTGAAAAGAAATCCGACAAATGAGGTGCGGAGATTAATATTTTTCCTGCATCAACTTTTGATTCTTTATGTCCCATGCATTAATATATTAAAAAAACTTTAATTTCTGAATGTAATAAAACAGGTATTTTAATGGTATTTCAAAAAGTTAGATGTTTTGAAGCCGCTAATTTCTGATGCTGTTTTAGATTTTAAAAGTTAATTTAAATAGCTAAATTACCAATTAAACAATTTCTCCATAAATATAATAAATAAAATTAATCGTTTTAATGCCCAATGACAAAATAAACGATAGACTTAAGAAAATTAAGCTTATCGTATCAGATGTTGACGGATCGATAGCAGACAGCCAGAATGAGTTAGGTGAAGAAACAAAAGACCTTGTAAAAAAACTTGCGGCAAAAGACGTTAAAATCACATTCGCAACCCAAAGAATTCACTCATCGGTAACCGGTTTTGCTGAAGAACTTGGTATTGACATACCTATAATTTCAATAAACGGGGCACTCATAAAAGACATTAAAGGCAATATACTTTCCAAATCTATTGTAGATCCAAAAATTGTTAAAAAGGCAATGGATTTTGCCGAAAAGTATTTTGTTAGAATAGCTCTGGTACATGAGGATGAGATTGTCTTTACTGAAAGCAATTCAGTACTTCGAGACTTTATGTACAGGCTCGGTGCAGATTACAGGCTTGTAGATTCATACGATAAATACACCGACAACATTCTTGAGATAATAATGATGGGAAATGAAAAAAGTGTTGTACGGTATATACAGAAGAAAATAAATTTTCCATGGAAGTTGTTTCACACTGCAAAATATTTCCGTTCGAGTTCAAAACTTGGAGTTTATCATCTTGAAGTCAGAAAATCCGGGACATCGAAGAAAACGGGAATTCACAAGCTTGTTAAACATCTTGGTTATCATAAGAACCAGGTTGCTGTGATAGGGGACTGGTTCAACGACCGGGTTCTATTCGAATACGGCGGATTCAACGTTGCACTTCAGAATGCAGTTGCAGAATTGAAGTTGATGGCTGATTATGTAACCGAGAAAACGAATGATGAAGACGGGGTAGCTGAGTTTCTTAAAATGGTTTACGATTCAAAATAAATATAATTATATTTTAAATGAGAAAGATTGTAGAATGCGTTCCGAATATCTCAGAAGGGCGCAATCAAAGCATTATAGATGCTTGTGCAGAATCTGTACGCAAGGTAAAAGGAGTTAAACTTCTTGATGTTGACCCGGGAAAATCGACAAACAGAACAGTGTTCACTTTTGTAGGTGACCCCGAATCTGTTGTAGAAGCTGCTTTTCAATTCGCTAAGACAGCGTTTGAACTGATTGATATGACGCAGCATTTCGGTGAGCATCCGAGAATGGGAGCAGTTGATGTATGTCCATTCGTTCCTGTGGCAAACGTCAGCATAGAGGAATGTATAGATTGCTCAAAGAAATACGGCGAACGAGTAGGGAAAGAACTTGGTATTCCTGTGTATCTATACGAAGAAGCTTCTTCAAACCCTGCACGCAAGATGCTGAAGCAGATTCGTTCAGGTGAATATGAAGGTATTAAAGATAAAATCTATAAACCCGAATGGAAACCGGATTTCGGTCCGCAGGAGTTTATTCCTAAATCCGGTGCAACAGTAACCGGTGTAAGATTCTTCCTGATAGCTTATAACGTAAATATTCTTGGTACAAAAGAGCAGGCACACAGGATAGCGCTTAACATACGCGAACAGGGCAGGAGTGATAATGAACCGGGAAGATTGAGTGCCGTTAAAGCGATAGGCTGGTACGTGAACGAATACAACATGGCACAGGTTTCTATGAATCTTGACAACTTTAAAATTACTCCCCCGCATGTTGCTTTTGAAGAATGCGTAAAGGATGCAAAAGAACTTAACATCGCCGCAGCAGGAAGCGAGCTTGTTGGTTTAATACCTCTTGAAGCAATGCTTATGGCTGCTGAGTATTACATAGAAAGGGAAAATCTTTTTATTCTTGATGAAAAACAGAAAATTAGACTTGTTATTGAACGGATGGGACTTTCTTCAATTTCACAGTTTATTCCTGAAAAGAGAATTATAGAATACATGCTTGATGAAGAAGTTAATGAACCTCTCGCAAACATGACAGTCCGAGACTTTACTGAGCTTGTTGGTGCAAGAACCTCGGCTCCGGGCGGAGGAAGTGTCTCAGCACTTGCGGCATCGCTCGGTGCAGGTCTTGGTGCAATGATGGGATGGATGAGTTACGGCAGCAAGAAGTTTGAGCATATCGATTCAAAGATGAGGAAATTTATACCGCCTTTGCATTTTGCAATGAAGCAGTTGATATTAATGATTGACGCTGATACGAACGCATTTAATGATTACATGAATGCGATGAGATTGCCTAAAAACACCGAGGAAGAGAAAAGAGCGAGGAATCAAATGATGCAGGATGGACTTAAGAAAGCTGTAGAAGTACCTTTAAAAGTGATGAGAACTGCGGACGGGTGCTGGGATTCCATGAAAGAAATGGCTAAGTATGGAAATCTTTCTTCTGCTTCAGACCTTGAGGTTGGAGCGAAGTGTCTCGAAACCGGAATATGGGGTGCCTTCAAAAACGTAAAAATAAATTTACCCCAGATTCAGGATGAGGATTATAAATCAGAAGTATTGAATGAGGGAAATGAAATTCTCGATAGAGCAGTAAAAAATCTGAAACAGGTTGAAAGGCTGCTTGAAAAGAGAGTCTGATTCCAGTTAAGCATTAGTAAAAAATTCTTTTCCGTCGAGACTGTGATGTCTAATCACTCCAGCCCGGACTAAATTTACGAGTGTTCTTCCCGCTCGTCTTTCGGAAATATTTGCTAATTTCTTAAATTCCTTAACCGAAATTTTGTCATATTCTTCCAGATACTTTAAAAGTATCTTTTCTGCATCACCAAGATTAATCACAAGCGGAGAATTGTCGAAATTTGAGAATTTTAGTATGCTTGCTGTTTCTTTTGATGCGATTATAGATTTGTCCTTATACCTGATATAAACCCTTGCAGATTTCTTATCATTTTCATCAATGAGTTTATGCGGCTTTTTGTTGCTCTCGGGTATTATAATCACAACTACATCTTTCGACTTAACTGGTACTATTTCAGTAGAATATTTTATTTCGGGTTCACAGTAAAACCTTGCAGCAGTTTCAATAAGGTCAAGTTCAGATTTTTCGCTTTCCACTCCGGATATGGATTTATCATCATCTACTCCAAAAAGAATATATCCGCCCTTGGTATTCGCAAAAGCAATCATTTCTTTTGCAATTTTCCGTGAGGTTGAAAATTTTCTTTTAAATTCAACGGTCTCGCTTTCGCCGTCTTCAATGAGAGTAAATATATCCAGAACCATGTTGTGTGAGGTTTAAGAGACAGAATCGATATAATCCTGAAGAATTATTTGTGCCGATATAGAATCAACGAGACCTTTATTCTGTCTTTTCTTCTTGCTTAATCCTGAACTTTCGAGGTTGTATGAGGCAAGACTGCTTGTAAGCCTTTCATCGAAAAAAATAAGTTCAGCATCGAGAGAGTTTTTACTGAGCAAAGATGAAAGTTTTTCTCTGAAAGATTCTACATCTTCAGTTGAATGCGTTTTTTCTGAGTTAAATCTCAGCGGATAACCAATAACAATCTTTGAAATGCTTTCTTTCCTTATTAATTCCAGGAGCTTATCAAAAAATTTATTATCATTTAATAAATGATCACGCTGGAATGCGTATTTCTTCGAATTATCGCTAACAGAAATACCAACTCGCTTCAAACCGTAATCGATACCCAGGTACTTTGTTTCCAATTATGCAGCTATTCGCTTTTATCCGTTTCGTAAGGTTCTTTTAAAAAATTCTTTATCAACCGTCCCGGTCTGAAAAGAATTTTTCTTCTTCCCGGTACGTAAACAAACTCGCCGGTAATCAGATTTCTTGCTTTTGGTTTCGGCTTTGTACTTTTAACCTCAAAAATTCCGAAATCTCTTATCTCAAGCCTTACGAATGGCTTGGCTTCGGTTATAAGTTCTCTTAATGACTCTATTAGAGTGTCCACGATTAACTTCTTAGTTATTTTTTTCCCAAGAAGTTTATCTTCAAGTTTGCGTTCAATATCTTTACGCGTTTTTGTTGGTACCCTTTCTTTCTTTTTTCTCAAAGGTTTAGAGTTTCCGTTTGTCTCCATTACGCATCTCCTATTATTTTGTAAAATCTTCTAAAATAAAGATATAAAGAATAAATTATTAAAAATACAGATATATAGTAAAGATAACTGATTGCTTTTTTTAAAAGTTCAAAATTTTCATAGTTAAAAACTGCTAATAACACTATAATTCCGATGCTGAACACAGCAAGTTTTCCAGGATAATTTGACATCAACACAATCTTGCTTTTTGATTTTAGATAGAGCCCAAAAACAAGTATCAGAACATCTCTTGCAACAACTACAATAAAGAACCATGTTTCAAGCCTTCCCTGAAAGAAAAGAATAATTGCTATGCTTACCACTGCTATCTTATCAGCAAGCGGGTCGATTATTTTACCAAGTTCAGAAACTTGATTTAATTTTCGTGCAAGGTATCCGTCTAAAAGGTCGGATATGTACATTGCAATTAATAAAGCTGCAATTATGTTTGTGTTATTGTGATTCTGGTTAATAAGAAAATAAATTACGGGAATTACAAGAATTATCCGCAATAAAGATATTTGATTTGATATGTAAAAAAACTCTTTATTCAATACATTAATTATATGTTTAAACAATCCAATTGTTAAAGTAATAAATTTTAAATTTAATTAAACTATATTACTTTATTAAAAAACAATTTAATTTGAATCAATAAAACTGATATGAACGTTTATCTTGATAATGCAGCTTCAACTAAAACTGATGAGAGGGTGCTGGAAGCTATGCTGCCTTACTTGAAAGAACATTATGGGAATCCTTCTTCGACTCATCGGCAAGGGAAATTACTAAAAGTTTTAATCGAAGAATCAAGAGAAGCTATTGCAGATTTCTTTGGCACCAAACCTAAAGAAATATTTTTTACAAGCGGCGGTACGGAATCGAATAATTTTGCGATTAAAGGACTTGCATTCATAAACGGAAAAGGTAGTCATTACATTACATCGTCAACAGAACATCCCGCAGTTCTTGACACTTTCACATATCTGCGGAAATTTGGTTATGATACAGAAATAATAAAACCAAACTCTGAAGGATTAATAACGAGAGAAATCCTCGAACCGCATTTAAAAGAGAACACAAAACTCGTTTCTGTCATGCACGCCAACAATGAAACGGGTACAGTAAATGATATAAGGTCTATATCCGAATTGTGTAAAAGTTTTGGAGCCGCTTTTCACAGCGACACTGTACAAAGTGTGGGTAAAACTTCAGTTAAGCCAAAAGAACTTGGGATTGATTTTCTAACTGTTTCAGCGCATAAAATTTACGGACCAAAAGGAGTAGGGATTCTGTTTGTTGATGAGAGCCTGAAGATTGATAAATATTTTCATGGAGGCGGGCAGGAAAGGAACATGCGCGGGGGTACTGAAAACGCTGCCGGTATAGCTGGGCTTAAAAAGGCAATTGAAATACTAAAAGAATCGATGCAGGGGGATATAATTCATTACGGAAATTTGAAGAATTTATTCCTGAAAGAACTTGATAATAATTTCAAAGATAAATACAGGATAAACGGAAGCAGGGAAAATACACTTAATAATATTGTTAATGTTTCATTCTTGCCGGATAAGATTAACGTACCATCGGGAATGCTGACAATTATGCTCGACTTGAAGGAAGTCTCTGTCTCGGGTGGTTCTGCATGTTCGTCGGGTTCGGTGAAACCTTCGAATGTGCTGCTTGATCTCGGTGTTGACGAAAGAACTGCCCTCTCATCTATAAGGGTTTCTTTCGGAAGGTTTAACACTGAAAAAGATGTTCAGACTCTTGTAAAGGCTTTGAAGGAGATACTTATAAAATAAGTATTAGTTTTTTTGTGATAGATGTTTTTTCTTCTTGGAAGGAAAAATTGTCATTATTATTCCAATCAGCACATAAAGCAGACCTATAGGAAAAATCGCAACTCCTTTTGTTAAAATTATAATCATAATACCTGCAAATAAGAAAATGAACTGTAGCGGATTTGATTTAATTGCTTTCAAACTAAATGAGGAAGGCATTGCAGGAAACCTAAAATTACTTACCATTAAAAGCGAAACGGCAATGGTCAGTACGAAAATAAACACTTCACTGAATTCCTTAGTGAATATTTTATTATGGAAATAAATTACATAAGAACAAAGAATCAATGCTGACATCGGAGTTGGAATACCATAAAATACATCTTTGCTGTAACCTGTTAGGCTGATGTTAAACTTTGCAAGCCTGATAGCAGAAAAAGCAAGAACCAACGATGCAACGAGTATTCCCGAAGCATTATAATCTATAAAGAAGAACTGGTAAAGCAAAAACGCTGGCGCAAACCCAAAAGAAACTATATCAGAAAGCGAATCAAGTTCCACACCGAAATCAGAAGCAGAATCGAGAATTCTTGCAACGAGTCCGTCAAACACATCAAACACGGCAGCATACAATATAAAAAGTACGGCAGTCTCAAATTCTTTATTTGAAGAGTTTATTACAGAAGCAAAACCGCAGAATGCATTAAGAATCGTAAACAGACTCGGTATAAATTTTTTTGATATTATCATTTAAGGTTTGCTAATATTGTACGACCTGCTGTAACTTTGTCTCCTATCTTTACCTTAATTTCTGTGTCAGCATTAAAAAGCAAGTCAACTCTTGAACCGAACTTTATCATTCCGAATTTCGCTCCTGCTTTTACTCTGCTGTCAAGTTTCACGTCGCATACAATCCTTCTCGCAACAAAACCTGCAATTTGTTTGAAGATAAGCTTTTTACCGTCATTTGCTTCAATCCCAAGTTCACTTCTTTCATTCTTTTCAGACGCTTTGTGGTTAAAGGCAACTAAATACTCGCCTTTTATATAATTGAAATATTTTAAAGTACCGCTTACGGGATAGCAGTTGACGTGTACATTTAGAGGTGATAGAAAAATGCTTAGCTGCTTTAAATTTATATCGCCAAAGAATTCCTTATAATTGTTGTTTATATTTTCAATTAGAACAACCTTGCCGTCAGCGGGTGATAAAACAGATGAAACATCTAAATTTGACGGAAGTTCTCTTGCGGGGTCTCTAAAAAAGTAAAGAGTGAACAGCAGTAGCAGAAGTGAAACACTGAACAGAATTATCTTCGCGGCAGGATTGCTTATCCAGAATGCTATTATATCAACAGCAAGCGTTATGTAAACAACTTTCATCACAACATCTTTGCCGTAACTTGTAATTTTCATTTTACGGTTAACTCTTAATACGGTTTAGTATTTCCTCGTAAGCATCCTCAACTTTACCGAGGTCAAACCTGAACCTATCCTTGTCAAGTTTTTCATTCGTTTCAACGTCCCAGAATCTGCATGTGTCTGGAGAAATCTCGTCTGCAAGAATTATACTGTTATCTTTATCTCTTCCGAATTCAAGCTTAAAATCAACTACTCTTATATTTCTTTTCCTGAAAAAAGTAACAAGTAATTCGTTAATTATCAGCGTCAATGATTTAATGTATTCCATTTCCTTAACCGATGCAAGACCCATAGCATTTATATGATCGACCGTAAACAAAGGGTCGCCGAGTATATCAGATTTAAGGTAATATTCCACAATCGGAGTCTGAAGAGATGTACCTTCCTTAAAACCAAATTTTTTCACAAGACTTCCGGCGGCAACGTTTCTGCACACAACTTCGACCTTTATAATCTCAACCTTCTTTACAATCATTTCATTTTCAGATATCTTTTCTACGAAATGCGTGGGTATTCCATTCTCGCCGAGATAGTTCATAAGTATAGTCGTAATTTCAGTATTTCTGATTCCCTTATTATGAATAACATCTTTCTTAAGCCCGTTAAAAGCAGTTGCATCATCCTTAAATTCCTGAATGACTACTTCGTTATTGCCGGCAATGGAATATATCCGTTTCGCCTTGCCTTCGTACAATAGAGTTTTTTCCAATTTCGTATTGATTTAATTTATCATTTCATCAAATTAAGAATTTTAAACTTAAAATTCTATTCTTACAAAATACCTTCTATTCATAAAGAAACCCGTGCTTATAGTATAAACACGGGTTCTTTTTTCAATTTACAATTTATTCTATCCTATTATTTCGGGATTGTCATTCTTCGGAGTTTCTTCTGCAGCGGTCAAATTCTCTACAGGATGTGTATCTGGAACCTGCACTACAGGAATATTCTGCTCGTCACCAATAATATCTTCTATTCTGAAATCAATCTGTTCTGTCTCGTATGTCTTTGTTCTTTCCTGTATGTCTTTTTGAGAGAATTTTCTCGGAATCTTGAATTTTGCAATATACTCATCAATTTCGCTTTGGTCTTTGTCTCTAAGATATTCAACTACGGAAAGTACAATTTTTTTGTTTACTTTATCAAATTCAATAACTCTTACTTTAAGTATCTCACCCGGTTTGAATAATTCTCCGAAGTTTCTTACAGAGCTCGTCGAAAGCTGTGAAGCAGGAACGAATGAATCTACCTGGTCAGGAAGTTCAACAATAATTCCTTTTTCAATCGTCTTAAGAATCTTAGCCTCTGTATCAAGTCCCGGTTTATACTTTGTCTCAAGTGTATCCCATGGATTATCAAACAATTGTTTATGTCCGAGGGATATCTTCTGGTTAGCAACATCAATACCGAGTATAACGACTTCAATCGGGTCACCCATTTTAACAAATTCATTAACATCGAGTATCTTCTTTGTCCATGAGAGGTCTGAAATATGAACAAGACCGTCAACGCCTTCTTCAAGTTCTACAAATATTCCGAAGTTGGTTATGTTACAGACTTTGCCCTTCTGTTTCGTACCTACAGGGAATTTATCAAGAAGACTCTGCCATGGATTCGGTGTAAGCTGTTTCATTCCAAGCGATAGCTTTCTGTTTTCAAAGTCAATGTTTAATATCTGTGCTTCTACAAGCTGACCCATCGTTACCATCTGGCTCGGATTCGTAATATGTTGTGTCCATGACATTTCGCTTATATGTATTAGTCCTTCAATACCTTTTTGAATCTCTATAAACGCACCATAGTCTGTTAATGATACTACCTTACCTGACACTTTATCACCTACCTTGAATTTCTCCTGTATGTTATCCCATGGATGCGATTGAAGCTGCTTTAAACCAAGATAGACTCTTGATTTCTCTGCGTCGAATTCAATCACAAATACGTCGATTACATCGTCAAGTTTAACTACATCTGAAGGATGGTTTATTCTCCCCCATGAAAGATCAGTAATGTGTATCAATCCGTCAAGTCCGCCGAGGTCAACAAAAACGCCGAAGTCTGTTATTGCTTTAACAGTTGCTTTAAGCGTCATGCCTTTCTTTATTGACTTAAGAAGTTCTTCGCGCTGTCCTGCCATTGATTCTTCAATCAGGACTTTATGAGAAACAATGATATTTTCTATCTGGTTATTGATTTTCAGTACTTTAAAGTCCATCATCTTGCCGACGTATTCATCATAATCTCTTATAGGTTTGGTATCGATTTGTGAACCGGGTAAAAATGCTGTTAAACCGCTTAAGTCAACAACGAATCCGCCCTTGATTCTTCTTAGGCACTTGCCTTTTACTATAGTTCCGTCTCTTTGTGCTTCAACAATCCTGTCCCACATCTTGATTGAATCGGCTTTCTTCTTAGAAAGAACAAGCTGTCCCTCCTTATCTTCAATCTTCTCAAGGAAAATCTCAATCTCATTACCGACCATCAATTCTTCGGGATGTGCAAATTCATTAATTGATACTCTGCCGTCTGATTTTGAGCCTATATCAATCAAAACATCTTCACCGTGTATTGCTACGATTTTACCCTTTACAAGTTCATTCTCTTTAATGACATTAAAGGTTCTTTCGTAAAGCTTTAGCATAGATTGAAATTCATCTTCGTTGTAATCTGAAGATATAAACCTTGTTACAATTTTTTCTGCGCTCTTTGAAGATTCTGCAGTTACCGCAGATTTTGTTTCCTCAACTTCTTCTTTCTTAAATTTTTCTGACATATATTTTTGGTTCCCGGTTAATTTACTTTCCATTTTCAAGCCGGTATAAAAATGAAAGTTTTATTTTTATAATCCCCTCGGGTATCTATCCCTCAGGCTGGTTTAAAATCGCTTCCGGATTAATAATTATTCTGTATAAATAATTTACCTGTTCCTCTACAATCATGTTTGTTGTATCAACTTTTACGGCATCTTGCGCTTTCTTTACTATTGCAGGTGCTTTCTTTATTTCTACATCGTCTCTGAGCTTTATCTCTCGTGCTATTTTATCTTTTGAAAATTTCTGCCCGTTATCTAAAAAATCTTGCTGCCTTCTCGCTATCCTTGCACTCATGTCGCTAACAAGGTAAAACTTAAACTTTGCATTCGGAAAAACCTCTGCTCCAATATCTTTGCCTTCTACTACAATATTCGTCGAACCGTCGTCAAGCGCCTTTATTTTCTGGTTAAGTATCTGGCGGAGTTTTCCAATCTTGCTTATTCCGCTTACTTTATTTGTTACATCTATATCTTTTATCGAACCTGAAATATCCTCGCCGTTTATGCTTACCTTTTCGTCTTCTATACTGATTTTTATGTTCTGAGCTGCTTTGCATATTGCAAGATAATCATTCGGCTTTATTTTATTCTTCAGCACAAAATAAGTAACGGCTCTGTAAAAAATACCGCTGTCATAGTATTTATAACCGAGTTTTAACGCTAAATATTTTGCTGCAAGGCTTTTCCCGGTTCCTGTCGGACCGTCAATCGTAATAATCAAGTTTCCATTATCCATTAAAACATAAAATCAGTTTTTGCAAAACAATAAATATCGTAAAAATTAGCTAATTATTCAAGTTATAAAGAATCTAAGGAGATTTACTGGAGTTTTCTGATTGAAATGATGTAAGTCATTGAAAATACATCATTATAATAGAGTATTTTGAGTTAGATTAGAATTCATTCCTCCTTTAAGTCAAAAGGAGGAATGAAAAATAAAGACTATTTTCTTGTATAGATTATTTCCATTGTCTTGATTTCTTTTCCATCCATTAATGAGAATGATTCCATCGACATTGTATTTTCATCCGTCCATTTCATCGTTTCCTTATAATCAGTATCTTTTCCGGACATCGGGTCATACATTTTGCCTTTTATTATAACTGATTTGCTTGCGTCATCGTATTTTCCCTCACCGTACATGATTCCCGTTCCCATATTGTCAATCCATGTGCTTATGTAAATCTTTTTCCCGTTGTCATAAGCTATTAGACTTATACCGTTAAAAGGCATTCCCATAAAATTACCCTTTACTTCCATTTGAGAATACCTTCCGTCGAGTATCATTTTGCAGAATGCAGTACCCTCTGTAGTAGAAGGTTCTCCGTTAGGGTCCATCCACATTTTACTCGTGAAATTCCAGTCACCGTTCATTTTTGCAAGTTGTTCGTGTTCCTTGCCCGGTGTCATGTATTCTTTCCATTTTTGCATATCATCGTTTTGTGCAAATGATAATGCCGGAAATAAAAGTGCCAGTAGAATAAATAGTTTTAAATTTTTCATAGCTGTTTTATTTAGTTTATGAATAAATATAACAAAATATCAATTAAAAAGCAGTATAGCGCAATCGTTGTCTTACTTCAAAAATCTCTTGTCAATAATAAAAATCTCATCTCTTCTGAAAACAATAAAACATCTTTTTCTTAGTGAAACTATCTCTTATACCTGTATAATAAAAACACACTTTTATAAAAGAAAAAGGCTTAACAGTTTTCTTTTTCTTAGATTCGCCGTGGTGTTTGTCTTAAAACCCGTTTTTCCCTTTCTGTCTTTCCAGCGAAAGCTGGAATCCAGAATGTTTCACGTGGTTTTTCTTTTATAACTTTCGGTTTATATACTTCTGAGACGAACTCCGTGGCGGACGGTTAATTTCTTTGTTATTGTTTGTCTTTATTTTGTTTGTGCTATCGGCTACGCCGTGTTCTCTGCTCTTACTCTGTGATAAATTCTCTTTGAAATAATTAATGTTATTTCTCAGTGTTACTATGTTTAAAAACTTTGTAATAAAAACAAACTTTTATAAAAGAAAAAATCTCAAGTGTTTTCTTTGCATCCTTTGCTTCCGAGTCGAAGATCCGCCGTCTTGTTGGGCGGACGACCCTTGCGGTAAAAATCATCTTTCTTGTTTTAGTATTTGTTCTCTGCGCTCTCTGGGTGTCGAAGATCCGCCGTGGCGGACGGTTAAATTCTTTGTTAATGTTGTCTTTATTTTGTTTGTAGCCATCGGCTACGCCGTATTCTCTGCTCTTACTCTGTGATAAATTCTCTTTGAAATAATTAATGTTTTTTCTCAGTGTTCTCGGTGATTATTCTCGGTGAACTCTGTGGTAAATTTTTATTTTGTTTGTCCGCCGAGGCGGATTCGCCGCGGAGAATAGCAATCGACTAAGCCGTGCTCTGTGATTATTTCTGTTCTCCTCGGTGGTAAAGTTCTTATTTGTTTGCAGTTCTCTTGCAGCGATGTTCCTCTCTGTATGCTTCAGCGGTAAAATCTCCTGCTTTACGAAATTACGTTAGCTTTCTGAATAGCGATATAGCGTAACTATCCGTCATCCCTGCAATGAACTCGCATATTTGTAAAATCCTTAAGTACAAATCTTTCTCTGGGTATCCGTCGTTTCCAAGATACTGTTTCGGTAAAATCTCAATGAGCTTATCGCTCAATACGTCTTCTTTATGAATCCTGTCTCTCAGGTCTCGAAAACTGTTAACTGCATTTATAAACAAATCCATTAGTTTCTCTACTACACTGAATCCGGAAATTTCTATCATAACAACATCTTTAGAATTATATATGTTTCTTACCGATAGTGCTTCAATTTCTTTCAGTATTTTCATTCTCTTTTTGTCAATCTCCTCCAGCAGTGCTTTATCAAAATCGCCTTTCAGAATATCCTTTTCATTATCAAGAAATATTTCCGATACTTCTTCAATAAGTGAAGTAATAACTTTCGACCTTAAATAACCAATTTGTTCTTTTATGTCTTTTATGTTGTTGAACTTCGATTGCTTAAAGTACGTATTCGAAAGCATTGAACGCAGTATATCTCTTCCCTGCTCGAAAGGTATAAGTCCTATTCTGATTCCGTCCTCAAAATCGATTATTCTGTAACATATATCATCAGCTGCCTCAATGATGTACGCAAGCGGATGTCTTGAATATATTCCGTCTTTATTCTTTACAATTTTTAGTTCACCAAAGATTTCTTCAAAACTTTCCGTTTCCGCATAGAAGTATCCGTACTTTTTATGTATTCTGTTTTGATGCTGTTTTCCTTCTTTGAATGAAGCGCATGGATATTTTGTAAAAGCTGCAAGAGTGCTGTATGTAAGGCGGATGTTTCCTTTTAGTATATTATGCCTGTTCGTCAAAATTCTGAAACCGTTTGCATTCCCCTCAAAATTTACAAGGTCGCTCCATTTCTCCGGAGGAATGTCTTTCTCGAATTTCTTGCCTGCACCCTTTCTGAAATAATTGCTAATAGCAGATTCACCCGAATGACCAAACGGCGGATTCCCAATGTCATGCGCCAGACATGCAGTCGCCACCACAGAGCCGAAATCTTCGACGGTAACGGATTCCAATCCATTCCTGTCAATAATCGTTTTCCCGATTTCCTTTGCCAGCGAGCGTCCAACGCATGAAGTCTCAAGGCTATGCGTCAATCTTGTATGCACAAAATCACTTTCCGGCAGGGGAATAACCTGTGTCTTATCCTGCAGTCTTCTGAATGCAGATGAAAACACAACCCTGTCAAAATCAACCTCGAAAGTTGTTCTTGTCTGATTTGCAGAATCCGTATATTTTTCTTCGAGTCTCTTAACGGAAAACAGATTATTCCAGTCCATCATATGTATTTAATTGTATAATCATAAAAGTTTAATAATAAATGAATGACTAAATTAGTCAATAATAACCCAATCTAAAATATTAAAATGATACCTAAATATTATCCTTTACTTAAATACAAAATTGTTGCTAATTTAAATTAAATAAAGGAATTTATCATGGAATACAAAACTTCAATAGACATATTCAAAAAATACTTCGAACATAAGTTTGCGAAATCGCTTAAAACACTCGATAAATCAGCCTTTCCGGGGAATCCGTTTGTTTCAATTTCGCGTACTACGGGTGCTGGAGGTGTTAATTTCCCGAAAAGCTTGTCCATCACCTTAACGAGCAGGAAAGTAAATCCGAAAATAAATGGATGATATTCGATAAGGACGTACTCGAAATGGTTCTCGAAGAGCATAATCTCCCAAAGGAAATAAAGAAATTTATGCCCGAGAAGAAGGTCTCTGAATTTCAGGATGTTATCGAACAGCTTTTCGGACTTCATCCAAACGAGCACAAGTTAATAAAAAAGGTAAGCGATACAATTCTGCACCTGTCACACATTGGAAACGTTGTGTTTGTCGGACGCGGTTCCAACATCATCACCGCTGAATGCAAGTACGGTCTGCATCTGCGTATATTAGACAGTCTTGAAAACAGGATAATTAATGTCCAGAATTATTTTAAGCTCAACAGGGTACAGGCATTAAAATTAATCCAGACAGAGGATAAAAACAGAAAAAACTATATTAAAAAATATTTTAACAAGGATATCGATAACCCGTTGCTTTATTCACTCGTAATAAACTTCGAATCATTTGAAACTGAAGACGTAATTCTAATGATTATCAATGAAGTTCAAAAGCTGAAAAAACGCACCATCACATAAAAGTATTTTTTGCTCCGTAATTCTTCTTTTGTGTATTTGTGCTTAGGTGGGTCACCTGCTCATTATTCTGCGGCATTAGCTCTTTGCAATAAATTCGCAGTTCTTACTGCACCGTGCATTCTGTGTGCTTTGTGAACTCTGTGTTAAAATACTCTTGCTCTTAGCAATAAAATAATTTCTCCTCTGTGCCCTCTGTGAACTCTGTGGTAAAATGTTCTTGCTCTTAGCAATAAAATAATTTCTCCTCTGCGCCCTCTGTGAACTCTGTGGTAAAATGCTCTTGCTCTTAGCAATAAATAAATTTCTCCTCTGTGCCCTCTGTGAACTCTGTGGTAAAATGCTCTTGCTCTTAGCAATAAATAAATTTCTCCTCTGTGCCCTCTGT
>JBAZNU010000011.1 GCA_041649015.1 Ignavibacteria bacterium
ATGTTGCAATAGCTATATACATTGACAAAAGCAGAAATAAATGGGTGGGGACATATTTCGGCGGAGCTGCGAAGTTTAATTCAGCACAAAACGTATGGACGGCTTTTGATTTAGCTGATTCATTAGGATTAACAGGTGATAATATGGTGAATGGTGTAATAGCAGACGATTCAAATGCGTATTTTCGATATAGGACGACTTTGTACAGATATTCAAGCAATGGATTTGAAATAATACCCGTAGGGTCTCCAACTGCATTTGAATTTGACAAATATAATAATTTATTGATAGGTAACTTGCATGGAATAGCTATCTATAATCCTAACGGAATTGTCAGCGTAACACACGATGAAGAAATAATCCCTGCTATTTACAGCATTATTGAAAATTACCCTAATCCATTTAACAATGAAACGAAGATAAGAATATCACTTTCAAAGTATTCGGATATTACATTAAAAATATATGATATAAAAGGCAGGTTGGTTTCTATGCTTGCAAATGGTAAATACAACAAAGGAATTCATGAATTCAAATTTAATGGAAGTAAATTGTCGAGCGGCGTTTATTTTGCCGTTTTGAAAACAGAAAATGAGATAAAATCACATAGAATTGTTCTATTAAAATAAATAATATCAAGAAATAATTGAATGTGAAAATAATATTTACAACAATAATAATATTGTTCACTTTTGAACTTGGTGCCCAGCCGCAGTGGGTGATATATAATCAATTTAATTCAGGTTTACCAAGTAGTATGGTTGGGAGTATTTTAATAGACAGCAATAATGTAAAGTGGATAACTACCGATAATGGATTTGCTAAATTACAAGGCAATACGTGGACTGTGTATGACACTCTAAACTCGGGTTTGCCGCAAAATCACTGTTATGGAATTGTGCTTGATAAAAGAAATATAATGTGGATGTCATGTCCCGGAAAAGGTATCGTTAAATATGACGGAGTAAACTGGACAGTGTATAACAATGATAACACTGGATTACCCGTTAACTGGTCTGGCTATGTTGATGTTGATGAAAATAACAATAAGTGGTTTGCAGGATACGGTTTGTTTAAATACAATGATACAAATTGGGTTTATTACAATACAAACAATTCAGGACTTCCTACTAACTTGACAGAATGTGTCTTTGTAAAAGATAATATTGTCTGGGTGGGAACATATATGGGAGGAGTAGCAAAGTTCGATGGAGTAAACTGGACATTGTATAATACTCAGAATTCAGGCATACCAAGTAACTGGATTTATATGATAACATCGGATTTACAAAATAATTTATGGTTCGCAACATTTTTTGGAGGATTGGCTAGATATAACGAATCTCAAAATTTATGGACAGTATATAATACAACAAATTCAGGACTTCATCACAATAATTTATATTCCGTATTTGCTGATAATAATAATGTTAAATGGATTGGAGGTGGGGGAATGGCAATTTTCAATGATACAACATGGCAGATATTTACTTACCCTTTCATTAGTGAAGTATTCAATTTTTCTAAGGATAAATACGGCAATATGTGGATTTGTTCAGATAATGGATTATATGTTTACAATCCGGCTGGAGTAGTAGGTGTGGAAAACATTTCTTCGATTGTACCTGAAAATTTTCTATTAATAAGGAATTATCCTAATCCATTTAATTCGCAAACAAAAATAAAAATTACTATTCCGGAAAAATCAAATGTGAATTTGAATATTTATGATATCAATGGCAGGTTAGTAGAAAAAATCGCAAAAGGTAATTACAGCAAAGGAACTTACACATTTAGTTTTAACGCAGATAATTTATCAAGCGGGGTTTACTTTATTCAATTAAAAACAGATTCGGAAATTAAAGTTCATAAAATAATATTACAAAAATAAGGCATCATTGGTTATCATTAAAAGATCATAAATAAAAGAGGGCATCCACTCAGTCCTGAAATCAGTGTAACGCTTCCAACCTTATATTTAGCAATAATCACATAATTTCTCATGAATTATAGAAATAATTATTCCATTATTTCGTTATTTCTAAAATTGTGTAAAATATACTATTTCAGAAATCCCCCAAAACTCACTCCAAAACCCCCAATTACTAGCTTTTTTATGTATGCCTGCGTTATGCCTGCGATATGACTGCGATATGTCTGCGATATTATATTAAGGCAATAATATCCCGCTTAATCCCCCCTTAAATTCCCTAAGTACATAAAATATCATACAATTAAAAAAGGGGATGCACATTTTGCACCCCCTTCTTTATTAAACTATTGTTTTATCTTTTATTTAATTAAAATCATTTTCTTGGTTTCAGAAAATCCATCAGCTTTCAAAGTATAAAAATAAGTCCCGCTCGAAAGTTTTTCACCTGAGACTTCAGCATTATACTTCCCTGCTTTCACATGACCGTCTAAATAAGTTGCCACTAACTTACCTGAGATATCATATATTTTAAGACTTACGTATCCGTCTTTTGGAATTGAAAACTTTATATTTGTTACTGGATTAAACGGATTTGGATAGTTTTGACCGAGCTCAAAATTCAATGGTGTTTCTTCTGCATTGTTTATACCGGTTGCATTTATAGAAGTCTGAATTGCTTGCTGAACTTCTGCAAGGTAGAGCGGTGTCCCATCTTTATAAACAAAAACTTTTAGCTTACAATTTGAAGATACCCACAAAGAATTTAATGTTGTCGAAAACGATTTGGTTATTTCCTGACCGCTTGTCCATGTTCCTCCGCTATTCAGATTTTCTCCAGGAGCACTATTTACCATATTTCTAACAACTGAGCTGTGCACAAATCCTGAACCTCCGGTGCAGTATGAATTTCCAGATTGACTGTAAACGAGATTATCTTCAGTTATTACATAATTAATTTTATATTGTCCGGTTAGGTTTGTTAATGATGTAGCTTTTAAATTAACATTAAGCTCACCTGTGGATGAGTTAAAATTTTGTGTAATAATTTCAATCTTCACCGGCGATTCAGGTGAATTCATGTACCTCATAAATGGATATTCAAAAAAACCGCTTGCACTTAGATAAGCATTCGGATAAATTAATCTGTCTGGAGTTCCGGTAGGATATGCATTCATACCTAGCAAACTTAAAATATTATTACCGTTAAAATTTATATACGGGTCGCTTCCCGCTCCATGATATGCTAAAACAACAGTGTTCGGATAATACTGCTCAAGTTCGTGAATTGCTACCTTCCCGCATGGACACCATTGACACCATGTCCCCGTACAGTATTCCATCAAAACGTTCCTCGGATTTGATGTAACATAATATACATTTTCTATTGTATCGTTACTTATATTTTCATCACCCGTTAGTCCGGTTATAGCTTTAAAAGTATAACTTCCATTCGATGGTGCTGTCCAAGGCATAAAACTCAAAAATTGAATTTGTCCGGGCGCTAAATTTGTAACAGTCTGTGAATTGCTGTATGTGCCGGGTGTAACAGTTAACATTACATTAAAAGACGCTGTTGTCTTTCCAAAATTTCTTACATATACTTTTGGAGTGTCAATTGTTCCTGAAGTATAGGTTCTTACATATCTCTTAAACCCTGATGCACCTGCATCAAGATTGTACTGACTTCCTATTTTTATGTTATCAAGATAGAGATTGTTTCCTATTGCGGAATATGCTGTAAACTTTATCATATTTGTTCCGTTCGGTAATCCATACTTCTTCGTTACCCACTGAGTTGATAATGGTACAAAAGGAGTTCCTGTCGCGGGAGCTGTCACAAGCGGACCGGAGGTACCGCCGTTAAGTATTATTAATTCTGTCCATGCATTACCGTTATTAGTCGAGTAATAAATCTTCAATTGATCATTTGATGAACCGTAAGTTGCATAAGCATGGTCAAATATTAAAGAATCTCCTGAAATGGAGGATGTGAATACTGGGGTAATTATATCAAAACTATTACCCGTATTCGCATCGTTGAAATTTGCTTTAATTGCACCATATCCCGTACCATACCCGCTGCATCTTACTGACCATTCCCAATTAAATGCATTTGAAGTTGCAAGAGTCCAGCCCTTTGGAGGAAATGACGGATTATCAAAATCCTGCCATATGTAAATGGCTCTTGTATTTGTGTATAACATCATATACACTGCTAAAAGAAGTAATAGTTTTTTCATAGTAATAATAATTTTTGTTTATTGAATTTACTTAAACAAAAAAGCGGGTCTTTTTAACCCGCCTTTTACATTTAAAACTATTTGTTCAGCATCATCTTCTTCGTCACTGCAAAATCCCCGGCATGCAGTTTATAAAAATATACTCCGCTCGAAAGATGCCTTCCGTCAAAATCATAGGAGTATGTACCTGCTGACTTATACTCATTCACAAGCTCTGCAACTTCTGCACCCAGAGTATTAAACACTTTTAATGTCACAAAACCATTCTTCGGTATCGAATAGGATATAGTCGTTGTCGGATTAAACGGATTCGGAAAGTTCTGCTCAAGCTTATACTCACTTGGAATATTTACTACCGGCTCTTCTGTACCTGTTATATTTCCTATTATCGCCGTCAATACACTTAATGATGTACCTTGTAATCTATTCCATACTGGTCTTATAATTCCGTCGTATGCGGTTATATTTGAATAGTCACCGAAGAAAACTGACGATGTTGGTATAAAAGACGTCTCGCTTACCCTTTCATCGGTGAATGATGCACCTCCGTTCGTTGATTTAGCAAGATAAAAATGCGTCGCTCCTGCATTCGATACATCGTCTCTTCTGTCATAAGAACATATATAAATGTAACCTGTTTTCTGGTCAACCGTCATCCATGAAAAGAATTGCTCTTTATTTGTGTTATCTGTGTTGACCTTAAGTGGTGCACTCCAGTTTGCTCCCCCGTTTGTTGAACTTACAAACATAACATCATGATTATTCGGACCTGCACTGTCCGTCCAGTTTATGTATACATTTCCTCTGTATGGACCATTCGATATATCGCAGCATGTAATCGGCAGCCCGTTTGCTCTCTGTATCCCGCTAATCATATAATCCCATCCGCCTCTCTGATTTGAAACATATACATCATTATCAAGCCATGTATTTCCGCCGTCTGTTGACTTATCAAAGAATATCCCAAACTGCGAGTTCCTTATTTTTGGACCCGCCCATGCTACATACACCTCTCCGTTCGGACCTACCGCTGGTACTGCTCCCTCAACCGTGTTATCTTCATCTACACAATCACCGCCAAGTTGATTTATCCTCTTTGCAGTTCCGCTGCCAAAATCAACCCATGTCAATCCGCCATCCGTTGACTTAGAAAATAAAATATTCGAGCTGTCTAATTGATTTGAAGTCCCGTAACTATCAAACTGTGTCCATGTTACATATATATGATTATTTCTCGGATCAACTATTGCCCATTCTTTATCCTGCTCTTTCGGAGACTGAAAATATGTATATGAACCGGGATTACTATAATTCATCCCGCCATTCGTTGACTTTTGACAAACTATTCTGTCAATCCAGTATCCCGGTGAGTTTGTATTTGATAAATGGAAATAATAAAAATGTCCTAACGTATCAACAATTATGCAGGGGTCTCCCCAAACTCCGTATTGTGAGTTTGTTAGGTTAAACCTCGTCCAGTTATATCCGCTGTTTGTCGAATAATAAGCCGAACTTATGTTTGTTCCCGCGACAACCTGATTTAAGTTCTTAGGATTAATACAGATTGAAGGTTCATTCGGCGAGTTTGTTGTGCTGATTGTTATGTTCGTGTATTGGGAAAACACTGCTGATGTAAGCCCCAACATCAGTAAAAGAATAAGTAGATTTTTCATTTATAAAATTTTTATTGAATCAAATTGCTAAATTTAAACGACTTTTGAAACAGATTAATCTGTCACAATATTTGCTAAAAAACTGCACTGCCTAGCAGCAATTCATCTATAAGTTTCCTTATTTCTTCAATCCTCTCATCTTCCTCTTTTGAATTTAGATTCACTTGTACTATCAGCCTTTTCTTGTTGTTCACAAAATTAAACTTATTCGATTTCGCTGCTGAAAGCTTCTTTATAAGATTGTCAAAAAAATCACTCGTAAATATTCTGTGCCCCTTTTCCTCTGGGAAATACAGCAGCATCTCATCCCCGCTTATATTTATCTTCTCAAGCCCTATCTCTGTTGCTCTTATTTTTATCTCTATCACTCTAAGCAGGTTGCCGACCTCATAGGAATACCCTCCGAACCTGTCCTTTAATTCTTCCTCAATTACTTTCAGCTCTGATTTATTCTTCACTTCATACAATCTCTTATATATATTAAGTCTTTCCGTGTCATTCTCCACGTAATCTTCAGGTATCAAAGCATTAAAATCATTCTCTATCACAGCTGGTACATACTCCTCGCGTTTCTTTATCTTGTCGCTTATCTTCTTAAGCGATTCTTCTTCTTTAAATATTTCTTTGAATTCATTCTCTTTTAATTCTGATACTGCTTCATCAATAATATCAATAAACATCTCAAACCCCATCTGATGGACAAACCCGCTCTGGTCCTTTCCCAGCAGATTCCCTACTCCTCTTATTTCCATATCCCTCATCGCAAGATTAAATCCCGAACCAAGCTCCGTATATTCTTCAATTGCCTGTAGTCTCCTTATCGCCGTCTTTGTAAGTTTACCTGCGGGCGGCGATATAAAATACGCATACGCCTGAGTATCACTCCTTCCGACCCTTCCCCTTAACTGATATAACTCTGAAAGCCCGTACATGTTAGCATTATTAATAATTATTGTGTTAACATTTGGAATATCCAACCCGGATTCAATTATCTTTGTGCAGAATAGAACGTTTAGTTTCTTCTCGATAAAATCAACTACCACATCTTCAAGTTCAACACCGTCCATCTGCCCGTGTGCAATTCCACACTTAGCATATGGGATATATTCCTTTAGTTTATCCGCATAGTCATACAATTCTGATATCTTGTCATTTACAAAGTATACCTGCCCCCCTCTTTCAATCTCTTTCTTTATAATATCAGCAATCATTGACCACTTGAAACTTATTATCTCAGTAATAATTGGTTTTCTGTTCTTTGGCGGTGTATTTATCACGGATAAATCCCTCGCTCCCAGCAGTGAAAAATTCAATGTTCTCGGTATCGGTGTTGCTGTTAGTGTTAAAGTATCAATATTTGGCTGCAACGCCCTCAACTTTTCCTTTGCCTTCACACCAAACCTCTGCTCTTCATCGATTATCAATAGTCCCAAATCCTTAAACTTAATATCTTTTGAAAGTATCCTATGCGTACCTATCAAAATATTAACCTTACCCTCAGCAAGATTCTCAAGTATTTCCTTCTGTTCCTTTCTCTTTTGCATCCTTGAAATTACCTGAACCTCTACTGCAAATGCATTCAATCTGTCCCTGAATGTATTATAATGCTGAACAGCAAGTATAGTAGTAGGTACAAGCACTGCAACTTGTTTATTATCCAGCACAGATTTGAAAGCCGCCCTGACTGCAACTTCTGTCTTGCCAAATCCTACATCTCCGCAAACGAGCCTGTCCATTGGATTAACATTCATCATATCGTTCTTTACATCTTCAGTTGCTGAAAACTGGTCTGGTGTATCTTCATACATAAAACTCGCTTCCAGTTCTCTCTGCCAGTGGGAATCAGGAGAAAATGAATGGCCGGTCGCTGACTTCCTCTTTGCATAAAGAAGAATTAAATCTCTCGCAATATCTTTAACCTTCTTCTTTGCATTTTCTTTTACCTTTAACCACTCACCGCCCCCAAGCCTTGTAAGCTTTGGAGAAACACCTTCGCCGGCAGAATACTTATTTATAAGATTAACGTAATTCAGATTAAGAAATATTACATCACCTCCCGCATATGAAAGCTTCGCTACTTCCTGTTGATTATTTCCTACTTTTATTTTTCTAAGCCCTGAATACACACCTACCCCGAAATCCCTGTGAACGACATAATCACCAAGTTTTAGTTCTTTTACCTCATCGAAAGTCATTCCGCGAAATCTTCTCTTCCGCTTCTTGGTCTGTCGGAAATACCTTCCGAATATCTGATGCTCTGTATATACAATCAGTTTCTCAGACGGATAGATAAACCCTTCTTGTAGTGATTCATCACAGAATATAATTTTATCAGATACTTTTTCCTGTATCTTTTCCTCAATTAAATAATCCTCTTCAGCATCAAAGATGAGACTCTTGAGCCTGTCGGACTGATGAATATCTGAGCTTAATAAGAAAACTGTATATCCTTTCGATATATTTTCTTGAAGGTTGTTGAATAGTAATTTCACATTAGAATTAAAATCAGGCTGAACCCTGCCGCCAAAATCATGTGAAGCATCAGTTCTAAACGCAGATATATAAATCTTCTTGTTCCGCTTTATTTTATCCCAAAAATCCTCATCAGTTATTGTATCCCTCTCATCAACTAAAATTATCGTATCTTCAGCAATATAATCTGCTATCGAATACTCACCGTTTTCATCTTCGTTACTCTCATCCCGAAAGCTGAGGTTTATTCCTATCGTTACTTCATTCAGCTCCTTTAACGAACGCTGACTCCTTATGTCAAACTCTCTTATAGACTCAATGTTCTCCCCAAAGAACTCAAGCCGAATCGGAGAGTCATAATGCTCAGGGAATAAATCAATTATCCCTCCTCTAACGGAATAATCCCCAACCTCATCAACAAAGTCTCTCTTAACAAATTTATATTCTTCAAGCTTCTGTGTCAGTTCTTCAAACAGGAATTCATCGTTTTTCTTTAGAGTTAAAAGAGACTCCTTGTACTTTGATTTACCGATTAGCTTTTTCGGTAGCGAATCTGTATGTACGAGTACAATGAAATCATTTGAATTTGATAGAAAGTTAAGTGTTCGTGTGTGTTCTTCGCTTTCTGTATTCTTATCTTTTGAATAGATTGACACGTTATCTGTATCTGCAATTGTATCAATGTCACCTTTTATCTTATATATCTTATCAATATATGAAGAGATAAATATTACCTTTTGATATTGTTCTTTCTGCAGGTATGAAATAAAAAATGACAATAGCGAGCTGCTCAAACCGGTAACGAATCGTTCCCTGTCTGTTGAATTAATGCTATCTTTAAATAACATCGAATCGTTAACTAACTTTCTTATCTTATCAATCATAATAAATTAAAGCTGTATATCTTTATCAATTAAAGCTTAGCCCAGATTAATCTTTTGAGCTGTGATATTGCTTAAATCTATAAACTCTCTTACTGTTAGCGACTCTGCCCTTCGTGAGAAATCAAAGTCATAATCATTAATATTCAACGAATATTTCTCAAAGAAATCATTAAGTGAGTTCTTTAACGTCTTTCTCCTTTTACTGAAAGCACTTCTAACAAACTCTTTAAACACATTAATATTATCAATCCTGTTTTCACTTTCGCTGAACGTAATCCTTATTACGCTTGAAGTAACATCCGGTTTAGGAAAGAATGCTGTTGGCGGTACATTAAACAGTTGTTTAACTTTAGCCATTGCCTGAAATTGGACTGCGAGAATTCCATACTGCTTCGTATTAACATTTGCTACTAAACGTTCCGCCACCTCTCTTTGTATCATAATCACGCAAGAATTTATTTTAACCTTACTGTCCAAAAGTTTGAACAGAATACCTGAAGTAATATTATATGGAATATTCCCAATTACCTTTATATCTGAGCCCCTCAATTCCCTCGGAATATCTTCTTCAAAATCGAATTGAAGAAAATCTTTTACTGCTACATTATATCCCTTATTCTTCAATTCTTCAGATACTTTAGTATCAATCTCTACAGCAATAAATCTTTTCGTTTCCTTTGTTAGATGTTTTGTCAGCGCTCCCTGCCCGGGACCTATTTCTATTACTGTATCCTCTTCTTTTATCTCCAGCGATTTTACTATCTTTCTTGCTATGTTGTCATCCACAAGAAAATTTTGACCGAACCTTTTCTTAGGTTTATATTTCTCATATTTGCTCTTGCTCGAAAGCATTAAGGTGTAAGAATAAGAACTTTTACATCTTCCGAACTTCTTTTAAGCTCCTCTGAATCTAAATATACTTTCTTATACTCGGCATTTGACCATAACTTTGTCTGATTCGCGTAGTTCCTGTGCTCCGGTTGACCCGATTGTCCGGATGGCAGTACAGAGTAATAATACTTTGGTTCATTAAAATCAAAAACAAACCTCGTTGATGCTCCCACAAAACATTCGAACTCTTGTTTTTGTATTGCCTTTTGGAACGAATACTGTGTGTTATTAACTGTTGTACCGGTTCCGTTAACTTCAATAGGACCTATGTTAAGAGTTTTCCCCAACGCGGGTACACTTCCCATCGGATGTCTTATAATAACCTGGTGAACCTCACCCCATTCCCATGTCTCCGGCTCTGAAGATCCGAATCTTTCCACGCATTTACTAATAGCTGCTTTAAAAACTTTTTTTATTAATACATCCCTTGGTTCTTTTTTCGTTGAGTCTTTGGGATCTCCGATAATCCATGAAGAATTTTCCTTAAGAAGTTTTGAAGTGTTACGAATAGGTATATTATTCAAATATATATAATCAAAGAAAAGCTTTTCTCCAAGTTTATACTTATAAAGTTCTATGTAAAGCTGTAATTCAAATTCCGCAAATAGTGTGGCAAGGCCACTAAGCTTGTTCAGATTGTAATCCCATTTCTTTATCATATTTAATATCTTCATCTCCTCAGTAGTAACTTTTGATGAATCCTTGTATGCATCGAGTACATAACCGAAATATTCTTTTGCCTGAAGACTTACAACATCGTTCTGTAATAGTATAAAATCTTGAGAATTCATGCTCTGTTTCGATTTAAGAACTTCTTCAATTCTCTTTGCCCTGTATTGCGGTTCATATAGATTTGAGATGTAAATTTTTAAATCTTTCTCTGCTTTATTGTTTGCAGTTACTATAAAATTCTCCTGAGGATTATAAACCGAAGGCAAGTCTTCTTGATTTATAAAACCCTTCCATTCCATTTCCCCTAAATTTGGTACCGAACCATTGAGAACATAATCATTCTCTCTTATAGGAACCTTACCTGCCGCCTGATATCCTATATTTCCGTTTACATCAGCGTAAGTAAAATTTGATGCGGGTAATCCGAAACCACTAAGAGAAGACTTAAACTCTTTCCAGTTCCGGGAATGGTAAACATCATAAAATGCATTTATTTCATCGCTTAACTCGTACCCGGTCCATCGAAGTGTCAGTATTTCTTTATCATTTGTTTTAAAGTTGCTCTCTCCCGTAAATTGTACTTTTTCAAGTTTTGAAACGACCGGGCCTGCAATTGTATTGTAAATCGTGAGTGGGACCTCATCTTTAATATCTTTAATCTTAATATATTCTTCGGTGCTGTCTATATTGTAAAGAGTATTATTAAGTCTGTACTTGTTTGTATATACTGAATCCCTTTTAAGAATCATAAAATCCGAATCATCGTTCATTAGATTCGTTATTCCCCAGCTTATCTCACCGTTTGAACCTATAGCTACTCCCGGAGCTCCCGGAATAGAAAATCCGCATACAAATGTGTTGTCACCTTGATTTTTTAATACTACTTCATACCAATTTGAAGGAGCTTGTAAGACAAGATGCGGGTCGTTTGCAAGGATAGGTTTTCCACCCTCAGTTTTTACTCCATTCACAACCCAGGAATTACTTCCAATCTGTGTTCCCAGTAAACCAAAATAATTCCTATAGGAGATAACGCTCTCAAAAAACCCTCTGCCAAGTAATGCAAAATTACTCTTTCCAAAACCATTTGAATTTAAACTGCCGGAATTCTTTTTTTCTCCCTTTATAATAAATGGTCCGTCTTCGGGGTAATTAGGAAAAAAATCTTTTGCTTTTTCAAATCCGTATTTATTGGTGATTTCTCCGAACATATATTCTGTCATCCACGATAAATTTAACTGCCAGCCCATCATTCTTATCACCATGAGTGAATGCTCGGGTTTCCATTCTTCGGGTTTGTAATTCAGAATATCAAATTCCAGCGGAAGTTTTCTATTATTCTGACTTATAAATTCATTCACACCCTTTGAATAACTTGAGAGTATTTGTTTTGATTTTGGTGATATCCCTTCGTAAAGTGTGTATGCAAACCTCGATATTCCAATCGTCCTGAAAAGTTTATCATATTCAAGTACATCCATCCCAAATATTTCTGAAAGTCTTCCTTCGGCTATTCTTCTTATCAAATCCATTTGCCATAACCTGTCCTGTGCATGCATGTACCCGAGTGAAAAGAACAGGTCATCCTCATTGCTGCATGTAATATGCGGTACACCGTAGCTGTCAAAAACAATTTCAGAACTGTTTGTTAAACCTATTACAGATTTTTTACCGGTTTCATCATAAAATGATCTTTGTGTCAATTTATTAAACTGGTAATAGAGGGTAACACTGACTACGATTATAACTAAGACAGCACCTATTATATTATAAAGTATTTTGTTATCCTTGTAGTACATAAAGTTATAAAATTTTAAAAACAAACACTAAAATAAAGTGAAAAAGGACTATTAACACGATTAAGATGAGATAGTGCAATTTTTACTATGTCTTCTGCCAGTATATTTTATAGATTTGTCTGATTATTTTTGTTTTTTGGCTTTTATGCTTGTAATTTCTTAGTTATTTTAAAAATTGTTTAAAAAATTATTAAAATAAATTAATTCTTCTGAATATGAATAAGATGTTAATATCAATAATATTTGTTTTATCAGCCTTTAATATTGCTTTTCCGCAGTCCGGAAAACTGATTACCTACGTATCAGATGACAATCCTTCAGGTTATTTTCAGGTGTTTGTTATGAATGAAGACGGAAGTGAAAAGAAACAACTTTCTGATATGTTAGATCATTGTTACTTTCCGAGTTTATCCTCTGATGATAAAAAAGTGGTTTTTAACACTGAGAGCGGAATAATATATTATATTGATAATATAGACCAGGAAACACCCAGTCAGCCTATTTATGTCTTTACCGGAGAACATGCTTCATTTGCGAATGATGACCAGACAATAATCTTTAATTCAGATTTTGAGGGTGTTTTAACCATATACGCAATCGAATTAGGATTATCGGAACCTTTTATTATTTCAGATCTCGGATATTCAAACCAGCAGCTTCTTTCAAAAGACGGAACGAAAATTGTCTTTTCTTCTTTCTATCAGGGCGGTAAAGATGTTATTTTAATTGACTTCAGTGATACAACCGATAATAATGTTTATAAGATAAGTAATAATAATCATGCGAACTTATTTCCGGATATTAGTTCTGATAATATGTTAATAACATGGGCGGCATTTGACAACAATCTACAGGGAACAATTAATATTCTTAATGATGGGAATGAAATTGCATTATCAAAAGGTGTTGAAAGTGCCAACAGACCTAAGTTCTCACCGGATGTCAAGAAAATTGCTTTTGTTGCTATTACAGATACGAAAACCAAGATTTACACGATGGACATTGACGGGTCAAACAAAAAGAGTTTTGACATTAAGGGAGGTAACGTAGCAAATTATCAATGGCTTGATTCAGAAAGGATTGTTTATGATGCTGAAAATGGCAATGAATATAATATAGGCATACTTGATGTGACATCGGGAAACAGCAAAATACTGACTAACAAGAATTCTTCTATGCATCCTCATTCATACATAAAATAATAGTTAATGAAGGTAATTGAACATTTAGAAAAAGCAAAGAATCCGTTAATAAGTTATGAGATAATTCCACCTCTTAGAGGAGGGGACATTAACTCATTGTTTGAAACCCTTGAAGGATTAATTAGTCTGGATCCGCCATTTATAGATGTAACATCTCATTCTGCGGAAGTCCAGTATGAAGAGACTCCATCCGGCGAAATAAGAAAGAAAGTAAAGAGAAAACGACCGGGAACAATTGGTATCAGCGTAGCAATAAAGAATAAATTTAATATCGATACCGTACCTCATATACTTTGCAGCGGGTTTACCAAAGAGGAGACAGAAGATGCACTTATTGAACTGAATTATCTCGGCATTGAGAATGTACTTGCCATTCAGGGAGATGACAAAGGTTTCAAGAAACCTGTTCCTAAAGGAAAGACCACCAATAACTACGCAGTTGATCTCGTTGCTCAGATAACCGACATGAATAAAGGACATTATCTTGAAGCTGACCTTCTTGATGCTTCTCCAACAGATTTCTGCATAGGTATTGCGGGATATCCTGAGAAACATTTTGAGTCTCCGAATTTAATAGCCGATATTGAGATTGTCAGGTCAAAAATTAAAGCAGGAGCAAATTACATTGTCACTCAGATGTTTTATGATAATAAACATTATTTTAACTATGTAGATTTGTGCCGAAAGGAAAATTTTAATATTCCGGTAATTCCCGGTTTGAAAATAATAACAACAAAGAAACACCTTACAAGCCTTCCGAGAGACTTTTATATTGATATCCCTGAAGATCTTTACAAGGAAATAATGGAAGCTGATGATAAACATGTGATAGATGTTGGTGTAGAATGGGCATGTAAGCAGGTAGAAGAACTGTTAAATTCAAAAGTACCGGCAGTTCACTTCTATATTTTACAGAACAGCAAGCCTATCCAGATGCTGTTTAAAAAACTAAAACTGTAATATTTAGTATATTGATTGTTTTTTCGCTTATGACTATATTAATACATGAATGAGGAAGTTCATATTAAAGTTTTTCATAGTTTAATTGTTTAAGTTAAAAAGTGTATCTCTCAAGGGTACACTTTTTTTAATATACCTCGATGAATAAAATTTTCAGTTACTTTAAGAAGAACGAAATAAGAAAACTTACCCCTGTACTCAATGAATACATAAGCAGGAAAAAAGTCGTGACTTTTGTCCCGCTGAAGTACGTTGACAAACTTACTTTCGATATGTCCTCAGCAGGTGCAGGTATAATCGGAAACTACACAGTTTGTTCTTTCAGAATGAAAGGAGTTGGTACATTCTTGCCGGGAAAATCTTCAAAACCGGTTATCGGGAAAATAGGTAAACTGGCTTTTGAGGAGGAGGTCAGGCTTGAAATGGAATGCGGGAATGAATCACTCGAATCAGTTATTGATGCTTTACTGAATAGCCATCCTTATGATGAACCGGCATATGAGATTTATGATTTTAGAAAAAGAGCGAATAAACATATTGCTGTAAGGTGTGATTTAAAGAAAAAGATGACGCTGGAAGAATTGATTTACAGGTTTAACAATAAAGTGGTAATTGAAGACGGGTTTATGGGAGTTAAGTTTTCAAGAATATTATTCCTGGACAACATCAAAATTGAAGATATAGCAGACCACTTAAAATTTGTTAAAGCTGAGGTAGCAGTAACAATAGGAAAAAAGCAAAATAATATAAGCATAATTTAAAATGGACGAAACAAACGAAATCACTGAAAGCGAAAACAGCACTTCTGTTAATGAGAATGCAGAGCAAGAGGAACAGGAGGCTAAGATACTTGAATACGGAGAGGAGAACACGACAAAAAATAAGAAGAATTATACTGACGTTTTACTCTCGCTCTATGAACTGACCAAAATTGATGAAGAACTTGCTGAAATTGAAGATGAGAAAGGAGACCTTCCGTACAGGATAGAAAGCCTTAAGGAAAAGATTGCCGTTATTGATGAGCATATGTCAGAAGACAAAACCAAGCTTAAGAATTTTGAATCAGAGGAAAAAGCACTTACTAAGGAGAATAAAAACCTTGAAGATAAAGTAACAAAATACGACGAGTCAAAATACAAAGCTAAGAGTAACAAGGAATACGATGATATAACGAAACAGATTGACGCAATGATGGAAACAATTGAAAAGAACGAGACGAGATTAAAGGAACTTAAAGCATATCAGGAAAATCTGGTTAAAGGAATCCTCGAAATGTCAAGGAGTAATGACGAGTTAAAGAGCGAACTGAAGGAAGACGTCTCCCATCTTAATTCTTTAAACAAGCAGTATGAAGATGAGGAAATAGAGCTAAATGAGAAGAGAAAAGTGATTCTTGATAAACTTTCATATGAGCACAAGTTACTATACGAAAGAATTAACGGCTCATTAAAAGGAGAAGCTACAGCGATTGTAAGAAAAGGCAATTGCAGCGGTTGCTATAACTCAGTACCACCTCAAAGGGAAATTGAGATAAGAATAGCAGAAAAGATTTTCCTTTGTCAATCATGCGGTAGAATTATGATTGATGAAAAACTCATTGAAAATATACAGTAATTTATTATATTAGAACTAACTGTCCTGTAAGGCAATCGCGCTTGGGGGTAACCCCGGTGAGGAAAGTCCGGACTCCATAGAAGCAGGGATGCCGGGATAATGCCCCGGAATCAAGAAACGCAAGTTTTTTGATTAGAAAGTGTCACAGAAAAGAATACCGCTTCGGTTCGCCGGAGTAAGGGTGAAAAGGCAGGGTAAGAGCCTACCATTTAAAGAGCAATCTTTAAGATTGATAAACCTCATCCGGAGCAAGTCCGCGTATAGAAAGTAGAAGTTCTGCTTACTTCATATACTTTCGGGGTAGGATGCAAAGAGTCAAGGAAGTAATTCCCTGACCAAGATAAATGATTGCCGCTCGCAAAAGGGAACAAAATCCGGCTTATCACAAGACAGTTAGTTTTTATTTACTCATCTCAAGCATTCTCTGAATCGGTATCAACGCCTTCCTCTGTATTTCAGAATCCAGAACAATCTCAGGAGTTTTATCCTTCATGCACAAATACAGCTTCTCGAGTGTATTAAGTTTCATGTAAGGGCATTCATTGCATGCGCAATTTGCTTCGGGAGGAGCAATTATAAATTTCTTATCAGGACAGTTTTTTTCCATCTGGTGAATGATTCCCGGTTCTGTGGCAACTATAAATTCTTTAGCACTATCTTTCTGAACAAACTGCAGGAGTGCACTCGTCGAGCCGACGAAATCAGAATTAGCAAGTATCTTTTCTTCGCATTCAGGATGCGCTATTAGTTTAGCATTTGGGTGTTCAAGTTTTAACATAAGAATTTTCTTTTCGCTGAATGTTTCATGTACAATGCAAGCACCCTGCCATAGGACCATATCGCGGCCTGTCTTTTTTATCAAGTATTTACCGAGGTTCTTATCAGGAGCAAAGATAATCTTTTGTGATTCAGGAATCTGTTTGACAATTTTTTCTGCATTTGAAGAAGTGCAAATAATATCCGACATTGCTTTTACTTCCGCAGAGCAATTTATATAACTTATAATTATATGGTCTTTATGCTTTTCCTTGAACTTCTGTAATAAGTCAGCAGGACATCCTTCAGCAAGCGAACAACCTGCCGCAAGGTCAGGAAGCAGTACGAGTTTTTCCGGATTAAGAATCTTTGCAGTTTCCGCCATGAAATGAACACCTGCAAAGACAATAACGTCTGCATCCGTCTTTTCCGCCGCCTGCGCAAGCTGAAGACTGTCACCTATATGGTCAGCGATATCCTGTATATCGCCTTCCTGATAATAATGTGCCAGCAGAACTGCATTCAGTTCTTTCTTCAGTTTAATAATTTCACGTATATAAAACTCTTTTGATTTAGCCGCTTTATTTCCTGGTAAGATCATAATTCAATTAATTAAATGAAATTATCATATTACGATTTAATAATAAATGAAATAAGTGTTAGTATTTCTGCGCCTTGTATTTTGTTAATACTATTAATAAATTAATACATGATTGAAAAAGCAATGATACTTGCAGCAGGATACGGTACAAGGTTAAAGCCATTTACCGATTCGATGCCAAAACCGCTTTTCCCTTTCAGGGGAGGTACGATTATTTCTTATCAGATAGAAAAACTGAAAGCTTTGGAAGTGAAAGAGATAGTAATTAATGCTCATCATTTTCACGATAAAATAGAAGAATATTTTCAGGTAAATGACTTTGGTATTAAAATAAATATTATAATAGAAAAGGATATTTTAGGTACCGGCGGCGGTATATTAAATGCAATGCAATATCTGGGTTCAGAAGAGAGATTTCTTGTTATAAACGTTGATGTGTTCACGGATTTTAATATAAACTTAATCGATGAAGCTTTTTCCAGAGAAAAAGCTTTGGCAGTGCTGGCAATACAAAAGCGAAAGACATCGAGATATCTTGAGTTTGATAGTGATTTAAACCTTATAAAAAGAGTGACAACAGAAAAACCAGAGAACAATCATTTTGCTTTTAACGGGATACATGTTATATCATCAGAGATATTCAAAAGAGATAGTGTTACAGAGTATAAAGATGTAATTGATTTGTACACGGAGTTATCCGAATGTGGTGAAAGCATCAAAGGATTTGATACAGGAAATTCTTACTTTCTTGATATGGGAAAAATTGAGAATATAAAAGCTGCAGAGATATCAGGGTACTGATTCAATCCTGACAATTTCAGGAAATCTAATCATCAACATTCTTTCAATACCCGCCCTCAATGTCATAAGGTTTAACGGACAAGAATTACAGGCACCTAAGAGTCTGACTTTAACGATAGAATTGTTTTCAATGCTAACTGCTTCTACGTCGCCGCCGTCAATCTGAAGGTGAGGACGAATTTCGGCAAGAACTTTCTCTATATTTTCTAAGTTGAGTTCGTTATTCATGTACAAATTTAGTAAAAGTAACATAATAAAGAAGTGAAATATGTTCTACCTTCCCAAGCCGGAGCTTGGGAAGGAGGATCTTAATTTGGATTTTATCTACACTATGATTTCGAGACCGGGTCTTTTTTCTTTCTGTGTGTTTCTTTTATTGATTTCGATTATGAGTTCTTTAGCTATTGATTTGAATATCTTGCTTACCGGTGAATCAGGATTTGAAATAGAAATCGGTGTACCGTTATCGCCTGCTATTCTGATGTTGGTATCGATTGGAATTTCACCGAGAAGTTCGACATTAAACTCATCTGCAAGTTTCTTTCCTCCGCCCTGACCGAATATGTGTTCTTTTTGTCCGTCGGGCTTTAAGTAATAGCTCATGTTTTCGATAAAGCCGAGGTTCGGTACGTTTACTTTTTCAAACATAAGATGACCTTTGCGGGCATCGGCAAGCGATATTTCCTGGGGTGTTGTAACGACGACTGTACCCGTAAGCGGGACTGTCTGGCTTAATGTAAGCTGAATATCTCCTGTTCCAGGGGGCATATCGAACAAGAGGAAATCAAGGTCACCCCATTCGACTTCGGTCATGAATTGTTTTAAAGCACTTGAAGCCATTGGTCCCCGCCAAACGACAGCCGAATCATCTTCAATTAAAAAACCGATTGACATTAATGAGATACCGTGGCTCAGAACCGGAAGCATTTTATTCTTTCCGCCAGACTGAACAATACCGGGTCTATCGTTCACACCGAGCATAATCGGAATTGAAGGACCGTAAATATCAGCGTCAATGAGTCCTACCTTTGCACCCTCTTTAGAGAGAGATACAGCGATGTTTGCAGCGACGGTTGATTTCCCTACTCCGCCCTTGCCTGAGGCGATTGCAATAGTATTTTTAACATTTGGAAGGACTATTGATTTTTGTTTATTGTCATGATTTACTACACCGAGCACGAAGTCAATTTCTACCTTAGCTATTTCTTTGATTTGCTCTTTAATTTTGTTTGTAATATTGTTTTTTAATTCTGCAATATCTTTATAATCCGGGTCGGTAATACCGAGTTTCAGCTTTAGAGTATTACCCTTCATTACAATACCGTAAATAAAACCAAGTTCGGTAAAACCTTTGTTAATAATAGGTTCGTTAATACTTGCCAGTACTTCTTTAATTCTTTCTTCCATGATTTTTATAATGTGGTCTTTTAAATTTAGAATGATATATTATATAACAAAAAGACTTTCAAAAAGATTTATAGCTTAATAAATTGAATGTCATGCTTCAATTAAATAATTTTGTATAATTAATAAACTTACATTGAACAGAAAAGCAAGAATCTGGCTGGCATTACTTATAATTTCGGCTGTTGTATGGCTCGGTGCGATAAACATACGCGGGCTAATAGGCAACGACCTGTTGAATTACGATGAATTCAGTTTCAGGACAAGCATTCCGCCGGATGAAGAAAACTGGATATTCAGGATGCTTTCGCATTCCTCGATGGTAATACTGGGGGCGTACATCTGTACACTTGTTTGTTCAATCGGTTTTCTTGTAAAAGCAAAAATGAGTCTTCGAGAAAATCCATGGCTACTGATGTGCATAATTCTTTTTTACGTCTTCGTACCGGTTGAGCTTTACACGGCTTTTCTGGATATAAAGTTTTACATAATGTATCTTGACAATCCACCCGTTCATGACGGGCTTTTAAAGGTATTCGGAGAGCGAATTGGATTCCTGAAGGGTGTGCCATGGATTGCGCTTTTTTCGTATTATGCAATAATTGTAATTTCAGTTATGCAGCCGATGAAGAAAAGTCTTGCAGAACTTGAAGAAGAGAAGAAAAAGATGATTGAAGAGTATTCGTACAAATATTTTATGCACGATGAAGATGATTTGAAAGAGGAATATCTTAAATGAGCAAGGTTATAAAGAAAGCAAAAGATACAAAAGCAAATGAAAATCAGGAAATACTAATCAATGAACTTCTTGAAGTCTTTAAACAGATAGGTTATACAGTACGAATTGAAAAGGGTCTCTTCAAAGGCGGATTTTGTTTGCTAAGAGAGCAGAAAACATTTTTAATGAACAAGAACATAGAGCCGCAGAAAAAGATAAACTTCCTCACAAAGAACCTTGCCGAGATTGGAGTTGATGGAATCTTCCTAAAACCTTCAATACGAGAGCTTATCGAAAAAGAAGGGCAGCAGAAACTGCTATGAACAGGGTTGTAGTACTTGGCAGCGGTACATCGCAGGGTGTACCAATAATCGGCTGCACGTGTAAAACATGCAAATCTGAAAACCCAAAGGATAAGAGACTTCGCGCGTCTGTTTACATAGAAGCTGACGGAGTAAAAATTCTTATAGATACTTCGATTGATTTCAGACAGCAGCTTTTACGTGCTAATGTAACTGACCTTGACGGGATACTTTACACACATCATCATGTTGACCATATATTTGGGCTTGACGACCTTAGGCAGATAAACCAGCGATATAAGAAATATGTTGATGTTTACGGAAATGCTCCGACGTTGGATGAAATTAAGCTGACTTTTCGCTATGCGCTTGATGAGAGACTTCAAAGCTACATGGCAGTTCCGCTGATGAACTTCAATTATCTTGAGAATAGAGAGTTTGAAGTAAAGGGAGTGAAGATAATGCCGATTGAAGTGATGCATGGGAAGATAAAGATACTGGGTTACAGAATCGGCAAATTTGCATACATAACCGATGCGAGCCATATACCCAATGCAGAAATGGAAAAGCTTTACGGGCTTGACGTGCTGATACTGAACTCGCTAAGACATGCAGCTCATCCGACACACTTTAATTTGAAAGAAGCGACTGATATAGCACTAAATCTGAAGCCGAAGAAGACATACTTTACGCACATTACACACGATTTAAATAATGATGAAGTAAACGCTTCATTACCTGAAAATATAAGTCTGGCTTACGACGGGCTGGAATTCATAACGGATTAATAAATGAAAAACACACTTTACAAGGCGCTTGATGAAAGCGGGAAGATACTGAAAGAATATTTTGATAAGGACTTCAAGATTGAAAGCAAGGATGTTGTTTCAAATCTTGTAACCGAGGTTGATAAGCACTCGGAGGCAAAAATTATTGAAGTTATTAAAAACGATTTCCCCGATCACAACATTCTTTCGGAAGAAATCGGAGCGTTGAACACTTCTTCGGAAGTGAAATGGATTATTGACCCGATTGACGGAACGATTAATTATGCGCATGGAATACCGATTTGCTGTGTATCGATAGGGGTTGAGGTTGCAGGCGAGATTATTATGGGAGGTGTTTACAATCCGTTTGGGAATGAAATGTTCTTTGGGGAAAAAGGCAAGGGTTCATACTTGAACGACAAGAGAATTCAGGTTTCAAAAGAAAGCGATTTCAAGAAGTCACTGCTCGTAACGGGATTTCCATACAAGACGGGAAGCAACCCGAACAATCCTGTAAAAGTATTTTCGGCAATAGTAAATTCGGATATACCAGTTAGAAGAATCGGCTCGGCGGCACTTGATATTTGCTGGACGGCATGCGGGCGCTTCGACGGCTTCTGGGAGTACAACCTGAACGCATGGGACGTTGCGGCGGGATATATAATACTGACCGAAGCAGGCGGCAAGGTAACAAACTTTAAGGGCGGAGAGTATTCGGTTTACAACAAAGAAATACTCGCAACAAACGGGAACATTCATGAGGAATTGTTAGTAATAATAATGGAAGCAGCGAAGAAATAAGATGCACAGCATAATTCTTTCATGGCAATTAATAAATAACTTATCACATACCGGTATATATTTATACCGTCACCCCAAAATTTTACTGTTGAATTTCGTTTAAATTTCGTATTTTATACGTATTGCATACGTATTGGATACCTATTGCATACATATCGGTCCAACTTTAGGCTTTGGAGAGTCATACCTAAGTTATAGGCGGCGTAATAAAATTCAAAATATGAAATTTTCAGAAATCAGTAAAAAATAAGAATAATGGCTAAAGTAATTAAACAGTTTCTGGGAGTAACTCGGGGAAAAATAGGTGATAATGTTTTTAAAAGAAGGGAGGGGTCGAGTTATGTGGCATCTGCCCCTGTTCAATATAAGAAAACAAAGAGCAAAGATTTAATAAAAAACAGAAAAAGGTTTGCGGCAATTTCAAAGTTTGCCTCAGCGGTAACCGATTCTCCTTACAGATACAGGATTTGGAAAAAGCCAAACCTAAAGGGCAAGACGCCTTACAAAAAATGTTTTACGTACAATTATGCCTATACTAAGGGAAGTAAGTCATGGCATTTTACATCGATTACACCCGGTAAATTAGGTTTAATTGATAAAAATGTCATACTCACACCCGACACAGTGGAAATCAACTTCAGGATTTCGGAAGAAATATTTAATATACTTAAAGATGATTTTATAGCAAGCACTGTGATATTTATGCGCGAACCGAATAAAAATGAATTAAGGGAACTGCGTTATAATTCTTATATCACGATTGAGAAAGAGGTAAGAGGTTACGTTCCTTCGTTGACAGAAATAAATCATTTCAAGCATGAGTTTGACAAACCGGGTTTACTTGCGATAACAGAAAAGTATAAAAATGTGATGGTTTATACAGCATTCATTTCGACAAAAGAGGTAAAAGGGAAACTAAAATACACCGCCGGAGAGGCTAATGTCATCAGGGGATTTGAGGCGGAGAGGGGTGAATCAGCCGAAAAGATTACTCCCCAAAAAGTTGACGACGAGCAGGTGCAGCCATATTATAGGTTCAGGGTGAGATAGAAAGCCGGACTGTTAATGACGCAAAGACGGGGTTTTATAATGCCTTTATATGGTGCTGTATTATGATAGAAATATTCTGTAATTTTGAGAAACCTCATTTATAAAGAAGATATATTTTATATCGGTATTTATAGCTTTTCCAGGAAGCAAAACCTTGAATCCTCAAACAAAATAAAACAGAAAAAACCGCATTAACGACTTACTTATAACGCACTTTTCTCCTAAGGCATGTACAGGGCGTAAGGGAGGCGTATTTAAATATTTATAATTAGCGAACAATAGAATTTTGACAGGTGTCAGCATTAACACTTCAGGTACCGGCATTTGGAAGAAGCGAATCGTTTTATAATCATAATCAGTATTTTTGTGTATGCTGTACGAAAGGATAATACACTTGATATTTTAATTTATTTTTTCGAAGTTCAATAAATTATATTAAATAAAGCATTTATTAATTTTATATTAATTAAATGAAGAAGTTAATTTTCCTCGCAGTTTTAATTATTTCTTTTGTAACAATTATTCATGCAAAACCAAGAATAATCATAGGGACGAATCCTAACAGTCTTTTACCGGAATCCATAATAATTCAAAGAGTTATACTAAATTCAAACAACATATCAGCATATTTTCAGAACACGGGAATATTTAACCAGAATACAGTTAACGGTAACACAGCGGGTTTAGAATGGCCAAAGGGTTCGGGCAGGACTGCCTGCTTTACTTCAGGACTCTGTATAGGGTGCGGAATAAACGGACAGTATGCTCAGGTCATGGCATCTTATAGAGGCGAATATGCTCCCGGAACTTTTCAAAACGGTGCATGGACTACGAATAGTGATTTTAAGATGTACACAGTAAGGATTGGTGATAATGCATACAACAATCCCGACTATGCAAACTGGTATAAGATGATACCTTACGGAGCACCTTACAAAGATGTTAACGGGAACCACCAGTACGATGACGGGATTGACATTCCCGGAGCAGAGAATGCAAGCCAGACGATATTTGAGTGCATGGGTGACGGAGACATTTCTCAAAGATCGCCATTTGAGGGATTCGGCGGAGGGATAACAAATCCGATACTGAAAGCTGAGATTTATTTTACTGCATGGGCTTACTCAATTCCCGGGATAGAAGATGTACAGTTTATGAGTTATACGATTATAAATAAAGGTACGGCAAGGTGGGATTCAACGTTTATGGGGATTGTCGTTGATGCTGATTTAGGTGGTGGAAATGACGATTACATCGGATGTGACACAACTTTGAATCTTGGATACTGTTACAATGGTGATAATGACGACGGACCCGGAATTCCTCCGACATACGGAACTGCACCTCCGGCTTTCGGAATAGACTTATTGCGAAGCCCGAGAAATAAAGTTAGCGGCGATACGCTTGGACTTACATCATTTATATTCTTTATCGGAACGGCAGCATCACCTGTGCCCTGTGAATCAGATCCTAACGGCGAGCCGATACCAGCATACAATATGCTCCAAGGATTTAAAAAGGACAGGACTCCATTCATGGATATAACACAGATTCCGCCAAAAAGAACGAAGTTTACATATCCCGGAGACCCTGAAACAAACGAGGGCTGGACAGAATACAAAGGCTCCATGCAAAACTGCAATGGTGATACAACCGGAAACATTATTTCAGTAAATCAACCCAATGACATGAGGTTTATAATGAATTCAGGTGGATTAGATTTTATAGTGAACCCAGGTGATACTCAAAAGATAGTCCTTACACAGCTTGTACAAAGGGGAAGCGATAATAAGAATTCTGTAACAATGCTTAAACGATTGAGTTACCTTGCTCAGACTTTATACGACAATAACTTTAATGTAAATTTACTGCCTGCAATACCAACTGTTTCGCAAAGCGTTACACAGATAAATTCAACTCAGTGCTCGGTAAATCTTTTATGGGATGATGCAGCAGAATCATATTATTACTGGGACACTATATTCTATCCGAAAAGCGATTCAAATATATATAAGTTTGAAGGGTATGAAATATATGAAGTTGACA
>JBAZNU010000012.1 GCA_041649015.1 Ignavibacteria bacterium
CGGCAGATTCAATACAGACGAGGCATAAGGGCTGGGCGTGGTCAAATCAGGGAAATCAGTTTCTTACGGGGAGCAAGTATATAAAAGATCTAACAAGACCGTGGCAGTCAATTTCTCAGTCAATTTCTTATCCGATGGCGGGTACATTTTCTAATTTGAGGTCTGCACTAACAGCAGAGAAACTGAGGAAAGTAACAATTCAATGGACTACACAGGGTGAAGGGCAGTATGCGTACTGGTATCAGGATTCTTCAAAAATCAGTGACAATTATTACATATACAAAGGAATGAAACAAGTACCGTTCAAAGTATTTGCTGATACACTTGTAGTCGATAATCCATCAACACCAACTTACAAGTATGAGAAAAGACAAGTGAACTGTGCGTTTGTTGAATCATCGGATATATATCCATTTACTAATAGCTGGAATCCAACAACAGATTCGCTCGGCGGAAAACTTCTGCTTTATACATTCGGTACTTCATACGATACAAGTATTACTACACCATATAAGAACAAGAATTTAGTTATACAACAACCGCAATATGATATTATGTTCATCTGGGCACCGAGGCTTGTGAACACTGGCGGAGCAGGACAGCCGGGAGAGGAATTTTATATTTATCCTTACAATGCAACAAGACCTTATTATAACGGCACAGCCCCGTTGATTTATGAATTCTCAACAACGGTACCTGTTATAAATATCTCGACGGAATTACCTGAGAAGTATGATTTAATGCAGAACTACCCGAATCCGTTTAATTCTGTTACAAACATACGGTTCATGCTGCCTGAAAAATCATACGTGACGATAAAGGTTTACAACATGCTTGGTCAGAATGTAAAAACTCTGATAAACAATGAGAAGCTGGATGCGGGTACACATCAGACAAGGTTCAGCGGAGAGGGACTTGCGAGCGGAATATACTTTTACGCTATACAGACAGAGAAGTTTGTTCAGACAAAGCGGATGGTGCTTTTGAAGTAATGGGTTAATTAAAATATAATTTCTAATCATAGAAACGACCTTTGTTAATGTGGTTTTTATTTGTAGTATAATTAAATATCTATTTTATAGAAATTTTATTGCTTAGTAATAATTTAATAATTAAAAAATTACGCAAATGAAAAAGCTAATTTTTCTACTCGTTTTTTCTCTATCTTTCAATTTTATTATTCAATCAAAGCCAAGAATTATATTTGGCGGAAATCCATATAATCCAGTATCTGACGTTATTGTTATTCAGAGAGTTATACTTAATCCCAATAACATCTCAGCATATTTTCAAAACACGGGGATATTTGACCAGAATACAACAGCAGGTAATTCTTCCGGTTTAGAATGGCCGAATGGTTCAGGAAGGACGGCATGTTTCACGGCAGGGCTTTCTATCGGTTGCGGAATAAACGGACAGTATGCACAGGTCATGGCATCTTATAAAGGCGAATATGCTCCCGGAACTTTTCAAAACGGGTCATGGACCACGAACAACGATTTTAAGATGTACACGGTAAGGATTGGTGATAATGCAGCAAACAATCCGGATTATGCGAATTGGTATAAGATGGTACCGTATGGTGCTCCTTATAAAGATGTTAACAATAACGGTATTTATGATGATGGAGTTGATATCCCCGGAATACCCGATGCAAACCAGACGATATTTGAGTGCATGGGTGACGGCGATACGTCACAAAGAAGTTCCGGAGAAGGTTTTGGCGGCGGAATAACCAATCCATTGCTTGGGGCAGAAATACATTTTACATCTTGGGCATACGCGAGACCCGGGACTGAGGATTTACAGTTTATCAGATATGTGATTTTAAATAGAGGACCTGTAAAATGGGATTCAACCTTCATGGGAATAGTTGTTGACCCGGATTTGGGTAATGCAGAAGATGATTACATAGGTTGTGATACAATACTTAATCTTGGTTATTGCTATAATGCTGATAATAACGATGGTTCGGGAGCTCCTCCGACTTATGGTGCGGCACCGCCTGCTTTTGGAATGGATTATTTTAAAAGTCCGATAAACAGAATTACAGGTGATACACTCGGGTTGACCTCTTTTGTATTTTTTACAAATACGGGCAGTACACCTCCGCCTTGTGAATCCGATCCTAACGGTGAACCTATACCGGCATATCACATGCTTCAGGGATTAAAAAAGGATAGGTCTCCTTTCCTTGATCCGACTGTTTCACCTCCTGTAATAACAAAGTTCTGTTATCCGGGAAATCCTGAATCAGGTTCCGGATGGACAGAATATAAAGGTTCCGTTCAAAACTGTAATGGAATAACGGGAACAACTATTTCGGTTAATCCATCGGGCGACAGAAGATTTATATTTAATTCAGGAGGATTGAACTTTACTGTAAATCCCGGCGATACTCAGGAAATAGTTGTTGCACAATTTGTTCAAAGGGGTGCTGATAACAAAAATTCTGTAACACTGCTTAAAAGATTAAGCCAAACAGCACAGATAATTTATGACAATAACTTTAATGTAACTCCGCAGCCGGCAATACCGGTAGTTTCACAGAGCATCACCCCGATAAACCAGACACAATGTTCACTTAATATATTCTGGAATGATGCTCCGGAATCATATTATTACTGGGACACTATATTCTATCCGAAAAGCGATTCAAATATATATAAGTTTGAAGGGTATGAAATATATGAAGTTGACAAGAATCTACCGAACGAGAATCTTCCTGATTTCAGCAAACCGCTTACTATAGACCCGAATAAGATAAAACTAATAGGTATATATGATTTAAGGAATAACATAGGACTTGTTATTGATACATTGCCTATAGGTTATATAAACAATCAGGAAATATATGCACCTCTTCCAATTGTGCCACCTTTCGGCATGACGACACCTCCTAACTTTCCAAACAGCGGATTAAGCAGGTCAATAAAGATAACGAACACAAGGTTTCCCGGAAATTACGGGGGTGCATCTGAAATACAGTACGGGCAGGTATATAAATTTGTAGTTAATGCTTATTCGGTCAGTACTTCTAATAAGATTAAAAAAGGTTTTAAAGTTATAAGAAATACGATGGTTAATGTCCTATTCAGCTCAACTCCCGAGCCGTATTCGAATAATATAACATTTGCATATTATAACGGCGATACACTTTCAAACAGTTTAGTTGATTTAGGACTAACGCCTGTAGTTGTAGGACAGCAATTGCTGCAAACCGCTAAATACAGGATACTTTTTTCCGGTGATACTACTTACAGCATACAAAAGTCAATTAACAACGGAAGCAGTTATTCGACTTTAAGAACAGGATTAAGACCTACACCTTTTAAGACATTATCTCATGAAGATTCAAGAATATTAGACGGAATATTCTTTAAAGTAGATAAAATAAGGTTTTCCGGGAATGCACCGTATTATGTTGGAAATGCGGGACTGATAAAAGACCCTGCTTCGAATTTACCAGCAGATTCAATACAGACGCGGCATAAGGGCTGGGCGTGGTCAAATCAGGGAAATCAGTTTCTTACGGGGAGCAAGTATATAAAAGATCCAACAAGACCGTGGCAGTCAATTTCTCAGTCAATTTCTTATCCAATGGCGGGTACATTTTCTAATTTACGGTCAGCATTAACGGCAGATAAACTCAGGAAAGTAACAATTCAATGGACTGCACAGAGTGAAGGACAGTATGCGTATTGGTATCAGGATTCTTCAAAAATCAATGACAATTATTACATATACAAAGGAATGAAACAAGTACCGTTCAAAGTATTTGCTGATACACTGGTAGTTGATAATCCATCAATACCAACATACAGATATGAGAAAAGACAAGTGAACTGTGCATTTGTTGAATCATCGGATATATATCCTTTTACGAACGGATGGAATCCAACAACAGACTCGCTCGGTGGAAAACTTCTGCTATATACGTTTGGTTCGAGTTACGATACGAGCATTACTACACCATATAAGAACAGGAATTTAGTTATACAACAACCGCAATATGATATTATGTTCATCTGGGCACCGAGGCTTGTGAACACTGGCGGAGCAGGACAGCCGGGAGAGGAATTTTATATTTATCCTTACAATGCAACAAGACCATATTATAACGGCACAGCCCCTTTGATTTATGAATTCTCAACAACAGCACCTGTAGTACCCGTGATAAATATCTCGACGGAATTACCTGAGAAGTATGATTTAATGCAGAACTACCCGAATCCGTTCAATCCTGTTACAAACATACGGTTCATGCTGCCTGAAAAATCATACGTGACGATAAAGGTTTACAACATGCTTGGTCAGAAAGTTAAAACTCTGATAAACAATGAGAGGCTGGATGCGGGTACACATCAGACAAGATTCAGTGGAGAGGGACTTGCGAGCGGAATATACTTTTACTCTATACAGACAGAGAAGTTTGTTCAGACAAAGCGGATGGTGCTTTTGAAGTAACATATTACTTTGAGGTTATAACAGAAATTATATTTTCTTTATAAGGTCAATCATTTCGAGGACTGCTGCGGCTGATTCGTAACCTTTGTTTGTTTCTGCATTGCAGGGATTTAAACGAGAACGGGCTTCTGCCTGCTCGTCGCTGTAAGTAGTGAGGACGCAGAAACCAACGGGGACGGAGTATTTTGAAGATATTAAGTTTATGTTGTTTGAGACGGCTCCTGAAATATACTCGAAGTGGGCTGTCTCCCCTTTTATGACGCATCCGACTGTGAGTATTCCGTCGTATTTTAACCTGCTGTTTTTCTTCAGAATCTTTTCGAGGACCGTGGGAATTTCATACGCACCCGGAACGAGGAATAAGTTTATATCTTTTTCTTTAACTCCTTTTTCAAGAAAGAGTTTAATTGCACCTTCGATAAGGTTTCCTGTTATTTCTTCGTTAAACCTGCTTGAAATGACGGCAATTTTCAGACCTTTGCCTTTTAGTTCACCTTTGAATGTTTTCATGATATTGTTTTCTTTAAACTTTTATGTTTTTCCTTTAAAGCAAATACTTCATCTTCGCCGATGAAATACCTTCCGATATTATTGTTATCATATTCCGCATAACCGTGAAAATCAGAGCCGCCGACTGTGAGGAGATTATTATCTTTAACAAACTTCTTGTATTTCTTTATGTGATTATCATTATGCGAAGGATGGTAAACTTCAACACCGTCAATTCCCGCTCTTCTCAATTCAACGAGGGCACTTTCCCTGAAGTAGCTTCCCGGATGAGCGAGGAAAGAAAGTCCGCCTGAAACGCGAATGAGTTCAATAATTATTTCAAAGTTAAGATTTTCTTTCTTCACGAAAGCAGGTTTACCGTCCCCGAGATACCTATGAAAAGCAGTCTGGAAATCCTTTACGTAACCATTTTCGATTATCTCGTTTGCCAGATGCGGCCTGCCGATAGAGCAGCTTGCAGAATATTTTTCAAACAAATCGGGAGAGCTGATAATGACACCGAGTTCTTTAAGCTTATCAATCATTTTATTGATTCTTCTTATGCGGAGATTTTTGATGAGCTTAAGATGTTCGGTAAGAGCAACATTTCCGAAGTCCAGAAAGTAGCCAAGGAGATGAATTTCCCTGCCATGAAAATCGGCGCTAAGTTCGATGCCGGGGATGATTTCGATGCCATAGGTACCATTTAATTTCAACATTTCCTGAGAGCCTTCGATGTTATCGTGGTCGGTAACTGATATTACTTTGAGTTCCTTGTTTTTAGCCAAATCGATAATCTCGGCGGGTTTTAGTTTCCCGTCGGAAGAGTTTGAATGTATGTGGAAATCGGCTCTCAATTAGTTGATAGTTGATAATTAATAATTAAAAAAATACGTAATACCTCTCTGTATATGCCGGGATAACAATGTAAAACATTTCCTCGAGCTAGAAGCTTCCGTTACCCTCTTTTATAATCGCCTGGATTCCAGCTTCCGCTGGAATGACAGGATAAAAACAATCCTCTTTTTCGCAAGCTGGAAGTCCCGACAAGCCGGGATCGTAGACTTGCGTTACCCTCTTTTATAATCGCCTGGATTCCAGCTTCCGCTGGAATGACAGGATAAAAATCAGCATTTTGCGAGACCCTGTTCGAGGTCAGCGATTAAGTCTTCGACATCTTCGATACCTACTGCATATCTCACTAATCCGTCTGTTATGTTTGCTTTCAGTTTGCCTTCTTTTGAAACTTTTGAATGCGTCATTGACGCCGGATGCTCAATAAGAGTTTCTACACCTCCGAGAGAAACTGCAAGAGTAGCAACATGAACATTATCCATTAGGGTTTCACCTGCTTTGAATCCTCCTTTAAGTTCGAAAGCAATCATAGAACCAAAACCTGACATTTGTTTTTTTGCGATTTCGTGACCGGGATGAGATTTAAGACCCGGATACCTGACCCATTCTATCTTAGGATGTTTTTCAAGAAACTCCGCAATTTTAGCAGCGTTTTCCTGAGCACGTTCGACTCTAATTCCAAGTGTCTTTATTCCTCTGATTACAAGATAAGCCTGATGCGGGTCCATATTACAACCGAGAGATATCATCATCGGGCGGAGTTTTTTATAAAGCTCTTCAGTCTTTGCGATAATAATTCCACCGACTACATCAGCATGACCGTTAATATACTTAGTGATAGAATGAAATTCAACGTCAGCACCAAGTGCGAGGGGTTTCTGAAGAACCGGAGATGCAAATGTATTATCAATAACGAGAATTAGATTATGCTCTTTAGCAATCTTTGATGCTTCAGCAATATCTGTAATGTCAATCGTCGGGTTTGCCGGAGTTTCAAGGTAAAGCATCTTTGTGTTTGGCTTTATGGCTTTCCTTATATTATCAAGATTAGTTGTATCAACATAAGTAGATTCGACGCCAAACCTTGCCCAGTGGTCTTCCATTATAACGCGTGAAGGACCGTAAACAGCGGCAGTACTGACCATGTGGTCCCCATTGGAAAGGAGCGCCATATAGATTGTGTTAACGGCAGCCATACCGGAGCTGACGGCAACAGCGTCGAAACCGCCGCAAAGTTCTGCAATGCTATTTTCGAGTGCCTTGATAGTAGGATTTCCGAGACGAGTATATATATAACCTTTCGACTCGCCCGAGAAACATTTAGCACCATCTTCGGCAGAGTCGAATGCAAAAGTTGAGGTTTGATAAATAGGAACGGTAGCAGATTTAAAGGTATCCTTGTATGCACCTGCGTGAATAAGCTTAGTGTTGAACTTTTTGTTCTTAGTATCCATAGTAATATAATTTAAATTTATATAAGTTTTTTTGCTTTAAGTATTTTATCTATCATTTCCCTGATGGCACCTTCACCGCCGTTTTTCTTACAGACATAATGAACGTGCTTTTTGACTTCATCAACAGCACTGTTTGGACAGCATGAGAAACCCACCTCCTTCAGCAAGGGCAGATCGAACTCATCATCGCCGATATACGCAAATTCATCGTTTTTAAACCCGTACAACTTTTTCAATTCTTCAAATGGAAGAAGCTTATCGTCAATTTTCTCATAGAGATGGTCAATCTTTAATCTTGCAACGCGTCTTTTATTAACGGCAGAATCCATACCGCTAATAACGGCAAACTTCATTCCGAGCTGCCTGCCGCGCGTTAAGCCATAACCATCGTGCGTATGGAACATTTTAATATCTTCACCGCTGCTTGAATAGATTATATGTCCGGTTGTAAGACAGCCATCCATATCCATGAGTATCATTTTTATTTTAGCGAGGTCGGTTTTTTTATTGGTTTTTTTAGTAATCATTATACTTTATTAAATGAAGGACAAATATCGCTTAAGAAACATTCATTGCATTTTGGTTTTTTCGCCTGACAGACAATTCTGCCGTGCTCCCCCACCCTCATTGAAAAATAGAATTGTTCAGCAGGGGGGATGATTTCTTTAAGTTCAATTTCTATTTTATCAGGATTTTCATTTTCAATAAGTCCGAGACGGGCTGAGACTCTTTTGAGATGGGTATCGACGATAATCACATCCTTCTTTCCAAAACAATTTCCGAGCACTACAGAGGCGGACTTTCTTCCGACGCCGGGCAGTTCGGTAAGTGCTTCCATAGTGTCAGGGACTTTGCCTTTGTGATTTTTATCGATAGCATACGAAAGAGCGAGAATTGATTTTGTTTTATTATTGAAAAAGTTTATTGACTTTATATTATCTCTGAAATTATCGTGACCATCTTTGAGAATATCCTTAACGCCTTTATATTTTGATTTATATAAAGGAACCATTGTCTTATTCACTCTGTCGTCAGTGCATTGAGCTGCAAGAACAGTTGACACAATGAGTTGAAATTCATTTTTAAAGTCAAGATGGCACTTTACGTCAGGATAATTTTCGGCAAGACGTTTTGTGATTACTTTAGCTTTCTTCTTCAGGTTTTCAATACGGTCGTTTTTGCTCATAGAAAATAATTTAGCATTTTGTAAATCAGTTTAGCGGTAAGGAAATCGGGATAAGGATTTCCTTTTTTCGGTGCAAGTTCAACTACGTCGAAGCCAACAACGTTTTTTTGAGTACCGAGCTTTTTAAGAAGTGCTATAGTCTCTTCCCAATAGAAGCCGAGCGGCTCGCATGTGCCTGTAGAAGACATTATTGAAGGGTCGAAATAATCTACATCGAAAGTTATGTACACATTCTTTTTAAGACCTTTAATCACTTTATCATGCCAGTTTTTGCCGTGCAAACCATTTCGAATCGCGTAAGCATAAAATGTTTTAATCTTATTCTTCCTAATAAAATCATACTCCTCTTTGCATTGAGCACGGATACCTACTTGTGTTATATCGTTTGTAAACTCTGCAACGCGTGAACAGAAACATGCATGCGAATACTTCGTACCTTCGTAGCTATCGCGAAGGTCTGAATGAGCGTCAAAATGCAGAATTGATAAATCTTTGTAAGAATCAAAATGTGCTTTTATAGGAGCGGTTGAAATAGTATGCTCTCCGCCGAGTGTAACGACAAACTTATTGTTCTTTATGTGATGCAATACTTCATTATAGATAATATCGAGGGCTTTCTTGCCTTTCGCCCCTTTGAAATTTACAGGAAAAAGCGATGCTATACCGTTACCTTTTTCGAAGCAGAATTCCCTATTAAGTTCTTCATCGAAAAACTCAACATAGTGAGAAGCGTTATAAATAGCGTCGGGACCTTTAGCCGCACCTTTTCCGTACGAAGTTGTAGCTTCATAAGGAACGGGCAGGATAACAACTTTTGAATCCTTGTAGTTTGAATACATTTCCTCTATAGCAAGGAAATTCTTATTTATATCAAGAGTTCGCATTATTTTTTGGGCTGTATTCTTCAATTTTAAAAAGTTCTCTCAGAGACTTCATAAATTCACTCTCACGGTTAAATTCAGCTGAGAAATCATACACAGGAGGTTCATGAGAAGACTCATAGCTTATCTCAAGCTTTTTTTTTTCAGGGTTTCAAGCCCTGAAATCAGTTCTGAAATATCAACGACTTCCCTGTTAATCCTGCATAGTTCAACGAGAAGGGATTCCATGAGAACTTTCTGGTTACCCGAGAATTTAAAACGCTGTTCGGAATCAAAAAGCAATTTCAGAATTCTCTGAATCTGGTCAACAGAATAACTTTTTGCTTCTTCGAGAAACTTCTTCTTAGTATCGTCTGATTCATCAAGAAGGTCAGCTTTTTCCGTGGTCTTAACGATGAGTAGATTTCTGTAATGGTCAGTAATACCGTTCAGGTATGTAATAATATCAAGACCGCTTTCTTCAAGTTCGTTGAAATACGCAATAATACTCTTAATATCAGAAGTGACAATATACCTTGATGTGTTGAAATAAATCGAATTATCGGGCAGGTTCAGAAATTCTTTCAGTTCTTCAAATTTAATTTTGTTGCCGCAATAAGAGACAGCCATATCAAACACGCCGAGCGAGTCTCTGAGCGCACCATCGCCGAGTTTAGCAACGAGGAATAACGAATCCCTGTCAATCTTAACATTCTGCTCTTTAGCAACAAACTCGAGTTGTTCCATAATCTCAGTAATTTTTAATCTATGCAGTCCAAACCTCTGGCAACGGCTGACGATAGTCGGCGGAATTCTTTCAGGATTAGTCGTTGCAAGGATGAAGATAAGGTATTCGGGCGGTTCTTCAAGAATCTTAAGCAAAGCATTGAACGCCTGAATGGTTAACATGTGCACTTCATCAACTATATAGAATTTGTAATCGGCTTTAATAGGAAAATACTTTGCAGCATCCTGAATGGAACGCACGTCGTCGATACCGCGGTTAGAAGCGGCGTCGAGTTCAAAAACATCGGGATGCACTCCCCTTGTTATTTCCGTGCAGTTTTCGCAATCATTGCAGGGTTCTCCGTCTTTAGCATTTTTGCAGTTTATAGCTTTAGCAAAAATTCTGGCGATAGTAGTTTTACCGACACCTCTTGGACCGCTGAAAAGATAAGAATGAGCAATCTTCTTTGACTTAATTGCGTTGATTAGAGTTTTAGTGACAAACTCCTGCGAGACCACGTCGGAAAACTTCTGAGGTCTGAACGTTAATGCTGAAACTTTAAACTTTGGTTCGGACATTATTTTTGCTTTTCGTAATAGTAAGGTTCTTTTTATTAAATAAATGCTCAATAGCATCCTCCACCTTTGAGACGGGAATTATCTCAAGTTTGGAAGTAATATCTTTTGGAATTTCTATTAAGTTTTTAACATTGTCTTTAGGAATCAAAACTTTTTTAATGCCGCTTCTGACAGCTGCAAGAAGTTTTTCGTTGAGACCTCCTATAGGAAGAACATTTCCACGCAGTGTAATTTCGCCTGTCATAGCAGTGTCAGTTCTTGCGGGGCTTCCTGTAATAGCTGAAAGCATACCCATAATCATAGTAATACCTGCGGAAGGACCGTCTTTTGGGATTGCACCCTCGGGTACGTGTATATGAATTTCTTTTTCAACGAAGAAATCTGAAGGTATATTAAATTTTTCTGCATTTGACTTAATGTAAGACAATCCAGCAATTGCTGATTCTTTCATGACATCGCCAAGTTTTCCTGTAAGTGTAATCTTTTCCTTGCCTTTCATCACGGTTACATCAACCGTTAGAATATCGCCGCCCATCGAAGTCCATGCGAGTCCATACACAGAGCCGACTTTTGTCTTTTCGTCTTTCTTAGCGTCGATATCTTCGTACTTCGGCACGCCGAGATACTTCTCTACAAGCTGAGGAGTAACTTTTACTTTCTTCTTAACATTTCCGTTTCCAGTAAGAAGTTTATCTTTTGCTGACTTTCTGATAATAGAGCTTAGTTCTCTTTCGAGATTACGGACCCCTGCTTCCCGGGTATATTCACGAATGATTTTCAGAATTACATTATCAGGAAATTTTATTTCATCTTTATCCATGCCGTGTTCAATCAGCTCTTTAGGAAGAATATGGTTTTGAGCGATTGCTATTTTTTCGAAATCGAGATAAGACCTCATCTCTATTATTTCCATCCTGTCCTGAAGTGCAAGTGGGATGTTATACTGAACGTTTGCGGTAGTTATAAAAAGGACGTTCGACAAATCATAGTCTATATCGAGATAGTGGTCGTTGAATGTGTTGTTTTGTTCGGGGTCGAGAACTTCGAGCATAGCCGATGCGGGGTCGCCGCGGAAGTCATTACCCATCTTATCTATTTCGTCTATAAGAATAACGGGGTTTGATGTACCTGCTTTTTTCATAGCCTGAATAATCCTGCCGGGCATTGAGCCGATGTACGTTCTTCTATGACCGCGAATTTCGGCTTCGTCCTTCACACCGCCTATAGAAAGGCGTGCATATTTTCTGTTAAGGGCGCGAGAAATGGACTTACCGAGAGAGGTTTTGCCTACTCCCGGAGGACCGACGAAACAAAGAATCTGACCTTTAGGAGGTTTCTTAATATTTTTATCTTTAAGAAGTCTCAGAACTGCAAGAAGTTCGAGAATTCTTTCTTTTGGCTTTTCAAGACCGAAGTGGTCTTCATCAAGAATCTTCTTGGCATTATCGAGGTCGAAATTATCTTCGGTAAAAACATTCCAAGGTACGGCAGTCATCCACTCAAGATAATTCCTTGAGACGCTAAAATCAGGTGACATGGGAGGAGTTTTTCTTAGTTTGTCAAACTCTTCATTTGCCTTTTTCTTCACGTGTTCGGGCATGTCAGCTTCATCGATGGCTTTCTTCAGTTTTTGCAGGTCGGGGTCAAGTTCAGCATTCTCGCCAAGTTCATCCTGCAGAATACGGATTTGTTCCTGAACGATAAACTTCCTCTGGTTTTTCTGCATAGAAGAAGTCACTTTAGCCTCGATTTCTTTCTCAATTTTTAATGCCTGTACTTCTGAAACAAGGATTGTTATAAGCGTAAAGTACCTGTCGTAAAGACTTTCGGTATCGAGGATTTTTTGCTTATCTGTGAAATTAACAGCAAGAGTAGATGCTATGAAATACAATTTTTTATCGTATTCTTTAAGAACTTCATAACTTGTGAATGAATCTTTTGTGAGAACAGGGTTCAATGTTACATACTCTTCAAAAAGTTTTGAAGCTCTTGTTGCGAGCAAATCTATCTGAGAATTAAATTCATTGTTATCGGTCCTTAACTGGAGGTCAGCATAAATAAAGTCATCCTTGTAAAAGTTAACGGCTTTTGCTGCAACGACGGCATCAATCAGAATTTTCATCAGTCCGTTCGGCATACGAACAACCTGAAGGATTTTGGCTATAACACCTGTCTTGTGAAGGTTGTCTATTGTTGCTTCTTCAATGGTTCCGTCTTTTTGGGTTACGAGAAAAATGAAATTATTATCCTTTTCGGACGCCTTATTAATAGCACGAATTGACGAATCCCTGCCAGCAAGAATAGGATAAACCATATAAGGATAAATTACTATATCCTTTAGCGGCAAAACGGGTAAAGTATCCTGCGAAAAATTATCTTTAATATTACGAGGAGTTTCAATTGAATTATTGTTTACATCATTTCCTTCGTTCAAGTCAATGTTTGCTTTTTCTTTAGTGAGATTAATAGTTTTCATTCGCAAATATAAACCTATAAGTTTTCAGTTTCAATTCTAAAGGGAATGCGGGTAAGACGATTTGCATGGAGGAAAACAATACCAAAAAATCAGAAATTCAAAAATTGAAGCATTTTATATGAATTTTGGCTTGATTAAGGGTTAAAAACGGAATAATTTTAAGAATATGGCAAGAGTTTTTAATAGTATTTTATTCATAACGTTGTTTATTGCTGCAGTTTATTTAAGCGGTTGTGATTATACGACGCACAGAACACTCTCAAAGGAAACTGTAACAACAGACGAGGAACCCGATCCTGATTACAAGGTATCTCTGGATTATAATTATCAGGATTTTGTTTCATTCATGTTTTTAGGGAACAGGTCTGAAACCTTCAGCACATACTTTAACAAATTTTATACAGCAAATGAAGATTATGATGAAGCTTTAAAAGAGTTTAAAGCATCGCGAATAGCAAGTTACAATCAGAAACTTGATTCCGTAAACATACTGACCCCAGTTCTCCAGTCAACAAAGGACAAGTTTACAAAAGTAATTGAAAGATGCTCAAAGATAATACAGTATAACAAGAACACAAAATATTTTGATGATGCAGTTATGCTTATCGGGCTTTCTTACTTCTATTCGAATGACTTCCTTCAGGCGGAAAGGAAATTCAATGAATTTCTTTCAACTCTCTCCACGAGCGATATTTCAGACGAGGCGCTGCTTTATCTTGGAATGTCAAAATTCAGATTAAGGAAAAATGCTGACGGTGAGACAATACTGAAGTCACTTCTGCAAAATTCAAAAAGTCCGGAAATAAAAGCAGAGGCATTACAAGTACTTGCAGTTCATAATATAGGATTAAAGAATGTATCAGTTGCTATTGAGGATTTAAAGAAATCAATAGAATTAACGAAAGACCGAGAGACAAAGGCGGAAAGAATGCTGCTTCTTGGAAAAATTTATTCAATATACGACAAGAAAAGTGCTCCGGAGATGTATGAGCTTGCGTTTAAAAGTACCTCAGATTTTGATTTTGAATTTTATGCGAAACTGAACGAAGCAAAAGCATATAATGAGATTTCAAAATACGACCGGTCAACAGAGATTTTGAATAAAATGGACAGGAAATATCTTGATTACCCTGATTTTAAACAACTTGTCGAACTCGAAATTGCCAACACGGATTTTTACCAGAAAAAATATAAGGAAGCCAAAGAAAAATACTTTTACATAATTGTTAAATATCCATCCTCGAAAGCTGCCGCAGAATCTTACTACAGGCTGGGTGTATATTACGAAACTATTATAAAAGACTATTTGAAAGCGCTCGTATCTTATAAAAAATCTAACGAAACATCACTCAACCACGATTATGCAGAAAAGAGCAGCAAGAAAGCTCTGACATTTGACAGATATTTTACCATACAAGCTATTATAAATGATACTACGAAGATAGAAATACCGGCTGAAGAGCCTGAATTCCAGCTGTTCAAGAAAAAGTATGAAGAAGAACAGAATAAAGAGCTGATGAAACCGGGGATTGATCCAAAGAGCGGACTTGAACAACCAAAAGGCGGAGGTATTTCGGGCAGGGATACAATACCGGAGGAGGATTCACTTTTGAAATCTTTCGAGAAAATCCTTGAAGAGCAAAAGAGGAATGAAGGTATTGATACGATACCGAATACAAAAGAGCAGCCTATTGATACGATAACAGAGAATCAGCAAAAGGATTCGATTGTTGTCCCGATTGTTAATGAAGATTCGATTAAGGCAGCGAATGAATCGATTAAAATAAACGCATATTTTGAGCTTGCAGAAATATTTTACTATGATCTAAATCTTTCGGATTCATCAATATATTATCTCGACAAGATAATTAATGAGTATGACAACTCAAACCTTGAGAGCAAAGCAGCGTTTTATTTAGGAACAATATATAAGTCACGGGGAGACGATGAGAAGTCAAAACAATATTTCGAATACGTAATAAAGGAATATCCGAATTCAGTGTTCGCTAATGAATCGAGGAATAATTTGGGACTCAAGATCATAGAAATGGATTTAAGTTCGGATGATTCACTTTCTTCGATAATGGATAAAATTGTATCCGGGAGCGGCGATAAAGAAAATCTGATAAAAGCCCTTTACTCGTCTGTAGAAAAAAGCCCAAACAATGCGTTGATTCCTAAAGTCTATTATACACTGGGCTGGATTTATGAAAATCTATATCCCAACAAAGACAGCGTGATGAAATACTACGGGCTCTTATTGACTCAATATACTTCATCGGAATTTGCGACTAACGTAAAGCCAAGGTATGATTACTATAAATCACTGGACGTAAAAGATACGGCTGTTACCACTCCGCCAAAAGACAAAAAAGATTCTCTTTTAGTACAGGATTCATTAAAGATAAATCCGGAAACAAAAGCAGATGATTCTCTTAAAGTTTCACCGGGCGACACAACGAGTAAACAAGAGGAAAAACTGAAGGAAGAAAATCCCGAACAAATTAAGGAAGAAAACAAGGAAGAAGAAAAAACTGAAGAGGGAAACGGTGAAAACAGGAAAAAAGATTACGGTATTTCGGGAATAAATGCTGATATTAACAGACAAAAAAGCTTGTTTCAGTGCAGCGGTGTTCTAATAACCGGAATAAAAAGTATTTTTTAGAGATACCAGAAATTTTTCATACCAATCAGCACGAGAATTTAATTCACTTTATACATTGACAAATCTTTTTAAGCAATAAAAGAATGTATACCAAAATTTTTCTCTTACAATATTTTCTATTGACTTATCACATTTGATTTAATAATTTGATTTAAACAGAAAACACTGAATGAATTTTTTTGATGACATAGAATATAATTCTGATGATTATTTCAAGTACGATGATATGCAGGGATACAACTCTGAATCAACCGAAGAGAAAATCAATCAGCTTTGCGACGAAGGAAATTTTGAGGAAGCATTAACGCTCGTTGATGTAGCTTTGAGTTATTCTCCTTTTTCGGCTGATTTATTTCATAAGAAAGCATTAATACTTGACGGGCTTGGTAAGTACGACCAGTCCCTGAAATTTTACGACAAAGCAATATCATTGAATCCGAACGATTATGAAGTTTATATTAATAAAGGGATCTCACTTGACTCACAAGGAAATTACGATGCTGCAATCAAGTGCTACAATCTTGCACTGAATATTGAATCCAAGAATTCAGACGCATACTTCAACAAAGGAATTAGTTTCGAAAGATGCGACGATTTTGAAAAGGCAATAGAGTGTTTCAAGATGTGCATCGAGATTAATCCGGAACATGCAGACGCATATTATGAACTGGGATATTGTTATGATTTTCTCGAAGACCTCTACTCGTCAATAGAATCGTATGAGAAACATATTGAACTGAATCCATTCAATTCAAATGCCTGGTATAACCTCGGCATTGTACTAAGCAGGCAGGGCAAATTCATGAAAGCAATAGAATGCTATGAATTTGCAATTAATTTAAGGAACAATTTTGCTTCCGCATATTACAATTGCGGGAATTCATTCGCTTCGTTGGGAATGTTTCAGAAAAGTATAGAATACTACCTGCGTTCATGCGAGTTAAACCCGAAGGATTCGTATTCTTATCATAATATAGCTAATTCATATTTCGAACTTGATAATTTTGCGGAGGCAATCCCCTATTTCAGAAAAGCACTTAAACTTAATTCAGAGAGCTTTGATTCTTATTTCGGACTGGGATCATGCTTTTACAACATGAATCAGTATGAAACAGCGCTTGACTTTTTTAAGAAAGGACTTGAAATTAATTCACATCATGCACAGCTATGGTATTCAAGAGCAGACACAGAGTATGCGATGAACATGTTCGAGGAAGCGAATGCAAGCTACGAAAAAGTTCTTGAACTTGAGCCCAATAACTTTGAAGCTATCTTTGACAGAGGATGTCTCCAGCTTGATACATATTTATTCGATGAGGCTCTCAGTTCATTCGACAGTGTAATAGAATTAAAACCTGATTGGACTGAAGTATATTATGAAAAAGCAAAACTTTATTTCCTTCTTGAAGATATGGATAAAGCAATAGAAATGATTGAAAAAGCATTTACGATAAAACCCGAAGACAGAGTCGAATATAACTTAGAAAATGACTGGGAGAAAATAATTGAATTCCTGGTTAACAGGCAGTAAATACTTCTACGATTTTAACCTTACATCGAACAACTGTTTGTTCTTAATCTGAATAATCCTCTTATTGCTGAATTTCTTTACTATTTCGAAATTGTGAGTTGCCATGACAACCGTAGTTCCGGTTACATTAATATCATTCAGAAGTTTAACGATATCAAGTGCAACGAAAGGGTCAAGGTTCCCTGTCGGCTCATCTGCAAGGAGTAGAACAGGCTCGGTAATCATTGCTCGTGCAATAGCTACCCGCTGCTGCTCGCCTCCGGATAGGTCATAAGGCATCTCATTCACATATTCCATCAGTCCGAGCTTTGCGGCAATATCAAATACTTTTTTCTTTATCTGTTCTTTTTTAACGCTGGCGATGTAAAGGGGTATTGCGATATTTTCAAATATATTCCTGTCGTTTAGGAGTTTAAAATCCTGAAAGACTATCCCAATTTTTCTCCTTAAGAAAGGTATTTCACTTCTGTCAATATTTACCGAACTGTAATCATCAAAATTTACGTCTCCGATTTTCGGTTTTACATCAAAATAAATTAACTTCAGCAAAGTTGTTTTTCCTATTCCGCTTTCACCAACGAGAAAAACAAACTCTCCTTTGTTTATAACCAGTGAGGCAGAGTTGAATATTTCTTTTGCCGCGTACGAAAAACTAACATTATTAAAAGTAATAATCATTTTACGGACAATTTAGCAGCGAGTTTAATGGCAGAAATTGTGCTTTCTGTGTTTGCGATATTCTTTCCCGCGATATCAAATGCTGTTCCATGTGTAGGTGATGTTCTTATAATCGGTAAACCAGCAGTCAGGTTAACTCCTCCACCTTTAGATAGAAGTTTAAAGGGAATTAATGCCTGATCGTGATAAGTACCTGCAATTGCATCATAGTTCTTGTAAGCTCCTGAACCGAAAAAACCATCCGCAGGGAAGGGTCCGTATATCTTAAGTCCTTTTTTTGACATTTCTTTAATGACGGGTTCGAGCTTTGTCTTTTCCTCGTAGCCCAATAGTCCGCCGTCACCGCAATGAGGATTTAACGACAGAACGGCGATTCTTGGAACCGGGATTCTAAAATAATTGATTAATGTATTATTAAGAAGGTTAAGATTTTTTCTTAACACTGATTTTTCAAGTTCGTGAGTAACATTTTTTAAAGGTATATGAATAGTAACAGGAGTAATAATCAAGGTTTCAGAATACATAATCATAATTGTACTCGTACTTCCTGTAATTGCTTTCAGGTATTCTGTGTGTCCGGGAAATTCGAAACCGCCAAGGTTGAAAGACTTTTTAGAAATCGGAAGTGTAACTAATGCATCAAAAGTATTTCTAAGGCAGAGTTCTGTTCCTATATGTACGGCATCTCCGGATATGCGCCCTGCTTTCTTATCAGTTTTCCCTTCTTTAACTCTGATATTCAGGTCGGGTATATTAATAATACTTTCCTTTGAAGGTATCCTAATTTTAAGTGTATTGGAATAATGCTGAATTACGGATTCGGGTATGATAATTTTTATTTCGTATTGAGCGTTTAGAGAACTGTTATTCATTATCTTCAGTGCAATTTCAGGACCAATACCGTTTGGGTCACCGCAAGTTAATACAATTCTCGGTTTAGGCATAAACAACTACTTTCCGCTTTTCTTTGCTGTTTTGATTAATTTAGGTTTTATTGCAGTTTTTGTTGTTTTTGTCACTCTTTTTCTTACTGTTTTCTTTTCATACAGAAAGTTATCAGGAACATCGATAATTTCTGCATCTCCCCAAAGACCTTCAAGATTATAGAACCTCCTTGTTTCTTCCATAAATATGTGTACAACAACATCAACATAATCAATCAAAATCCAGGTCAGCCCGGTATATCCTTCATCACGCCATGCAGTTTCTCCTGCCTTCTTTGTTTCCTGCAGAATATGGTCTGCAACAGCTTTTACCTGCATTGTAGATGATGCCGAACAAATTACAAAATAGTCAGTTACGGAGGTTTTACCCTCAAGATTGATTATTTTTATATCGGTACCTTTTTTCTTAAGTATTAAATCTGCGATGAAGTAAACTAACTCTTTAGATTCCATTAATTAATTTTAGTTTTATCAGTGAACGGTTTTAACTCAGTATAATCTTTTCCGATAATAACTGTTGCGTCAATATATTTTGTTTTATCGAGTTGCTGTACGACATTTCTTTGGCTAACGCCAATAGCATCTGCAACCCTTTTGGCTTTTCTAATATCACCAATAACATCCAGCACCATTGTTTTTTCTACCTCAGCTTTGTAGTTACCCATATCGACAATGTCGAAACCTTTTGTTTTGAGATAATCCCGGAATCTTGCAGCAATCCTGTTCTCTCCGGTTGCGTTAAGAATATTAATTTGAATAGAAAGGTTAGGCTGATTCGTTATTTGTTTTTTAGCAGTATCTGAAATATTATCATCACTTGAACCCGATGTATTCATAATCATAGAATAAGCAAGATATATACACAACGCCGTGATGAGTATAATAGAAATATTTAAAGTGTAATTAAATAAATTTTTCTTATAGTCAGAATTCATGTTTATGGAATTATCGCAACAAATATTGCTTTATCTGTACATTCTATCATAGTAATATGAATTGTAAGGATTAAAAGGATCATAGAAATTTGTCTCATCAAGATGCCTGTATTCAAGTTTAATGAAAGAATTATCTGATACTTTATAGTCGACTGATAACCTCGAAAGAGAAATTCCGTTCAGGTTATCCTGTAAACCTTTTGAGTAAGCTGAACCGAATGATGAGCTGACATAAGGAGCATACTGAAGTTTTACGTCTGCAGCAATATTTATCCTGTCTGAGACTTTATAATTCATTGAATTAAGGTATGAGGTAACCGACATATTTCCGTACTTTGAGCTTAACATTGAGACCTGAAAGCTGTGTCTCATAGAAAAATTCTTTGGATTAAATATTCCGAGTATTAGATTATTTGTAGTTCTGTTAATTTTATTCCCATCTTCGGGTTTTTTGAACTGAGAAATAGCTGCCGAATTAATTAAAAAGACTAACGTTATTAATAATACAAATTTTTTCATGGTCATAATTGTGCTTAATATATAAAATATCAAATTTAACATAAAACAGCAAGGAAAGATTTAATATTTGATTTTTTTAACGAATATTTGGTACTTAGTAAACATAAAATTTAGTGTTGCATTTTTAATAAATTTCAGTTAAGATTAGTCAGATAATCGCGAAATCGATTTGTTTAGTTTAGTCAAAAGCTATATCATACTTAAATAAATTTTTTAAAAACTAAAATTTAGGAGAAAAAACCTTGAAAAAAATTTATTCTTTGATATTAGTGGCATTATTACTAATGTCAGCTTATAGCGTTATCGGTCAAGATAGAAAAATAGCACCAATGAACGATGTCAATCCCATTAGTGTTAATTTAGCACCGATTGCAGGACAGAATGATTATCCTAATGCCATTTATGACCTCTTAATGAATTATAACCTGGATTCATTAGTAGGTACAGTTTATGGATATGGGGTATGCTGGACAGGTACAGCATTTGTAACGTCCAGATTTAGCGCAAACATGTTTAACAGAATGACTGCAGATTGGAATAAGATTGATTCATTTGCAGCTTCCGGTGCGGGTACAGGATATTTCAGAGACCTCGCATACGCAAACGGTTTAATATGGGGTTCTCCGTTATCAAATACGATTTACGGTATTAATCCTACCACCGGTGTTATGGTTAAAACGATTACAACCGGAGGAGCATCAATTAGAGCAATTACATATGATCCTGTTAGAAAAGGTTTCTGGTGCGGAACAAACAATTTTACCGGTCCATTAGTATGTTATGATACTAACGGTGTCGCCATAGCAGGCGCGTCAATAACGATGCCGGCATCAGGATGTTATGGTGTTGCTTATGATGACGACCCGGCGGGTCCATTCATTTGGTTATCAACAGATCAATCACCTGCCTCAGCAACAGGAATAGCTATCGTAAAATATAATGCAACAACATTAGCACAAATCGGAACTCCTATTAACATCACGATCCCTCTAACTGTTCCGGGTTCAGGCTCAACTTCACTTGCTTCAGGTGGTTCGGAAGTTGTGACAGATTTAGTACCAGGAAAGAGAGTATTAGTCGGCTTGGTTCAGGGAAGTCCAGATAGAGTGTATGTAGTAGAATTAGGCGTAACGGACGCTGGTCCGTTAATGCCGTTTAACCTGACATCGCCAACAGCAGGTTCAACTATTACATCAATCCCGGGTTCAACAACTCCTGTTACTATAACATGGGATACTTCAAGAGCGGCAGCAACCTACAAGTGGATTTACGGTACAGCATTACCAACCAGACTACATACTATACCGGCACCTACGAATTCAATAACAATGACACTCGGTCAGTTAGACGTACTGCTCGGAACGTTAGGTCTTGCACAGGGTGACTCAATATCGGGTTCCTGGGATGTTTGGGCATTCAGACATAACGATCCGCAAAACGATTCTTTGAAAGCAGCTAACGGACCGAGAACATTAAAGTTAAAGAGACAGAAACCTGCATTGACACCATTCGGACTAATCAGCCCTGTTTCAGGAGCGAGAATTGAAACTGCGGGCGGCAGCAATACACCTGTTGTTATCAACTGGGGAAGATCAGGAGCAGGAA